>NZ_VIUG01000003.1:0-361070 GCF_007828255.1 Pseudomonas sp. SJZ078 | reverse complement strand
ACCGTCCAAGGCCAGGGCGGCCGAGGACAGTGAAGATTTCCAAAACTCGGTATCCGGTAGATCGTAAGGCCGCTCCGCTTAAGTGAACAGCATTACGGCTTATGCCGGGCTTTTCTTTGTCTGCGATTTATGAAAAAGAAAAATGCCTGTGGGGAAAGGGTTATAGGGCAATGGCTTGAAGCCAGGCAGGTTGCGCCAGTTCGGTGGCGCTTGCCACTGCACCGATAACCAGGATCGCCGGGCTCTTGAGTTGAAACGCACCTGCGTCGGCCTCCATCGAAGCCAGATCGCTACGGCAGTCTCGTTGATGAGGCAGGGAGGCATTCTCGATCATGGCTACGGGGGTATCCGCTGCCAGGCCACCGGCCAGCAGTTGCTCGCGGATCTCGCTCAGTTTCGCCACCCCCATATACACCACCAGGGTCGTCCCGCTTTGCGCCAGGGCTTGCCAGTTCAGGCTGCTGCCGTCCTGGGTGTGGGCAGTGACCAGCGTTACGCCCCGGGCAATGCCGCGCAAGGTCAAGGGAATATTGCACTGGGTCGCTCCCGCCAGCCCGGCCGTGATGCCATTGACCAGCTCCACTTCGATGCCATGCTCGCGCAGCCATTGCGCCTCTTCGCCGCCTCGGCCAAAGATGCACGGGTCGCCGCCCTTGAGGCGGACCACGCATCTGCCTTGGCGCGCATAGCGCAGCATCAGCCGATGGATGAAGGCTTGTGGCGTGGAGCGGCAGCCGCCGCGCTTGCCTACCGCGATGATGCGCGCACCGCAACAATGTTCCAGCACCGCCTCGTTGACCAGATCGTCGATCAACACCACGTCGGCTTCGCGCAGGGCGCGCACGGCCTTGAGGGTCAGCAATTCGGGGTCGCCAGGACCCGCACCCACCAGCCAGACTTTTGCGTTCATAGTGTTTTCCTCACGAGAGAGCGGCCATCGGTTGCGCAGTGGCAACCAGCAGGCGCTTGATTTCCGGGACGCAGGAGCCGCATTGCGTACCACAGCCCAGTTCCTGTTTCAGCCCTTGCAGATCCAGCCCTCGTTCAATGCCGGCGCAGATCGCACGCTGGCTGACGTTCAGGCAGTTGCACAAGGTCTTGCTGCCGCCTGCCGTTGCGCCAGCGTTGCCCGGTGGCGCACTTAACGGCGCCAACAACCAACGGCGCAGTTGCTCGTCGGCACGACCCTCCTGCCACAGGTTCTGCAACCAATGGCGGGCGAGGGTTTCGCCGGCCAGACGGATGGCGGTGATACGGCCGTTTTCGATCCGCACCCGTTTACCGATGGCGCGACGGGGATCGTCGTAGGCCAACACCGGCCCGTCGATCAGTTCCAGTTGTTCGTCGATCGCTTGTAGCAGTGCGGGGTCAGGCGCTTCGGTGCTGGCGGCGCGAATCAGCAGCGCGGGACGTTCACGGCCAGTCAGGCTCAGGCTGACATAGGCAAACGCCTCGCACAGCGGACGCAAGGTCTCAAGATGCTGTTGAACATCGCCTTCGATCAAGGCGAAAAGCTGCCAAGGCAGGTTTACCGGCTCCAGGCGCACGCCGCTGTGCTTGAGTTCCGGTTGTTTCGACAGTGGGTCGAAAGCCGGTTGAGTCAGAGTATTCACGCCGCCTTTGAGGAATCGATCACCCCAGTGCATGGGCAGGAACGCCTGGCCGGGGCGCACGCTGTCGTCGCTGTCCACAGCCACGATCACGCTGCCGCGACGGCTCTTGAGGCTGACCAGGTCGCCCGCTTGCAGGCGCTGGCGCTGCAGCTCGTCGGGGTGCAGGCTGAGTACGGCTTCGTTCACGTGCCCGAACAACCGCGCGGCGGTGCCGGTACGGCTCATGCCGTGCCACTGATCCCGCAGGCGGCCGGTGTTGAGGGTCAACGGGTAACGGGCGTCACGCAGTTCCCTGGCGGCGCGATACGGTTCGGCGACGAACCGCGCACGGCCGTTGTCGGTGGGGAAAATCCCATCGACGTACAGGCGGGCCGTTCCGACCGTGGCGCCGTCCGGGAATGGCCATTGCTGGGGGCCAAGCTGATCGATCAGTTCATGGCTGATGCCGGACAGGTCGAGATCCTGTCCGCGGGTCAATTGCTTGTATTCGTCGAACAACTGCGCAGGTGTGTCGAAGGCGAACAGGCTGGGCTGGCCCGGCCGCAGACGTTTCTCCAGACGTTGTGCGAAATCCACCGTAATGGCCCAGTCTGGTCGTGCTTCGCCCGGTGCGCCGATGGCTCGGCGGACGTGGGAAATGCGTCGTTCGGAGTTGGTCACCGAACCTTCCTTTTCGCCCCAACTGGCCGCTGGCAACAGCAGGTCGGCAAACCCGGCGGTCTCGGTGGTGCGGAAGGCCTCTTGCAGCACCACGAATGGGCAGGCCTGCAGGGCCGCCCGGAGCGCTGTCTGGTCCGGCATCGATTGAGCCGGGTTGGTGCAGGCGATCCACAAGGCCTTGATCTTGCCGTTGCGCACCTGCTCGAACAACTCGATGGCGCTCAAGCCGGGACTGGCGGGCAGTTGCTCGACGCCCCAGTATTCGGCGACTTCGGCGCGATGCTCCGGGTTGGCGGCTTCGCGGTGGCCTGGCAGCAGGTTCGACAGACTGCCGGTTTCCCGCCCGCCCATGGCGTTGGGCTGGCCAGTCAGCGAGAAGGGCCCGGCACCCGGGCGACCGATCTGTCCGGTGGCCAGGTGCAGGTTGATCAAGGCACTGTTCTTGGCGCTGCCGGCGGTGGACTGGTTCAGGCCCATGCACCACAACGACAGAAAGCTTGGCGAGGTGCCGACCCATTCGGCGCACTCGTTCAGTTGCTCGACGCTGATGCCGCACAGCTGGGCGACCATCGCTGGGGTGTAATCGCGCACCAGGTTCTTCAGGTCCGCCAGGCCTTCGGTGTGGGCCTTGATGAAGTCGCGGTCGACCCAGTCTTCCCACAGCAGCAGGTGCAAAATCCCATGGAACAAGGCGACATCGGTGCCCGGAAGGATCGCCAGGTGCAGGTCCGCCAAGTCGCAGGTGTCGGTGCGCCGCGGGTCGATGACGATGATTTTCATCTGCGGCCGGCGGGATTTGGCCTCTTCGAGGCGGCGAAAGAGGATGGGATGGGCGTAGGCCATGTTACTGCCGACGATCATCACACAGTCGCTCAATTCCAGGTCTTCATAGCTGCAGGGCGGGGCGTCGGCGCCGAGGCTGCGCTTGTAACCCACCACGGCGGAGGACATGCACAGCCGGGAATTGCTGTCGATGTTGTTGGTGCCCACCAATGCCCGGGCGAGTTTGTTGAAGGCGTAGTAGTCCTCGGTCAGCAACTGGCCGGAGATGTAGAACGCCACGCTGTCGGGACCGTGTTCGGCGATGGTTTCGGCGAATACGCTGGCGGCGTGTTCCAGGGCGCTGTCCCAGTCGGTGCGGGCGCGGGCCAGGCCTTTGCCCAGGCGCAGCTCGGGGTACAGGGCCCGAGCTGCGAGGTCGCCGGTCAGGTGCAGGGTCGAGCCCTTGCTGCACAGTTTGCCGAAATTGGCCGGATGGGTGGGATCGCCACTGACGCCGAGGATGCGCTCGTCGTCATGTTCGATCAGCACGCCGCAACCGACCCCGCAGTAACAGCAGGTCGAGGCAGTGGTCTGGCGGTTCATCAGCTTGCGTCCCTTAGCGCCAACAGCACCCGGCCGTTCTCGACCCGTGCCGAATGATGATGGGCACAACCCACATCCGGCGCCTGGGCCTGGCCGGTTTCCAGGTCGATCTGCCAATTGTGCAGCGGGCAGGCCACGCGCTTGCCGTAGATCAAGCCCTGGGATAACGGACCACCCTTGTGCGGGCAGCGGTCATCGAGTGCGAACACTTCATCGTCGCTGGTACGAAAAATCGCGATATCGCCCTTCGGGCCATTGATGATGCGCGAGCCCAGGGCATTGATGTCTTCCAGTGCGCAGATATCCAGCCAGTTCATGCCGGCACCTCCAGGTTTTTCACGGGGATGACCTCGAACTCTTTCTTCAACTGAGGCTGTTCCAGGCGTTGTTTCCACGGGTCCTGTTCCAGCGACAGGGAAAACTTCAGGCGCTCGTGAAGGGCCTTGCGCCGCGCCGGGTCTTCGAGCACGGCTTTCTTGATGTGCTCCATGCCGACCCGCTGCATGTAATGCACGGTGCGCTCGAGGTAGAAGGCTTCTTCGCGGTACAGCTGCAGGAAGGCACCGTTGTATTCGCGCACTTGCTCGGCGGTCTTGAGCTTGACGAAGAACTCGGCGACTTCGGTCTTGATCCCGCCATTGCCGCCGATGTACATCTCCCAGCCGGAATCGACACCGATAATGCCCACGTCCTTGATGCCGGCTTCCGAGCAGTTGCGAGGGCAACCGGAGACGGCCAGCTTCACCTTGTGCGGCGACCACATGTTGAACAGGTCGTGTTCCAGTTCGATGCCCAGTTGCGTGGAGTTCTGCGTACCAAAGCGACAGAACTCGCTGCCCACGCAGGTTTTCACGGTGCGGATGGATTTGCCATAGGCATGGCCGGACGGCATATCGAGGTCTGCCCAGACGCCGGGCAGATCCTGCTTCTTGATGCCCAGCAAGTCGATGCGCTGCCCGCCGGTGACCTTGACCATCGGCACACTGTATTTGTCAGCCACGTCGGCAATGCGCCGCAGCTCCGACGGCGTGGTCACGCCGCCCCACATCCGCGGGACGACCGAGTAGGTGCCATCCTTCTGGATGTTGGCGTGGGCACGTTCGTTGATCAGCCGGGATTGCGGATCGTCGTGGGCTTCGCCAGGCCAGGTGGAAATCAGGTAGTAGTTCAGTGCCGGGCGGCAGGTGGCGCAGCCGTTCGGGGTGCGCCAGTTCAGGTAGTTCATGGTGCCGGCGATGGTCAGCAGGTGCTCGTCGCGGATCGCCTGACGGATTTGGCCGTGGTTGAGGTCGCTGCAGCCGCAGATGGCTTTTTCGCTTTTCGGCTTGACGTCGGCCGCGCCGCCGACGGTGTTGATGAGGATCTGTTCGACCAGACCGGCGCAGGAACCACAGGAGCTGGCGGCCTTGGTGTGTTTTTTCACGTCATCGACGCTGAACAGGCCGTGCTCCTGAATCGCCTTGACGATGGTGCCCTTGCACACGCCGTTGCAACCGCAGACTTCAGCGGAATCGGCCATGTTCATGGCTTTGTCCTGGCCCTGATGGCCGACGTCGCCCAAGGCATTTTCACCGAACATCAGGTGATCGCGGATTTCGCCGATGGCGGCGTTCTCACGGATCTGGCGGAAGTACCAGCCGCCATCTGCTGTATCGCCGTACAGGCAGGCGCCGACCAGCACGTCATCCTTGATCACCAGTTTCTTGTAGACGCCGCCGATGGGGTCGGAGAGGGTGATGGTCTCGGTGCCTTCGCCGCCCATGAAGTCGCCGGCGGAGAACAGGTCGATGCCGGTCACCTTGAGCTTGGTCGAGGTCACCGAGCCTTTATAGGTGGCAAAACCCAGTTGTGCGAGGTGATTGGCGCAGACCTTGGCCTGTTCGAACAGCGGGGCCACCAAGCCGTAGGCGGTGCCGCGGTGGTTGGCGCACTCGCCGATGGCGTAGATGCGCGGGTCATAGGTCTGCATGGTGTCGTTGACCAGGATCCCGCGGCTGCATGGGATGCCGGCTTTTTCCGCGAGTTCGACGTTGGGGCGGATGCCGGCAGCCATCACCACCAGATCAGCGGGAATGACGTCGCCGTTCTTGAACTGCACCGAACCGACCCGGCCATTGCCGGCGTCGTGGAGGGCCTGGGTCTGCTCGTTGAGGCGAAATTTCAGGCCACGGTCTTCCAGGGCGGTTTGCAGTAATTGGCCGCTGGTCTTGTCCAACTGCCGTTCCAACAACCATTCACCGAGGTGCACCACGGTCACGTCCATGCCCCGCAGCTTCAAACCATTGGCGGCTTCCAGGCCCAGCAGGCCGCCGCCGATCACCACGGCGTGCTTGTGGGTCCTGGCGGTTTCGATCATCGCCTGGGTGTCGGCGATGTCGCGATAGCCGATGACGCCGTCGAGCGTGTGGCCGGGAATCGGCAGGATGAATGGCGTGGAACCGGTGGCGATCAGCAGGCGATCGTACTCGGCCTCGGTGCCGTCTTCGGCGATGACCCGACGCTTGATCCGGTCGATCTCCACGACCTTGCGGTTAAGCAGCAGGTTGATGTGGTTGTCCTGGTACCAGCTCAGATCGTTGAGAACGATGTCTTCGAAGGTCTGCTCGCCAGCGAGCACGGGGGAAAGCAGGATGCGGTTGTAGTTGGTGTGGGGCTCGGCGCCGAACACCGTGATGTCGTACAGCTCATTGCTCAGCTTGAGCAACTCCTCGAGGGTTCGAACCCCGGCCATGCCATTGCCGATCATCACCAGTTTGAGTTTTTTCATCAGGGTTCTCCGCAAGCCCAGGCCCGGTTTCGTCACGTTTCATCACGGTGATCGGACTGGCTCGGCAATTTTTCGAAAACAAAAAAAGGCGTCCCGCTAGTGTGCTAGCGAGGACGCCTTTGTCCTGGTCCCGTTCTCTCGGGAAGCACCGCCTTCATCGTTGGAGGCGTTGCTTTATGTATGGTGAGAGAGGTTATGCAGTGGTTGTGCCAAGTGGCTTCGTGGCACGGTTTTATTGGGTGTGACGGCGGCTGCGCGCGCTGGAGGGGGAGTTATTGCACTGAATCAAAGCGTGTTGCACGGTAATGGCGCGTGGGGCGAGAGAGGGGAGTTGGCCGAGAGGCCGCCATCGCGAGCAGGCTCGCTCCCACAATGGATCGAAGGCGCGCACAAGGTAGGTGTACACAGCAGACCCTTGTGGGAGCGAGCCTGCTCGCGATGGGCGCAACCGGATCTCAGCTGTGGAACACCAGAAACAGCAGCACGATATTCACCACCAACGACACCAACGCCAAGGTCCGCCAGACCTTCAACGGTTCGCGCTCCAACAATGGCCGGGGCCTGATGCTCAAGCTGCGGCGCTCGCCCTGTTCCAGCAACAGCAACCATTCCTCGGCGGTTTCAAAGCGCTCGTGCGGATCCGCTGCAACGGCGCGCTCCAGGCTTTGGCCGAGCCATTCGGGCAGGTCCGGCCGATAGCGGCTGGCGCTGACTGGCACGCCAAAGCGCGGTCGCTGGAAGGCCTCGACTTCGCCGTAGGGATAATGCCCTGTCAGCAGGAAATACAGGGTCACCCCGACGGCATACAGGTCCTGTTGCGCCGTCGGTGCGACACCGCCGAAGGCTTCCGGTGCGATATAGCTGGGTGTGCCCGGCAACACGTTGGCCTGGTCTTCGGACAAGCCGGGGCAGTACGCCAGCCCGAAATCCAATAACCGCAGTTCGCCATCGTCCCCCAGGTGCAGGTTTTCCGGCTTGATGTCGCGGTGGTAGATCTGCCGTCGATGCAGCAACCCCACCGCCCGCACCAGCCGTTGCGCCAGGTCCAGCCATTGCGCCAAGGGCAAGGCGCCGGACTGGTGGAACAGCTCGGCCAGGGTCATGCCCGGATATTCGCGCATCACGTAATACAGGTGCTGGCGCTGGGGAACGCCGTGGACTTCCGGAAACTGCCTGCCGGCGACCCGCTTGAGAAACCATTCTTCCGACAGCAGTGCCTGCCCGGCGCGGCTGTCGTCCCGTAGCTGCACCGGCAGGGTTTTCAGCAGCCATGGCTGGCCCTGGACGTCGTATACCCGGTAGAGCAGCGATTGCTGGCTCTGGCCGAGCAGCCCTTCGACCTGCCAGCCCTCGAACGCCTGGCCCGGTTTCAGGGCTGGGGGCAGCGGCCATTGCTGCAGCTGGATCAGCGCATCGCCGATGCTCGCTTCGCCCAGCGCATCGACCCGTACCAGCAAGGCGCTGGCGTTGTCCTGGCTACCGGCCAGGTGCGCGGCGTTGATCAGTGTCTGGGCGGCGAGTTTCAGGTCCGGCTGGTCCCGAAGGATGCCGGCAATGGCCGTGTCCCCCAGGACCGCCCAGACGCCGTCGCTGAGCAGCACGAAGGTTTCTTCTGTGCGCAGTTCGCCGTCGAGGAAGTCCAGGACCAGATGTTGATCCAGCCCCAGGGCGCGCTTGAGCACATGTTGCATGCCTTGCTGCTCCCAGACGTGATCCTCGCTGACCCGTTGCAGATGATCGGCATGCCAGCGGTAGACCCGGCAATCGCCGACGTGGGCGAGGGTGAAGCGCCGGCCACGCAGCACCAGGGCACTGACGGTGGTGAGTAGCGGCTGCCCGCCACCGTTGGCCTGCAACCAGCGATTCTGTGCCAGCAACAGCCGGTCCAGCGCCTGGGCCACGCCCCAGGTTTGCGGCGTGGAGTAATAGTCCAGGGCCAGGGCCTGCAAGGTCGAACGGGCGGCCAGCCCGCCGTCGGCGCATTGGCTTACGCCGTCGGCAATGGCGAACAGGTAGCCTTTGCTGGCGGCCAGGGCCGGAGCCGGGGTAACCAGGCGCAGGGCGTCCTGGTTTTCCTCCCGCGGGCCGATGGCCGTGGCTTCGGCGAAACTCAGTTGCAGACTCATGGCTGCTGTTTATACCCGAGCCGCAGTGACGGCTGCCGAGCCCCAGGTGGTTCTCCAGCGACGCTTGACGCCGTGCAGGCCGAACCAGGCCAGCACGCCCAAGCTGGCGAACAACCACAGCGCCAATTGGTAGCTGCCGGTGCTTTGCTTGATCGCGCCCATGCCCGCCGCGAGGGCGAAGCCACCGATGCCGCCGGCCATGCCGATCAACCCGGTCATCACGCCGATTTCGCGGCGGAAACGTTGTGGCACCAGTTGGAACACGGCGCCGTTACCCGCGCCGAGACCGAGCATGGTGCAGACGAACAGTGCCAGTGCCGCGTAGGAGTTGGGCAGGTTGAAGCCCACCGCCGCGATGCAGATGGCCGCCACGGTGTACATGCCCAGCAAGGTGCGGATGCCGCCGAAACGATCCGCCAGGGCGCCGCCCAACGGCCGCATCAGGCTGCCGCCGAAGACGCAGGCCGCGGTGTAGTAGCCGGCGGTCACGGGACTCAGGCTGTACTGGTCGTTGAAGTAGCCGGGCAGGGCGCTGGCCAGGCCGATGAAGCCGCCGAAGGTTACGCTGTAGAAGAACATGAACCACCAGCTGTCACGGTCACCCAGGGCCTTGAGGTAATCGGCCATGGATTTGGCTTTCGGCCGCTCGGGAGCGTTTTTGGCCAGCCAGGTGAAGATGACCAGGGTCAGGACCAGCGGGATCAGCGCGAAACCGAACACGTTGCCCCAGCCGAAGGCGGCGGCCATCACTGGCGCGATGATCGCGGCGAATACGGTGCCCGAGTTACCGGCACCGGCAATGCCCATGGCTTTGCCCTGATGTTGCGGCGGATACCACTGGGACGCCAATGGCAGGGCGACGGCAAACGACGCACCGGCCATGCCCAGGAACAGGCCCAACAGCAGTGCCTGTTCGTAGCTGTGGATCCCCAGCTTCCAGGCGCAGAACAGCGCGCCGATCACGATCACCTGGCCGACCATGCCGGCGGTCTTTGGCGAAATCCGGTCGGCCAGCAGGCCCATGAACAGGCGCAGCACGGCGCCGGCCAGGATCGGCGTTGCCACCATCAGGCCGCGTTGTTGAGTGGTCAGGTGCAAATCGGCGGAGATCTGCACCGCCAGTGGACCGAGCAGGTACCAGACCATGAAGCTCAGATCGAAGTAGAGAAAGGCCGCGAACAGGGTCGGGGTGTGGCCGGATTTCCAGAAGCTTGAATTCATCGCGCACCTCAGCTGTGAAAGTCTCGAAAAAAGTCAGTGCTTCGAAGTGGTGCGCCGCGACGGCGACCCCACCGACCCCGGACGGTGGGGCCAAAGCAAAAAAACGCCGCAACCCGAATCGCCAGTGGGCGAGCAGGGTGTGCGACGTCTTTGTCGTAGGTGGGGCAACCGCCGTTGGTTACCTGTGGGGTTGCTTAAGCGAGATCTGTGCCAACAGGAGGGATTGGCGTAAGGGCTATCGCGAGCAATCGCTCCCACATTGGATTTTCAGGGGGGGCATGCAACCTGTGGGAGCGGGCTTGCTCGCGAAGACGGTGGCTCAGTCGACATTAATGTTGGACGGTGAATCGCTTTCGCGAGCAAGCCCGCTCCCACAATGGAGCTTCAGTGGCTACAGAACCTGTGGGAGCGAGCCTGCTCGCGATGACGCCGGGCCAGGTGCCGCGAGGGCGTCAGCCCAGCAACTCATTCATCGCAATGATCTGCTCCGCCACCTGGATCAGCTTCTGCTGGCGGCTCATGGCCTGGCGGCGCATCAGAGTGTAGGCCTGCTCTTCGTTGCAATCCTTCATCTTCATCAGCATGCCCTTGGCCAGTTCGATGCGCTTGCGTTCGGCCAGTTGCTGGTCTCGGGCCAGGAGCTGCGCGCGCAGGGCCTGGTCGCTTTCAAAGCGGGCCATGGCCACGTCCAGGATCGGTTGCAGGCGCGCGGCATGGATGCCTTCGACGATATAGGCACTCACCCCTGACTTGATCGCCTGGCGCATCACATCCGGGTCGTGCTCGTCGGTGAACATGACGATCGGTCGTGGCTGGTCGCGACTGACCAGCACCACTTGTTCCATGACGTCCCGTCCGGGTGACTCGGTATCGATCAGGATCACGTCCGGACGCACTGTTTCGACGCGTTCCGGCAGGTCGATGGTCAGGCCGGACTCGTCAATGACGTCGAACCCGGCTTCCACCAGGGCGGCCTTGAGGCGGCCGACTTTTTTCGCGGTGTCGTTGATCAGCAGGATACGCAGCATGGTCGGGCTCCTGTCAGCGGCTGGCGAGAAGGGGAGCCGCATCGCTCAAGGCGTGCAGTTTGAAACTGCGGGCATACCCGGCCGGATCCGAGCCGTCCCACAGGGTGCCGTCGATCAACTGGCTGCTGCGCATGGCCTGGAAGGTGGTTGAGATGCCCAGCGCCGCGCACGCCTGGCGATACAGCTCGAGTTGCTGGACCTCCTGCGCCACGGTCAGGTAGTCCGGGTCTTCTCGCAACAGGCCCCAGCGCCGGAATTGGGTCATGAACCACATGCCGTCGGACAGGTAGGGCACGTTCACCTCGCCGTTGCCATGGAAGCGCATGGCGTGGGGATCCTGCCAGCTGTTGCCCAGGCCATCGGCATAGGTACCCAGCAGGCGGGGTTCGATGCAGTCCAGCGGCGCGTCGAGATATTCGGGGGCGCTCAGCAGTTGTGCGGTGCTGCGACGGTTCTCGGTGCTCTGTTCGATGAAACGGCTGGCCTCGAGGATCGCCATCACCAACGCTCGCGCCGTATTGGGGTACTGCTCGACGAACGCGCGGGTACAGCCCAGGACTTTTTCCGGGTGATCGGGCCAGATGGTCTGGGTCGTCGCCAGGGTGAAGCCGAGGTTCTGTTTCACCGCGCTGGCGCACCAGGGTTCGCCGACACATAGCCCGTCGATACGCCCGGCCTGCAAGTGCGCAATCATCTGCGGTGGCGGTACCACCACGCTGTCGACATCCGACAAGGGGTGGATGCCTTGTGCGGCGAGCCAGTAATAAAGCCACATCGCGTGGGTGCCGGTAGGGAATGTCTGGGCAAAAGTCAGTTTCGAGCGAGTTTGGTGCACATGGCGCTCCAGTGCCTCAGGACTGGTCACGCCCATTGCCTGCAAACCGTGGGAGAGATTGATGCTCTGGCCGTTCTGGTTCAGCCCCATCAGCACCGCCATGTCGGTCGGCGCGACACCGCCGATGCCCAGGTGCACGGCGTAGATCAGGCCGTACAGGCTATGGGCTGCATCGATTTCACCGCTGACCAGCTTGTCCCGCAGGTTGGCCCAGGAGGTCTGGCGCTTGAGGTTCAAGGTCAGGCCGTAGGGTTGGGCGAAGCCCTGGGTGGCTGCCACCACGATCGGGGCGCAATCACTCAAGGCCATGAAACCCAGGTCGATCGCGCTCTTTTCCGGGGCGTCGCTGCCATTGACCCAAGCCAGGGGGTGGGCTGGAATTTCATTCATCGGGGCATCACCTTCCACATAAAAAAGCGCCGTACCCGGACGAATGCCAGAGCAAGGCCGGATGACGACGCCGTTGTCCTTCAAACAGTGTGGCACTCATTCCATCGTTGGCATGAGCGTCGATGACCAAAGGGGTGCAAGGCATATGCCATCGGCGCTGTTTTGTGCAGGCGCCTCGCTTGAACCGCCGTTGCGCGGCTATAATCGCCGCCTCATTTCGTCGCCCGAGTCAAAGCCGCCCATGTACACCCTGGCCCGTGAACTGCTGTTCAAACTCTCCCCGGAAACCTCCCACGATCTGTCCCTGGACCTGATCGGCGCGGGCGGACGTTTGGGCCTCAATGGTCTGTTGTGCAAGGCGCCGGCATCGTTGCCAGTGAATGTGATGGGCCTGCAATTCCCCAACCCGGTCGGGTTGGCGGCGGGCCTGGACAAGAACGGCGCGGCCATCGACGGCTTCGCGCAATTGGGGTTCGGCTTCGTGGAAATCGGCACCGTCACGCCACGGCCACAGCCGGGCAACCCCAAGCCACGGCTGTTTCGCCTGCCGCAAGCCGAGGCGATCATCAACCGTATGGGCTTCAACAACCTGGGAGTGGACAACCTGCTGGCCCGCGTGGCTGCCGCCAAATACGAAGGCGTGCTGGGCATCAATATCGGCAAGAACTTCGACACGCCGGTGGACCGTGCCGTCGACGATTACCTGATATGCCTGGACAAGGTCTACGCCCATGCCAGCTATGTCACCGTCAACGTCAGCTCCCCGAACACTCCGGGGCTGCGCAGCCTGCAGTTCGGTGACTCCCTCAAGCAACTACTGGCCGACCTGGCCAGGCGCCGTGCCGAGCTGGCGGTGACCCATGGCCGGCATGTGCCGTTGGCGATCAAGATCGCGCCGGACATGACCGACGAAGAAACCGCCCAAGTGGCCCAGGCCCTGGTCGAGACAGGTATGGATGCGGTAATCGCCACCAACACCACGCTGGGCCGCGAAGGCGTCGAAGGGCTGGAGCACGGTGACGAAGCGGGAGGATTGTCCGGCGCGCCGGTACGTGACAAGAGCACCCACACGGTGAAGGTGCTGGCTGGGGAGCTGGCGGGACGCTTGCCGATCATCGCTGCGGGTGGGGTCACCGAAGGACGGCATGCCGCCGAGAAGATCACCGCAGGGGCAAGCCTGGTGCAGATTTATTCGGGCTTCATCTACAAGGGGCCGGCGTTGATTCGTGAGTCGGTGGATGCGATTGCGGCGTTGGGCTGATTTCGCGGCTGGCAGATGTTTCTCTGTGGCGAGGGGATAAATCCCCTCGCCACAAGAGTGTTCGCAACTTGAATTCTGAGCAGGTCACACACACCGATACGTAACCCGCCCATTAAAAAGGGCTCCTCAAAGGAGCCCCTGGGCCGTAGCCCGCCGTCCGGATGGGACGCGCGTGGTTAAATCGTTATGTGTGGAACGAAATTGTCGAGTTCCTGAGTATTGAGCCCTGTGTCAGCCGACGGCGTGAAGTTCGTTGAGTCTGTGGATACCCGCAGTGCCGGTCATACCGTCCCAGTTGTCGCCGCGTCCTTCTCGCCAGCCATTGATCCAGGCTTGACGTACCGACGGTAGAGTAAAGGGGCAAAGCTCACGGGATTTACCACCAACACCATATTGGTAACCGCGTAAAAATGCTCTTTCCAACGGATCACGCTTAAGTCTTCTCATAGGGTATTGCCCTCACTTGTTGACTGTTACTTCGCGTCGGCCTCTGTTGAGGCCGGGGCAGAATCATTCTGCCGTTGGTGGCTCGTTGCCGGCGTGACGAGCCAAGGTGTTGGCGCCGTTGTGGCGTCAACCTGTGTTGAGTTCTAACCAAAGCGTCACATGGATGGAATGATCGTTTTGTCATAAGCACGTAACATTAAAGAGGTTAGGGCGATAAGTAACAGTGTGTTCAGCGTCCGCTTTTCAGCAAGACCCCTGTATGATCGGCCCTGCGTTGAAAGGCGCTGCCTTTTCCCGGATGAGAATGTCCCCCTGTTGCACTCGGGTACTATTCGACGAAAGGGGTGACTTTTCATCAGTTTGTTACACCGAATTTTTTATCTGCCCTCGCATCTAAGCTCTTTTAACCTGAGCGGCGAGGGTGGCACGGCACACTTTCGTGCCACCGGGTGCTCTTTTAGAAAAGCACCTGATTGAACCTGACCCGGCAATGCGTTGCCCCGGTCCACTAGCCAAAGGCTCTGGAACTCCCCATGTCCGATCGTTTCGAACTCTTCCTCACCTGCCCCAAGGGCCTCGAAGGCCTGCTACTCGAGGAAGCCATCGGGCTTGGCCTTGAAGAGGCGCGCGAACACACCTCGGCCGTTCGCGGCGTGGCCGACATGGAAACGGCCTATCGCCTGTGCCTGTGGTCACGCCTGGCCAATCGCGTGTTGCTGGTGCTCAAGCGTTTTCCCATGAAAAACGCCGAGGACCTGTACCACGGCGTGCTGGACGTCGATTGGCAGGATCACATGCTGGCCGATGGCACCCTGGCGGTCGAGTTCAGCGGCCACGGCTCCGGCATCGACAACACTCACTTCGGCGCCTTGAAGGTCAAGGACGCCATCGTCGACAAGCTGCGCACTCCCTCTGGCGAGCGACCCACCATCGACAAGCTCAACCCGGACCTGCGTATCCACCTGCGCCTGGACCGCGGCGAAGCGATCCTCTCCCTGGACCTGTCCGGTCACAGCCTGCACCAGCGTGGTTATCGCCTGCAGCAAGGTGCCGCGCCACTGAAGGAAAACCTCGCCGCCGCTGTCCTGATCCGTGCCGGCTGGCCGCGCATTGCCGCCGAAGGCGGCGCCCTGGCCGACCCGATGTGCGGCGTCGGCACCTTCCTGGTGGAAGCGGGCATGATTGCCACCGATATGGCGCCGAACCTGCGTCGCCAGCAATGGGGTTTCACCGCATGGCTGGGCCACGTGCCGGCGCTGTGGAAGAAACTCCACGAAGAAGCCACCGCCCGCGCCGCCGCCGGGCTGGCCAAGCCACCCCTGTGGATTCGCGGTTATGAAGCCGACCCACGGCTGATCCAGCCAGGTCGCAACAACGTCGAGCGTGCCGGCCTGAGCGAGTGGATCAAGATCTATCAAGGTGAGGTCGCCACGTTCGAGCCGCGTCCGGACCAGAACCAGAAAGGCCTGGTGATCTGCAACCCACCGTACGGCGAGCGTCTGGGCGATGAGGCCAGCCTGCTTTACCTCTACCAGAACCTCGGTGAGCGCCTGCGCCAGGCGTGCCTGAACTGGGAGGCTGCGGTATTCACCGGCGCTCCGGACCTGGGCAAGCGCATGGGTATCCGCAGCCACAAGCAGTATTCTTTCTGGAACGGCGCCTTGCCGTGCAAGTTGCTGCTGATCAAGGTACTGCCGGACCAGTTCGTCACCGGCGAGCGTCGCACACCGGAACAGCGTCAGGCCGAGCGTGAGCAAGCCCGCCTTGACCAGGAAGAGCAGGGACAGGCGCCTGAGGTACCGCAAGAGCGCCAGTACAACAAGAATGGCAACCCGATCAAACCGACACCGGCCCCCGCGCCTGTGGTCGAGCAGGCGCGCTTGAGCGAAGGCGGGCAGATGTTCGCCAATCGCCTGCAAAAGAATCTCAAGCAACTGGGCAAATGGGTCAAGCGCGAAGGCGTGGACTGCTATCGGGTCTACGACGCCGATATGCCGGAATACTCCATGGCGATCGACCTCTATCACGACTGGGTGCACGTGCAGGAATATGCCGCGCCGAAATCCATTGACCCGGAAAAGGCTTCGGCCCGGTTGTTCGATGCCCTGGCGGCCATTCCCCAGGCGCTGAATGTCGACAAGAGCCACGTCGTGATCAAACGTCGCGAGCGCCAGAGCGGCACCAGGCAATACGAGCGCCAGAGCGCCCAGGGCAAGTTCACCGAGGTCAACGAAGGTGGCGTGAAGCTGCTGGTCAACCTGACCGACTACCTGGATACCGGGCTGTTCCTCGATCACCGGCCGATGCGCCTGCGGATCCAGAAGGAGGCGGCTGGCAAGCGCTTCCTCAACCTGTTCTGCTACACCGCGACCGCCAGCGTCCATGCCGCCAAGGGCGGAGCCCGCAGCACCACCAGCGTCGATCTGTCGAAAACCTACCTGGACTGGGCGCGACGCAACCTGTCGCTCAATGGTTTTTCCGACAAAAACCGCCTGGAGCAGGGCGATGTGATGGCCTGGCTTGAAGCCAGCCGTGACGAATATGACCTGATTTTCATCGACCCGCCGACCTTCTCCAACTCCAAGCGCATGGAAGGCGTATTCGATGTGCAGCGCGATCACGTCCAGTTGCTGGACCTGGCCATGGCTCGCCTGGCGCCGGGTGGCGTGTTGTATTTCTCCAACAATTTCCGCAAGTTCCAGCTCGAGGACAATCTCGGCGAGCGTTATGCGGTGGAGGAAATCACCGCCGCTACCATCGATCCGGACTTTGTCCGCAACAACAAGATTCACCGTGCCTGGAAAATCATGGCTCGTTGAAAATCCTCGATTGGATCCACGGAGCCTTGTAGATCAAGGCTTCCAGCCGATTTTAGGACTGGTCAAAGTGATGGCTAATAGCTATAACTGAGGCTGTGGCCAGGGCTGTACCGACGCCTGCCCCTTTTTCGAGTTGTGTCTATGGCATTGCATCCGGTGCGCCCCAGGATCCTGGGCTTTATCAGCGAAGATGTATCGGCCTGGCTGGTGGCTTCGCTGGTGTTGCTGGCCGGGATATTCCTGACCGGTTTGCTGAGTTGGGCGATGATGAGCCTGTTCAACCAGCAACTTCGCCAGCGCTTCGAACTGCAAGCCGAAGAGCGCTTCAGCCGTATCGAGGAAAGATTTCAGGAGCAGGAGCAGCGCCTCGACAGCCTGCGGCGTTTCTTTGCCAACTCGGTGGAGGTTTCCGAAAAGGAATTCCATGGCTACGCCGAACCGTTGTTGCGGCGTACCCAGGCCTTTGCCTGGGCGCCACGAGTGCTTCGCGACGAGCGGCAGGCATTCGAACAACGGGAACGGAATAAGCGAGTCAACTCCTTCATCATCCGGGAAGCGGACGATTCAGGCGGTTTGCGGCAGGCTGCGGAACGGGACGAGTACGCGCCGATCCTCTATATGCAGTGCCAGGCTTGCCAAGAGACAACGCTGGGTTTCGACCTGCTTTCCCATCCATTGCGTCGCGCCGCGCTCGAGCGTGCTCGTCGCCAGAATAGCCTGGCGGTATCGCAGCCATTGGATCTGGTGGATGTCGGTCCTGCCTTTATCCGTGGCGTGTTGCTGGTGGCACCGGTCACCCGGGGGCCCTCTACGGAGCCTTTCGGTTATGTGGTAGCGGCCATCAGCATGCGCCAACTGGTGGGTGATGGCTTGCCGTCGGCCAGCCATGACAACCTTTCGATGCGCGTTCTGGACCTGTCCGATGCCGATCAGGAGGAGGTGCTGTTCGAGTCCCCCGGGCTCCCCGGGGACAGTGATCTGGCGGCGACCCGTGTGCTGCGTCTGGCGGAGCATGATTACCGGGTAGAGCTACGACCCAGTCGCACGTTCCTGTCGACCAACCACTCCGCGATGTCGGGTCTGGTGGTATTGGGCGGTTTGCTCAGTTTTCTGCTCAGTGCCTTGCTCTACGTCCTGGTCAGCCAGCGCCAACGGGCCCTGACTCTGGTGGAGCAGCGTACCCAGGAACTGCGCGCTCGGGAACAGGAACTGCGGGGTACCCACAGCCAGTTGCGCGGCGTGCTGGATGCCGCGACCCAGGTCGCGATCATCGCCACGGATCTGCGTGGGGTCATCACCACGTTCAATGCCGGCGCCGAACAGATGCTGGGCTACCAAAGCTGCGAAGTCCTGCAGAGCATGACCCTCGAAAGCCTCCATGTGCCGCGGGAGCTCCAGGCCCGGGCCGCAGAGCTTGGCGCCCGATTCGGCAAGCCGATTCCTACCTGTCACGCGATGCTGCTCGAAGGTGGCGAGGCGGGCGGCCAGCAGGCCCGGGAGTGGACCCTGGTACGGCGTGACGGCAGCCACTTGACCGTGAACATGCTGGCCACGCCCGTGCTCGACGACCAGGGGCTCTGGGTCGGGCACCTGGCGATTTGCATCGACATCACCGAACGCAAGCGCGTCCATGAGGCCCTGGCGGCCCGGGACTTGCTGCTGAAGAAACTCAGTGCCCATGTACCTGGCGGCATCTACCAGTTCAAAATGGATTTCAACGGTCGTTTCAGCGTGATCTATGCCAGCGATGGCATTCGTGACATCTATGAGCTGGAGCCCAGCGTGCTGGTCCAGAACGCCGAAGCTGTTTTCTCCCGCATCCATTCACTGGACAACGCGCGGGTCCGAGCGTCGATCCGTGCCTCGGCCGACACCCTGAGCCCATGGCGCGAAGAATATCGGGTGCAACTGCCACAGCGTGGCCTGCGCTGGGTGCGTGGCGAGGCCACACCCGAGCAACTGCCGGGCGGTGGCGTGTTGTGGCATGGCTATATCTCCGATATTTCCGATCTCAAGCGGGTGGAAGAAGAGTTGCGCGCATTGTCCGTGACCGATGCCTTGACCGGGATTCGCAACCGGCGATATTTCCAGGAGCGCCTGAACTCGGAAATGACCCGGGTCGAACGCGGTTCTGGGGAGCTTTCGGTCATCATGCTCGACATCGATCACTTCAAGCGCATCAATGATCAGCACGGCCACGCCGTGGGGGACCGGGTGTTGCAGGCGGTTTGCCTGCGCGTTTCCCAGCGTCTGCGGCGTACCGATGTCTTCTGTCGGCTGGGTGGGGAAGAATTCGTGGTGTTGTGTCCCGACACCGATGGTGAAAGCGCCTATGCCTTGGCCATTGGGCTGTGGGAGGGGCTGCGCGGGGCGGAGATCGAGGATGTGGGCGTGGTCACCGCCAGCTTCGGCATCGCCAGCTGGCGCGCCGGGGAAGGCGCGGATGCCCTGCTGTTACGGGCCGACTCGGGGGTGTACGCGGCGAAGCAGGCCGGACGGGATCGGGTCGAGATGCAGGTGGGGTAGTTCGCAGGTTTGCGCTCGCCACATGTCTCCTGATGTGGGAGCGGGCTTGCTCGCGAAAGGGCCATATCAGGCAATGGAAGTGTTGAATGTCACACCGCCTTCGCAAGCAAGCCCGCTCCCCACATCAGTTTTTGTTCTGGATCAGAGCACCGAAGCCGTCTGCGGCAGTTTCGGCTGGCGGTACAGGTCCAGCAGCACCTGGTCCAGCACCGACGAAGCACCCCATGGCTTCGGATCGTTGAGGATCGCTACCACGGCCCAGGTATTGCCGTTGACGTCGCGGCTGAACCCGGCGATGGCACGCACGGTGTTCAGGGTGCCGGTCTTGATGTGGGCTTCGCCGGCCATGGCCGTGGTCTTGAGGCGTTTGCGCATGGTGCCGTCGGTGCCGACAATCGGCATCGAACTGATGTACTCGGCCGCATAGGGGCTGCGCCAGGCGGCTTGCAGCATCGCCGCCATTTCCCGGGCGCTGACCCGTTCGGCGCGGGACAGGCCGGAGCCGTTTTCCATCACCAGGTGCGGTGCGGTGATGCCTTTCTTGGCCAGCCATTGGCGCACGACCCTTTGCGCGGCCTTGGCGTCGTCACCGTCGGCTTCGTTGCGGAACTGTGCACCGAGGCTCAGGAACAACTGCTGAGCCATGGTGTTGTTACTGTACTTGTTGATGTCGCGGATGATCTCCGCCAGGTCCGGCGAGAATGCCCGGGCCAGCACCTTGGCGTTGCTCGGGGTGGCGGCCAGACGGTCCTTGCCCTGGATGCTGCCGCCCAGTTCTTTCCAGATCGCCCGCACCGCGCCAGCGGTGTAGGTGGCGTGGTCCAGCAGTGACAGGTAGGTCTGGGAGCTGCAGCCATCGCCCAACTGCCCGCCGACCGTCACGGCCACGCTGCCGTCCGGCTGGGGTACCGGGTTGTAGCGTACGCCGCCGGTGCATTGCTTGGAATTGACCGCCTTGACCTGGTTATCGATGTGGATGCTGGCAATCGGCGGCTCCACCGACACCAACACCCGGCCGCCATCATTGCGGGCAACGAAGCGCAGCGCCTTGAGGTTGACCAGCAGGGAGTCGGGCTTGACCAGGAAAGGCTTGTTTTCATCGTTGCCGTCGTCGTTGAACTCGGGCAGTTGCGGCTGGATGAAGAAGCCGCGGTCGAGCACCAGGTCACCGGTGACCTGTTGTACGCCGTTGGCGCGCAAGTCGCGCATCAGCAGCCAGAGCTTTTCCATGTTCAGTTTGGGGTCGCCGCCACCCTTGAGGTACAAATTGCCGTTGAGGATCCCGCCGCTGAGGGTGCCGTCGGTGTAGAACTCGGTCTTCCACTGGTGATTGGGGCCAAGCATTTCCAGGGCGGCGTAGGTGGTCACCAGTTTCATGGTGGAGGCCGGGTTGACCGAGACGTCGGCGTTGTAGAGGGTCGGGGTGCCGGGGCCATTGAGTGGCACCATCACCAGGGACAGCGCGTCGTCTTGCAGCTTGCTGGTCCTGAGGGCCTTCTGCACATTGGGCGACAGGGCGGTGTTAATCGTAGCGGCGCTGGTGGAAACGGGGAGGGCCAGGGGAAGAAGAAGGCTGGCCAGGAGCAGTGGACGCAAAGATTTGATCATGTGTAATAAAACCCTACGGGCGAGGGGAAAAAACGAGGACATGAAAAATGAACGTCCTCAACGGTCAGGAAAGTGTCGGCATTATGCCCCAAGGCGCACCGGATGGGCCGTGCCTGAGCCCATTCATGAGGCAATTTTTTACCGACGGTAGGCCGATACACCCGATCAACCGGGCAATCGTCGCACCAAACTGGTAAAGTGCCGGCCGTTATTACTGATGAGGATTGTTCCAATGGCGACTAACCGTTCCCGGCGTCTGCGCAAAAAACTGTGTGTGGATGAGTTTCAAGAGCTGGGTTTCGAACTGAACCTGGATCTCAAAGAAGATCTGGACGATGAGGCGATTGACGCTTTCCTCGACGCTTTCCTGAAAGAAGCCATGGAAGCCAATGGCCTGGGCTACGTCGGCGGCGACGACTACGGTCTGGTTTGCCTGCAGAAGCGTGGCTCGGTTTCCGAAGAACAACGTGCTGCCGTTGAAGCCTGGCTCAAGGGCCGCAGCGAACTGACCAACATGACGGTCAGCCCGCTGATCGACGTGTGGCACCCGGACATGCCGATCAACGCCAAGGCGTGATGTCCTGAACCGGCAGCCCGATTGGGCGCCGGTTTTTTTGTGCCTGGCTTTTGAGGTTGGTTGCTCTCTCGGCCTCTTTCGCGCTCCCACAGGGTCCCTGCGAACCCTGTGGGAGCGGGCTTGCTCGCGAATCTTTTAAGAGACTGTCAGGCGCTGCGCCAATTCAGAATCAGCAAAGTCAGCACCCCCGCCACAATCCCCCAGAACGCCGAGCCGACAGAAAACAGCGTCAGCCCCGACGCCGTGACCATGAAGGTGATCAGCGCCGCTTCCCGTTCCCTGGTTTCGCTCATGGCGATGCTCAAGCCGTTGATGATCGACCCGAACAGCGCCAGTGCCGCGATGGACAACACCAGCTCCTTGGGCAGCGCCGCGAACAACGCCGCAAGAGTGGCGCCGAATACCCCGGCAATTCCGTAGAAGATCCCGCACCAGACCGCTGCCGTGTAGCGTTTGTTGCGATCTTCGTGAGCATGGGGGCCGGTGCAGATGGCGGCGCTGATGGCCGCCAGGTTGATACCGTGGGAGCCGAACGGCGCCAGCAGCAGCGAGGCGATGCCGGTGCAGGTGATCAGTGGCGAGGCCGGTACGTGGTAGCCGTCGGCCCGGAGCACGGCGATGCCCGGCATGTTCTGCGAGGTCATTGCCACCACGAACAGCGGAATGCCGATGCTGATGGTGGCGGCCAGGGAAAAGTGTGGCGTGGTCCAGACCGGTGTGGCGACTTCAAGGGCAAAGCCGCTGAAGTCCAACAACCCCATCAGGCCTGACAGCGCGGTGCCGATCAGCAGCGCCGCCAGCACCGCGTAGCGAGGCGACAGGCGCTTGACGATCAGGTAAGTGAAGAACATCCCCAGCACCAGGCCGGTACGATGCTGGGCAGCGACGAAAATCTCACTGCCGATCTTGAACAGGATGCCCGCCAGCAACGCTGCCGCCAGCGACGCCGGAATGCGCTTGACCAAGCGCTCGAAGCTGCCGGTCAGGCCGCAGATCGTCACCAGCGCCGCGCAGGTGATGTAGGCGCCAATGGCCTCGCCATAGCTCACGCCGCCCAGGCTGGTGATCAGCAGTGCCGCGCCGGGTGTCGACCAGGCGATGGTGACCGGCGTGCGATAGCGCAACGACAGGCCGATGGAGCACACTGCCATGCCAATGGAGATCGCCCAGATCCACGATGAAATCTGCCCGCTGGTGAGCCCCGCCGCCTGGCCGGCCTGGAACATCAACACCAGGGAACTGGTGTAACCGGTCATCATGGCGATGAATCCGGCGACGATGGCCGAGGGCGAGGTATCGGCCAATGGGCGAAGTGGCGCGGTCGTGACTTCGGTCATGGTGAGTGGGGATCCTTGGATAGATTATGTACCTGTGGGAACAAGGCCATAGGTGTCACAGATTGAGGGTTTAAGCCTAAACTCAACCCAGTGAGCAATTGCAATACAGCCAAGCCCGCAAACAGCCGTACAGTCGTGTTGCCATCAGAGGTTGTGTACAATCGCCGTGTTTTTTACACGATACTTGCCAGCGATCCGCTGTGCCGTATTACAGTCACGGTCAATTCGCCGCAGTTCTCCCGACCCGAGTGCCCATGAACGAACAGTTGCAGCCCCTCAAGAAACAACCGCGAGCAGGTAAAGCCGGCCGCAGCGGAACCCAGGACGATATCGTCTATGCACATATCTTCGAGGCCATCCTCGAACAGCGACTGGCGCCCGGTACAAAGTTGAGCGAAGAGGCGCTGGGGGAGATTTTCGGGGTCAGCCGCACGATCATCCGCCGGGCGTTGTCGCGTCTGGCCCATGAGGGGGTGGTGTTGTTGCGGCCTAATCGCGGCGCGGTCGTTGCCAGCCCGAGTGTCGAAGAGGCTCGCCAGGTGTTCATGGCCCGGCGTCTGGTGGAGCGGGCGATCACCGAACTGGCGGTGCAGCACGCTACCGCCGAGCAGCTTGCCGAATTGCGCCAGATGGTCAGCGACGAACGCGACAGTTTTTCCCGTGGCGATCGTGGCGCCGGCATCCGCCTGTCGGGTGAGTTCCATCTCAAACTGGCCGAGGCGGCCAGGAATGCCCCGCTGATCAGCTTCCAGCGCAGCCTGGTGTCCCAGACTTCACTGATCATCGCCCAGTACGAAAGCGGCAACCGGTCCCACTGCTCCTACGACGAACACACCCAGTTGATCGATGCCATCGAAGCCCGGGATGCCACGCTGGCAGTGGACTTGATGATGCATCACATGGATCACATCGACAGCAAGCTCAACCTCGACGAAGAGGGCGCGTCGGATGATTTGCATGCGGTGTTTTCGCATCTGCTGCAGAGCAAGAAGCCTGGGCGGTCGACGGCCAAGCTTTGATTGAATCAGTGGTACCCGAGTCGTGCCCTTCGCGAGCAAGCCCGCTCCCACATTCGACCGCGTTGTTAAGTCATACGCTGAACAAATGTGGGAGCGGGCTTGCTCGCGAAAGCGGCCTGACAGGCGATAGATAACCTACCGCTGATGCACCAACCTGCCAGCCGCATAGGTCTGCGCCACCGTCCGGTCATCCCCCAGCGTCATCAACACGAACAGTCTCTCGGCAATGTCCCTGGCCTGCTTGAGGCGATAGCTCAGCAGCGGCGTAGCGTTGTAGTCCAGCACCAGGAAATCCGCATCGGTGCCTGGTTGCAAGGTGCCGATTCGATCTTCCAGGCGCAAGGCCCGGGCGCCGCCGAGGGTCGCCAGGTACAGCGATTTGAACGGGCTCAGCCGTGCGCCCTGCAACTGCATCACCTTGTAGGCTTCGTTCAGGGTCTGCAGCAGCGAAAAGCTGGTGCCCCCGCCGACGTCGGTGCCTAGCCCCACGTTGACCTTGTGCTTTTCGGCCATCGGCAGGTTGAACAGGCCACTGCCCAGGAACAGGTTCGAGGTCGGACAGAACGCGATGGCCGAACCGGTTTCGGCCAGGCGTGCGCATTCGTCGTCGCACAGATGCACACCGTGGGCGAACACTGAACGCTCGCCGAGCAACTTGTAGTGATCGTAGACGTCCAGATAGCCCTTGCGCTCGGGAAATAGCGCCTTGACCCATTGCACTTCCTGCAGGTTTTCACTGATGTGGGTCTGCATGTACAGGTCCGGGTATTCCTCCAGCAACTGAGCCGCCAACGCCAACTGCTCCGGCGTGCTGGTCGGGGCGAAGCGCGGGGTCACGGCGTAGTGCAGGCGGCCCTTGCCGTGCCAGCGCTCGATCAGCGCCTTGCTCTCGGTGTAGCTGGATTCGGCGGTGTCGGTCAGGTAGTCCGGGGCGTTGCGATCCATCATCACTTTACCGGCGATCATCCGCAGGTCGAGCTTCTCGGCTGCTTCAAAAAAGGCATTCACCGATTCCGGGTGCACGCTGCCGAACACCAGGGCCGTGGTGGTGCCGTTGCGCAGCAGTTCCTCGATGAAAATATCGGCCACGGCTTCGGCGTGGGCCGGGTCGGCGAACTGGCGTTCGCAGGGGAAGGTGTAGGTATTGAGCCAGTCCAGCAGTTGTTCGCCATAGGCGCCGACCATGCCGGTCTGCGGCAGGTGGATATGGGTGTCGATGAACCCGGGGGTGATCAGTGCGTCCGGGTAATGGGCGATTTCGATGTCCGCCGCCAGGCTCGGCAGCAGGTCATGGGCGTGGCCGAGGGCGCTGATCTGACCGTTTTCCACCACCAGCAGGCCATCCTCGAAATATTCATAAGAGGCTTCGAGGCCGACCTCGGCCGGGTCGGCGAGGCTGTGGAGCAGGGCGGCGCGGTAGGCTTTGCGTGTCATGGGCATGGGCAATCTCAGGAGTTGGCTTGGCTGCGGCGCGAAACCGGCAGCAGCTTGGCGATAGGTTCGGCGCGAGCGGTGTGCTGGCCGAAATCCGCGTTATAGGTGGCGATGATTTCGCCAGCGATGGAGATGGCGATTTCCACGGGCAACTTGCCTTTGACTTCGCCAATGCCCATCGGGCAACGCATGCGTTGCAAGGTGCCGCTGTCGAAGCCGCGATCGCGCAGGCGGTGTTCGAACTTGACCCGCTTGGTCTTCGAACCGATCAGGCCGAAGTAAGCGAAGTCGTTGCGCTTGAGGATCGCCGCGCTCAGCTCCAGGTCGAGCTGATGGTTGTGGGTCATAACGATGCAATAGCTGCCGGCGGGCAGGTCATCGACTTCATCCAGTGGGTCTTCGCTGACGATTCTCTCTACGCCGGGGGGCAGTTGTTCGGGAAACTCGGCTTCCCGCGAGTCGATCCAGCGCACCCGGCAAGGCAGGCTCGCCAGGAGCGGCACCAGTGCCCGGCCGACATGACCGGCGCCGAACACGGCGATCTGCGCCTGGACCTGGCCCATGGGTTCGAACAGCAGCACGGTCACGCCGCCGCAGCACTGGCCCAGGCTGGCGCCGAGGCTGAAGCGCTCCAGATGGGTATTCTGCTGGCCGCTGGCGAGCATGTTCCGGGCGATTTCCATGGCCTTGTATTCCAAGTGCCCGCCCCCGATGGTGTCGAATGTCTGGCTGGCGCTGATGACCATCTTCGAGCCGGCGTTGCGCGGGGTCGAGCCGAGTTCTTCGATGATCGTCACCAGCACGCAGGGTTCGCCGCGGGTTTGCAGGTCGGCGAGGGCGCTGATCCAGTTGTACATGTTCACCTCGACTGATCGTTCCCACGCTCTGCGTGGGAATGCATCTCTGGACGCTTCGCGTCCGCTTTTCAACATTCTTTGTTGTCTGTTCGGGCCTCATCGCGAGCAGGCTCGCTCCCACATTGGGCCGATGTTCACAATTCCCTGTGGGAGCGAGCCTGCTCGCGATTGAAGGCGCGACGGTCTTAAAGCGAAGCCACTTCAGTCTCAGGCTCGACCGTCTGCATGGTCTTCAACCCACGCATCTGCTCACAGCCCCACAGAACCCGCTCCGGCGTCGCCGGCGCATCGATTTTCGGTTGGTGCCTGTAGTCTCCAAGGCTCGCCACGGCATCCTTGATCGCACACCACGCGGCGATGCCGAGCATGAACGGCGGCTCGCCCACGGCCTTGGAGTGGAACACCGTGTCTTCGGGGTTTTTGCGGTTCTCCACCAGCCGGACCCGCAGATCCAGCGGCATGTCCGCCACGGCCGGGATCTTGTAGCTGGCCGGGCCGTTGGTCATCAGCTTGCCCTTGTCATTCCACACCAGCTCTTCCATGGTCAGCCAGCCCATGCCCTGGATGAAGCCGCCTTCGACCTGGCCAGTGTCGATGGCCGGGTTCAGCGAGGCGCCGACGTCGTGGAGGATGTCGGTGCGCAGCATCTTGTATTCGCCGGTGAGGGTGTCGACGATCACCTCGGCACACGCCGCGCCGTAGGCGTAGTAGTAGAACGGCCGGCCACGGGCCTGGCTGCGGTCGTAGTAGATTTTCGGGGTCTTGTAGAACCCGGTGCTCGACAGCGAGACCTGAGCGAAATACGCCTGTTGCACCAGTGCCTCGAAGGTCAGGATGTGATCGCGGACCCGCACATGGCCGTTGTGGAATTCGACGTCTTCTTCACTGACCTTGTACTGGCGCGCGGCGAATTCCACCAGGCGCCGCTTGATGGTTTCGGCGGCATTCTGAGCGGCCTTGCCGTTCAGGTCGGCTCCGCTGGAGGCTGCGGTGGGGGAGGTGTTCGGCACTTTGTCGGTGTTGGTCGCGGTGATCTGCACCCGGTCCATTTCCACCTGGAACACCTCGGCTACCACCTGCGCGACCTTGGTGTTGAGGCCCTGGCCCATTTCGGTGCCACCATGGTTCAGGTGGATGCTGCCGTCGGTGTAGACGTGGATCAAGGCACCCGCCTGGTTGAGGAAACTGGCGGTGAACGAGATGCCGAACTTGACCGGCGTCAGCGCCAGGCCCTTTTTCAGGATCGGGCTGCCTGCGTTGTAGCGACGGATCGCTTCGCGCCGCTCGGCATACTGGCTGCTTTCTTCCAGCTCGGCGGTCATTTCCTCGAGCATGTTGTGCTCGACGGTCTGATAGTAGTGGGTGACGTTGCGTTCGGTCTTGCCGTAGTAGTTGGCCTTGCGCACCGCCAGCGGATCCAGACCCAAGTGCCGGGCGATGGCATCCATCACCTCTTCGATGGCGACCATGCCTTGGGGGCCGCCGAAACCACGGTAGGCAGTGTTCGAGGCGGTGTTGGTCTTGCAGCGGTGGCCGTTGATGGTGGCGTCGCCCAAGTAGTAGGCGTTGTCGGCATGGAACATCGCCCGGTCGACAATCGACGCCGACAGGTCCGGCGAGCAGCCGCAGTTGCCGGCCAGTTCCAGGGCGATGCCGTGCAGGCGTCCGCGGCTGTCGAAGCCCACGTCATATTCGATGTAGAAGGGGTGGCGCTTGCCGGTCATCAGCATGTCTTCGACCCGCGGCAGGCGCATCTTGGTCGGCTGGCCGGTGAGGTGTGCGATCACCGCGCACAGGCAGGCCGGGCTGGCGGCCTGGGTTTCCTTGCCACCGAAGCCGCCACCCATGCGGCGCATGTCTACCACCACTTTGTTCATCGACACGCCCAGCACTTCAGCCACCAGTTTCTGCACTTCGGTGGGGTTCTGGGTGGAGCAGTAAACGAGCATGCCGCCGTCTTCGGTGGGCATCACCGAGGAAATCTGGGTTTCCAGGTAGAAGTGTTCCTGGCCGCCGATGTGCAGCGAGCCTTGGATGCGATGTTCGGCACTCGCCAGTGCGGTGGCGGAATCACCCCGTTGGTGGGTGTGGCTGTCGAGCACGAAATGCCGCTTGCGCAGGGCTTCGACCACGTCCAGCACCGGCTCCAGGTCTTCATACTCGATGATCGCGGCCATCGCCGCCTGGCGTGCGGTTTCCAGGTCCCTGGCGGCAACGGCCAGCACCGGTTGGCCGACGAATTGCACGTCATCAATCGCCAGCAGCGGGTCACCGGGCAGCAACGGACCGATGTCCTTGAGACCGGGAATGTCGGCGTGGGTGATGGCGATGCGCACGCCTTCGAAGGCGTAGCACGGCGTGGTATCGATGCGCAGGATCCGGGCGTGGGCGCGGTCCGACAGCCGTGCGTAAACGTGTAGCTGGTTAGGGAATTCGAGGCGGTCATCGATGTACTGCGCTTCACCGGTCACATGCTTGGCGGCGCTGTCGTGCTTGACGCTGCGACCGACGCCGGTGGTCAGGTCCCGGGCGAACAGCTCGGCCAGCTCGGCTTGGGTCTTTTCTACGGCGTGATGGTTAGACATAAGCGGTCACCCGAGTCTCGATGTGCGGCGTTTGCAGTTCGATGAAGTATTTGCGCAGCAGGTTGCGGGCGCCGAGCAGGCGGTATTCCTTGCTGGCGCGAAAGTCCGACAAAGGCGTGAAGTCTTCGGCCAGGGCGGCGCAGGCGCGCTCCAGGGTGCTGTCGTTCCACGGCGCGCCGATCAGCGCGGCTTCACAATGCTTGGCACGCTTGGGGATGGCGGCCATGCCGCCGAAGGCCACGCGGGCATCGCGGACCACGCCGTCATCGATGCGCAGATTGAACGCCGCGCACACTGCGGAGATGTCATCGTCCAGGCGCTTGGACACCTTGTAGGCACGGAACGCCTGTTCGGCGCTGGCCCGGGGCACGATGATCTTTTCGATGAATTCGCTTTCCCGACGGGCGGTGACCCGGTATTCGATGAAGTAATCCTCCAGCGCCAGGGTGCGACGGACCTGACCCTTGCACAGCACGATTTGCGCGCCGAGGGCGATCAGTAGGGGCGGCGAGTCACCGATGGGCGAGGCGTTGCCGATGTTGCCGCCCAGGGTGCCCTGATTGCGGATCTGCAGCGAGGCAAAGCGCTGCAGCAGTTCACCGAAGTCCGGGTACTCGGCTTTCAGGGCCTCGTAGCAATCGGACAGCGTGGTGGCAGCACCGATTTCCAGACGGTCGTCGAAACGCTCGATGCGTTTGAGCTCGGCGACGTTACCCACATAGATCATCACTGGCAGGGTGCGATGGAACTGGGTGACTTCCAGGGCCAGATCAGTGCCGCCGGCCAGCAGGCGCGCTTGGGGGTAGGCGTCGTAGAGATCGGCCAGGTCGGCCACGGTCAGCGGCACCAGGCAGCGTTTGTCGCCGCAATTGAGCTCGCCGGTTTCTCTGGGGACGATGGCTTTGAGGCGGGCTATGGTCTCGGCCTCGCGGGCGTCGAACTGGTCCGGTTGCTTGCCGCAGCAGGCCTGCTCGGCGGCGGCCAGGATCGGCCGATAGCCGGTGCAACGACACAGGTTGCCGGCCAGGGCTTCGTGGGCTTTGTGGGCGTCGGGTTGCTCGCTGTTTTTCTGCAGGGCGAACAGCGACATGACGAAGCCTGGTGTGCAGAAGCCGCATTGCGAACCGTGGCAGTCGACCATCGCCTGCTGGACGCTGTGCAATTGACCCTGGTGCTTGAGGTCTTCGACGCTGATCAGTTGCTTGCCGTGCAGGGACGAGACGAAGGTCAGGCACGCGTTGAGGCTGCGATAGCGAATGCGCGAGCGGCCGCTTTCGTCCGTGTCCAATTCGCCCACCACCACGGTGCAGGCACCGCAGTCGCCGCTGGCACAACCCTCTTTTGTGCCGGATTTACCAACATGCTCGCGCAGGTAGTTGAGCACGGTCAGGTTCGGGTCCAGGGTGTGCTCGTTACGGAGTTCCTGGTTGAGTAAAAACTGGATCACGGAAGGCCTCGCAGATTCATTATTGTTGTATCGACGTAGGCCGAATTTAGCAGGTCTGACTTTTCGGTCAACGTTTTTCTGACTTAAGGGTCAGGAAATTCGTTTTGTCGATTAACAACAGGTTTGGATATTGGCCCGCTGGCGACGTTCTATATCCTTCAGTTAAGCGCAAATCCCCTGTGGGAGCGGGCTTGCCCGCGAAGGCGGCGTTCCTGTCGGAGAATTTCGTGCGAACGGTCCGGCCTCTTCGCGAGCAAGCCCGCTCCCACAAGTCCCTGCCAGTGAAAATTTTGCTTGAATCGTGCCAAAAACCGGGTGCAGGCCCTGCGCCATGACGTATCGAGTGCGCTACACTGCGCCGCTTGTGCAGATCGAAGAGTTTGAAGGACAACCATGACGTTCAAGGCCCCGGACAGCCTCGCCGAGCAAATCGCCCATCATCTCGCCGAACGCATCATTCGCGGCGAAATGAAGCCGGGAGAGCGTATCCAGGAGCAGAAGGTCACGCTGGCGCTCAATGTCAGCCGCGGCTCGGTCCGCGAGGCCTTGCTGATCCTGGAGCGACGTCATCTGATCGCGATCCTGCCGCGCCGTGGCGCCCACGTCACCGAGCTCACCGAACATAACGTGCGCAGCCTCTGTACGCTGATGAGCGAGCTGTACATCCTGCTGGGCAACGCCGTGGCCCATGGCTGGCGGGATTCGGCCGACATGGCGCCGTTTCTGCAGATCCAGCAGCGCCTCAAGGAGGCCTTCGCGCGCCAGGACATCCGCATGTTCGTCGACGAAAGCTTCAGTGTGATGCGTGCGGCCTACCCATTCGCCAACAACCCGTACTTGCAGGAAACCGTCGAGAACTTGCAGCCGGCCATGAGCCGTGCCTATTTCCTCGCCCTGGAACAGCGCAAGGCCGAGATGAGCGAGTTCCTCGACCTGTTCCAGCGCCTGCTTGTCGCGGTGCTGGCTCGTGACCTGCCGCAGATCCGCATTGTGCTGACGGCCTACTGCCAGCGCAGTTGCGATCTGGTGGTTGCCGCCCTGACGAAGGCCTGAACGTGCGCCTCAAGTGCATCAAGCTGGCGGGGTTCAAGTCCTTCGTCGACCCGACCACGGTGAACTTCCCCAGTAACATGGCGGCGGTGGTCGGGCCCAACGGCTGCGGCAAGTCCAACATCATCGACGCCGTGCGTTGGGTGATGGGCGAGAGTTCGGCCAAGAACCTGCGCGGCGAATCGATGACCGACGTCATCTTCAACGGCTCCACCAGCCGCAAGCCGGTCAGCCAGGCGAGCATCGAGTTGGTATTCGATAACTCAGACGGCACCCTGATCGGCGAATACGCGGCCTACGCGGAAATCTCCATCCGCCGCAAAGTGACCCGCGACAGCCAGAACAGTTACTTCCTCAACGGTGCCAAATGCCGACGTCGCGACATCACCGACATCTTCCTCGGCACCGGCCTGGGGCCGCGCAGCTATTCGATTATCGAACAGGGCATGATCTCCAAGCTGATCGAGGCCAAGCCCGAAGACCTGCGCAACTTCATCGAAGAGGCCGCCGGTATCTCCAAGTACAAGGAGCGCCGGCGCGAGACAGAGAACCGCATCCGTCGCACCCACGAGAACCTGGCGCGCCTGACCGACCTGCGCGAAGAGCTCGACCGTCAGCTCGAACGCCTGCACCGCCAGTCCGAGGCCGCGCGCAAATACCAGGAATACAAGGGCGAGGAACGCCAGCTCAAAGCCCAGCTCTCGGCCTTGCGCTGGCAGGCGTTGAACGAGCAGGTCGGCCAGCGCGAGGCGGTCATCGGCAACCAGGAAGTCAGCTTCGAAGCCCTGGTGGCCGAACAGCGCAATGCCGATGCCGCTATCGAGCGCCTGCGGGATGGCCACCACGAGCTGTCCGAACGCTTCAATCTGGTGCAAGGGCGCTTCTATTCGGTCGGTGGCGACATCGCCAGGGTCGAGCAGAGCATCCAGCACGGCCAGCAACGGCTGCGCCAGTTACAGGATGACTTGAAGGAAGCCGAGCGCGCGCGCCTGGAAACCGAGTCTCACCTGGGGCACGACCGTACCTTGCTGCTGACCCTGGGCGAAGAGCTGGACCGGCTCACGCCGGAGCAGGAGATCACCAGCGCCGCCGCCGAAGAAGCCGCTGCAGCGCTGGAAGAGGCTGAACTGACCATGCACGGCTGGCAGGAGCAGTGGGACCGCTTCAACCTCACTTCCGCCGAACCACGGCGTCAGGCCGAGGTCCAGCAGTCGCGCATCCAGCAGTTGGAAACCAGCATGGAGCGCCTGGCCGAGCGCCAGCGTCGCCTGGCCGAAGAGCGTGCGTTGCTCGCGGCGGACCCGGAAGACGCGGCGATCCTCGATCTGAGCGAGCAGTTGGCCGCCAGCGAAGCCACGCTCGAGGACTTGCAGGCCAGCGAAGACGCTCAGGTCGAGCGCCTCGAACAACTGCGCCAGGCCTTGCAACTGGCCCTTCAGAATCAGCAGCAGGCCCAGGGCGAGTTGCAACGGCTCAACGGGCGTCTGGCCTCGCTGGAAGCCTTACAGCAAGCCGCGCTGGATCCGGGCACCGGCACCGCCGAATGGCTGCGCGACCAGCATCTGGCCGAGCGCCCGCGGTTGGCCGAAGGCCTGAAGGTCGACGCCGGTTGGGAGCTGGCGGTGGAAACCGTGCTGGGTGCCGATCTGCAAGCGGTGCTGGTGGATGATTTCGCCGGCTTCGACCTCTCAGGGTTCACCCAGGGCGACCTGCGCCTGCTCAGCCCGGCCGGTGACGGCGTGCGGATACCGGGCAGCCTGCTGGACAAAGTCGAGGCCAAGGTCGATCTGTCGCCCTGGCTCGGGCAGGTCAGGCCGGTGGAAAACCTCCAACAGGCCCTGGCGCTGCGCGGGCAACTGGCGGCGGGCGAGAGTCTGATCAGCCGCGATGGCTATTGGGTCGGCCGGCATTTTCTGCGGGTGCGCCGGGCCAGCGAGGCCGAGAGTGGCATGCTCGCCCGGGGCCAGGAGATCCAGCGTCTGGGCGCCGAGCGCGACGAACGCGAAGCCAGCGTCGAGGCCCTGGAAACCGAATTGCAGACTCTGCGGGCGCAGCAGCGTCAACAGGAAAACGGCCGCGAACACCTGCGCCGGCTGCTGCAGGACGAAGCACGCCAGCAGGGCGAGCTCAAGGCACAGCTCTCGGCCGGCAAGGCCAAGGCCGAACAGTTGGCCTTGCGTCGCACCCGATTGGAAGAAGAGATCGCCGAACTGGGCGAGCAACGGGCGCTGGAGCACGAACAGATCGGCGAGGCGCGCCTGCAACTGCAGGAAGCCCTTGATGCCATGGCCCTGGACACCGAGCAGCGTGAGCTGTTACTGGCCCAGCGCGACAGCCTGCGCGAACGCCTCGACCGGGTGCGCCAGGAAGCGCGTCAGCACAAGGACCATGCCCATCAGTTGGCGGTGCGCCTGGGCTCGCTCAAGGCACAGTACGACTCTACCCGCCAGGCCCTCGAGCGTCTGGAAATGCAGTCCGAACGCCTGACCGAAAAACGCGAACAGTTGAGCCTGAACCTGGAGGAGGGCGAGGCGCCGCTGGAAGAGCTGCGTCTCAAGCTTGAGGAACTGCTCGACAAGCGGATGAGTGTCGACGAAGAACTCAAGACGGCGCAGATCGCCCTGGAAGACGCCGACCGCGAGCTGCGCGATGCCGAGAAGCGCCGTAGCCAGGCCGAGCAGCAATCCCAACTGATTCGCGGCCAGATGGAACAGCAACGCCTGGAATGGCAGGCCCTGACTGTGCGCCGCAAGGCCTTGCAGGACCAGCTGCTGGAGGATGGCTACGACCTCAACGGGGTGCTCGCCACCCTGGTGGCCGGGGCCAATGAGAAAGACGCCGAGGAAGAGCTGGAGCGCATTGCTGCGCGGATCCAGCGCCTGGGTGCGATCAACCTGGCGGCCATCGACGAATACGAGCAGCAGTCCGAGCGCAAGCGTTACCTGGACGCCCAGGACGCTGACCTGGTGGAAGCGCTGGAAACCCTGGAAAACGTCATTCGCAAGATCGACAAGGAAACCCGCAACCGCTTCAAGGGTACCTTTGATCAGATCAATGGCGGTTTGCAGGCGCTTTTCCCAAAAGTTTTCGGTGGCGGCAGCGCTTACTTGGAACTGACGGGCGAAGATCTACTCGATACTGGGGTGACGATCATGGCGCGTCCTCCCGGAAAGAAGAACAGCACCATTCATTTGCTCTCTGGTGGTGAAAAAGCGCTGACCGCGTTGGCCCTGGTATTTGCCATCTTCAAGTTGAATCCGGCGCCGTTCTGCATGCTCGACGAAGTCGATGCGCCCTTGGACGACGCGAACGTGGGCCGCTACGCGCGCCTGGTAAAGGAAATGTCCGAAACGGTGCAGTTCATCTACATCACCCACAACAAAATCGCCATGGAAATGGCCGATCAGTTGATGGGCGTGACAATGCACGAGCCGGGCTGTTCGCGACTGGTTGCGGTGGATGTCGAGGAGGCCATGGCGATGGTAGACGCCTAGCGGCGAGCGGCGAGCTTCAAGTGGCAAGCTGCAAGCGATGCAGCTTCAGCTGTAGCTTGTAGTTGCTGTTATGTAGCTTCAAGCTGTGGGTCATGCTAGTTTAATGTCAATTTTTCGTGTGCGTGGGCAAAACGCCATTCAGAACATAGAGTTGGCGCCACGTTTTAAAGCGGTTTGCAAATAGCTAAGCCCCTTATTTTTCAGCATTTTTATAGAGGCACGGGATTACATGGAAATCGGTCTGCGCGAGTGGCTGATCGTCATCGGCATCATTGTCATTGCCGGTATTCTTTTCGATGGCTGGCGCCGCATGCGCGGCGGCAAGGGGAAACTCAAGTTCCGCCTTGATCGCAGCCTGTCGAACCTGCCGGACGACGATGACAATACCGAGCTGCTGGGCCCGCCCCGGGTGCTGGACACCCACAAGGAGCCGCAGCTGGACGAGCATGACCTGCCGTCGGTGAGCGCGCCGGTGCGCGAACCCCGTGAGTCGGGTTCCAAGCGTGGCAAACGCAACAGCGAACCGTCCCAGGGTGACCTGAACCTCAACCTGGACCTGGATGGCGGCCCGAGCTTCAGCAGCCGCGACGATTTCCCGGACGAGAGCAAGGTGTCGAGCAGCGACAAGGAACAGGCCCAGGCTGAAGAAGTCCTGGTGATCAGCGTGATCTGCCGCGATCCGGCTGGCTTCAAGGGCCCTGCGTTGCTGCAGAACATCCTGGAAAGCGGCCTGCGTTTCGGCGAGATGGATATTTTCCATCGCCACGAGAGCATGGCCGGCAACGGTGAAGTGCTGTTCTCCATGGCCAACGCCGTCAAGCCAGGGGTGTTCGACCTGGATGACATCGATCATTTCAGCACGCCGGCGGTGAGTTTCTTCCTTGGCCTGCCGGGCCCGCGTCATCCCAAGCAGGCCTTTGACGTGATGGTGGCGGCGGCTCGCAAGTTGTCCCAGGAACTCAATGGCGAATTGAAGGATGACCAGCGCAGCGTACTGACCGCACAGACCATCGAGCACTACCGCCAGCGCATCGTTGAATTCGAACGCCGGGCATTGACCCAGAAGCGCTGAGGCTGCCGGCTGGCGAGGCGCTTTGTGGCGAGGGGATAAATCCCCTCGCCACAGGCTCTTTGCCTAGCGTGCTTGACTGATTGAAATGAGCAGCCTCGGCTGCTCTTTTGCTTTATGAGAGAACACCCATGAATGCCGTCGAAACCCGTATCCTAGAGCTGCGCAGCGAACTGGATCAGCACAACTACCGCTATCACGTCCTCGATGAGCCCACCATCCCGGACGCCGAGTACGACCGCCTGTTCCACGAGCTCAAGGCCCTGGAAGAGCAGCACCCGGAGTTGGTGACCAGTGATTCTCCGACCCAGCGGGTCGGTAGCGTGGCGCTTTCGGCGTTCAGCCAGGTCCGTCACGCGATTCCGATGCTCAGCCTGGGCAACGCTTTCGACGAAACCACCATGCGTGAGTTCGACCGTCGGGTGACCGAGGGCCTCGATCTGCCGGTGGGCGACCTGCTGGGCGGCGGCGCGGCGGTGGAATACAGCTGCGAGCCGAAACTCGATGGCCTGGCGGTCAGCCTGTTGTACCAGGACGGTTTGTTGGTCCGCGGTGCTACCCGTGGCGACGGCACGACCGGCGAAGACATCAGTGTCAACGTGCGTACCGTGCGCAACATTCCCCTCAAGCTGCAGGGCAGCGGCTGGCCAGCCGTGCTGGAAGTGCGCGGCGAGGTGTACATGTCCAAGGCCGGTTTCGAACGTCTCAACGCCACGCAGTTGGAGGCCGGCGGCAAGACCTTCGCCAACCCGCGCAACGCGGCGGCCGGGAGCCTGCGACAGCTCGACTCCAAAATCACCGCCAACCGCCCGCTGGAGTTCTGCTGCTATGGCATTGGCCAGGTGACGGCGGACATTGCCGATACCCACATTGGCAATCTCAAGCAGCTCAAGGCCTGGGGCATGCCCATCAGCCGCGAACTGAAACTGGCCCATGGCATTGACGAATGCCTGGATTATTACCGGGACATCGGCGAACGACGCAACGCGTTGCCCTATGAAATCGACGGCGTCGTGTTCAAGGTCAACAGCATTGCTTCCCAGCGTGAACTCGGCTTCCGCGCTCGCGAGCCGCGCTGGGCCATCGCTCATAAATTCCCGGCCAGCGAGGAGCTCACCGAGCTGCTTGACGTCGAGTTCCAGGTCGGCCGTACCGGGGCGGTGACGCCTGTTGCGCGGCTCAAGCCGGTCAAGGTGGCCGGCGTGACCGTGGCCAATGCCACGTTGCACAACATGGACGAAGTGGCGCGCCTGGGGTTGATGATCGGCGACACAGTGATCATCCGTCGCGCCGGGGACGTGATTCCGCAGGTGGTGCAAGTCGTCACCGAGCGCCGCCCGGAAAATGCCCGCCCCGTGGAAGTGCCCCAACAGTGCCCGGTGTGTGGCTCCCATGTGGAGCGCACGCAACTGATCAAGCGCAGCAAGGGGCGTGAAACCGTCAGCGAGGGCGCGGTGTATCGCTGCGTCGGGCGCCTGGCCTGCGGGGCGCAGCTCAAGCAGGCGATCATTCACTTCGTCTCGCGCCGGGCCATGGACATCGAAGGGCTCGGAGAAAAGAGCATCGAGCAATTGGTGGACGAGGGCCTGGTGGGTTCGCCTGCCGATCTGTATGCCCTGACCTTCGAACAAGTGGTCGACCTGGAAGGCTTCGCCGAACTGTCGAGCCGCAAGTTGCTGGCGGCCATCGTCGACAGCAAGAAGCCCAGCCTGGCGCGCTTCATTTACGCCCTCGGCATCCCTGATGTCGGCGAGGAAACCGCCAAGGTCCTGGCGCGCTCCCTCGGCTCGCTGGAGCGCGTGCAGGCGGCGTTGCCCCAGGTGCTCACCTATCTGCCGGACGTGGGCCTGGAAGTGGCGCATGAGATCCACAGCTTCTTCGAGGACCCGCACAACCGCCAAGTGATCACGGACCTGCTGCGCCATGGTCTCGATATCCGGGACCAAGGGGAGCTGGGCGCTGAGTTTTCCGCCAGCACCACCTTGGGCGGTTTTCTCGACAAGCTGCACATCCCTTCGGTCGGACCGGGTGGTGCGCAGAAACTGGCGGACAGGTTCGGCTCCCTTGAGGCAGTGATGAACGCGGATTGGCTGGACATGCGCCAGGCCCTGCCGGAAAAGCAGGCCAACGCCGTGCGGGAATTCTTCGCCAACACCGAAAACCGCCAGCAGGCCGAGGCCGCGGAACAGCAGTTGCGGGACTTCGGCATGCACTGGCAGAGCGAGAAGAAAGTCGTCGAAGGCTTGCCCGAGGCGGGTCATACCTGGGTGCTCACCGGTTCGCTGGAACTGATGAGCCGCGACGTCGCCAAGGACAAGCTGGAGAGCCTGGGGGCCAAGGTCGCCGGTTCCGTGTCAGCGAAAACCCATTGCGTCGTGGCCGGCCCTGGCGCGGGCTCGAAGCTGACCAAGGCCAATGAGCTGGGGCTCAAAGTGCTGGACGAAGAGGCGTTCGTGGCGTTTCTCGGCAAGCATGGCATCACGGTCTAGCCCTACTTAAAGTCGGGCGCGGTCCCTGTGGCGAGGGGATAAATCCCCTCGCCACAGGGAAGGCGGGCTGAACGTTGAACGTCTCTGTCAGAAGACGATCTAGTCTTGCAGGCTCCAGGGAGAGATCGCCATGTACCGCTTCTTCGAACAGCTGAGCTCACGCATCGCCGCGCCGTTCCTGGGCGACCGTTCACGCAACAGCAAGGTCTGGCCGTGTCGCTGCGGCCAGTCGCTGTTTTTTCGCAATAGCCAGTGCCTGGCCTGCCTGGCGGTGTTGGGCTACCAGCCCGAGCAGAGTCGTCTTTCGTCCTTGCAACCCGGTGACCTGCCCGATACCTGGACCCTGGATGCCGACCCGCAAGCCGGTCTGTTCCGCCGCTGCGCCAACCTCGACACAGCGGCGGCGTGCAATTGGTTGCTGCCGGCTGGCGGTCCCGACACCTTGTGCGTCGCCTGCCGTCTGAACCGCACCATCCCTGACCTGTCGATCCCGCAGAACCCTGAACGCTGGCGCAAGGTCGAGACCGCCAAGCGCAGGCTGGTGGCGCAACTGATCACCCTCGGCCTGCCGGTCGTCCCGAAAAGCATCGACGAAGCCACAGGCCTGGCTTTCGATTTCATCGGCGTCGATCCCGACGGCAAGCCACCGACCACTGGCCATGCCAGCGGTTTGATCACCCTCGACATCAAGGAGGCCGACGACGCCCACCGTGAGGCCGTGCGCCAGCAGATGCACGAACCCTATCGCACCTTGCTCGGGCACTTTCGCCACGAGGTGGGGCATTACTACTGGGACCGACTGATTGCCGACAGTCACTGGCTCGACGCATTCCGTGGGTTGTTCGGCGATGAGCGGGCCAGCTATTCCGAGGCGCTGGAACGGCACTATCAGCAAGGGGCTCCACTGGATTGGCAAACCCGTTACGTCAGTGCCTACGCCACCATGCACCCTTGGGAAGATTGGGCTGAAACCTGGGCCCACTACCTGCACATGATGGACGCCGTGGACACGGCGCTGGGCTTCGGCATGAGCGCCCAGGACATGGACTTCGACTATCAGCCGTTTCCACCCGAGACCCTCTTCGATCCCGAGCACACCGGAGGGGCGGCATTCCTGTCGTTCGTCAACGCCTGGATCGAACTGGCCGGCATGCTCAACGAACTGTCCCGCAGCATGGGCCAACCGGATTTCTATCCGTTCGTCGTGTCGGCGGCCGTTATCACCAAACTGCATTTCATCCACCTGGTGATCCAGGAGGAGGGCGGCCGGGCGGATGAGGTGTTGCTGTAATGATGGGGCTTCCCGGATTGGCCGCTCACTCAGCCCACCACGATCCACTGTGGGAGCGAGCCTGCTCGCGATAGCGGCAGCTCATTCAGCCCTCATGCAGGCTGACCCACCGCTATCGCGAGCAGGCTCGCTCCCACAGGGTTCTTCGGGGCGCTGCCGAAATCATCCCCACCCCCATAGCAAGTGCTTGAACAACTTCGCTTTTTTAATCCGCTGCGAACGGTTGTAACTTCCAGTCAGATAGGTACAATGGCGCGGCTCGCCGTCAGGCGGGCGTCGTTATGGTGACCCCATCGGTCCCCCCGCAACGATTACCCGTGAACCTGGTCAGATCCGGAAGGAAGCAGCCACAGCGGGAACATTGTGTGCCGGGGTGTGGCTGGTGGGGTTGCCTCCATAACGCCCCAGGCCTTCGTTCGCAAGGCTTGTCAGATTTCCTCTTATCTTTCTTGTCCTGATCGAATTCGGTCGATGCCTTCTGCTGTCCGCATTATTACCGTTGATCGGCACTGTCATTTCTGACAGTAGAATTACTTGTCATGCCTTTCTAGGGTTCGTGTAACCGACCGGAGGGCAACGTGATGAACAACGACACGGTGTTGACGCAAAGCAGAGGGGCGACTGCCGTGAAGGTCGCGGCGGCGCTGGGATGGTTTGCATTGCTTCTCCAGCTTTACCTGATCCTGACCTCACGCTGGCAGGCCGAGAAGAGCCTGGTAGGCGGCGTGGAGATCTTTTTCAGCTACTTCACGGTGCTGACCAATATTCTGGTGGCGATCGTGCTGACCTGCGCGGCGACGACAGGCGACTCGGCGCTGCGGCGTTTCTTTCTCCGGCCCTCGACCCAAACGGGGGTGGCGGCTGCCATCGTGCTGGTCGGGCTGGCGTACAACCTGCTGCTACGCCAGACCTGGAACCCTCAAGGCTGGCAGTGGGTAGCGGATGAACTGCTGCACGACGTGATGCCGGTGCTGTTCATGATCTATTGGTGGTTCTGCGTACCGAAGGGAACCCTGCACTGGCGCAACGTGTGGACATGGTTGATCTATCCACTGGTCTATTTCATTTACGCTCTGATACGCGGCGAGATGATCGGTACTTATCCCTATCCGTTCATCGAGGTGGACAGGTTGGGTTATTCACAGGTGCTGGTCAACGCGGTGCTGGTATTGGTGGGGTTCGTGGTGATTTCACTGGTGCTGGTTGCGGTGGATCGCGCAAGGAGCGGACGCTGAAAGGATGGCTGAAAAAGCCATCCAGACCTTTCCTGCAAAGGATGTACGTCAGGCATTGGTAATCGGAGCGATCACACCCGACTCAAGGCTTGGACAGCGCCAGATCAACCGCCGCGATCAGCTTGCCCAGGTCCTTCGGCGTGGCCTTGTGTATGACGCCGAACAGGTAGGCGCGCTGTTCGTCTTCAGCGTTCATGTCGACGAAAAAGGCTTTCGGCTGCACGTCCAGTACATTGGCGAGCAGGAGCAGGGCTTCGATGCTGGGCATGTAGGTGCCGGTTTCGAAACGGCTGATGGTCTTGGGGTCAAAACCGGTTTTTTCGCCAAGTTCAGCCTGAGTCAGCCCCGCTACTTTGCGGTAGCGTCTGATGGCTGCACCCAAACTTGAAATTTGCATCGCTCAATTCCCATTTAGAATCAAGAACTTAACGATAGATTTTCGCATTAGGCAACCACGCAATCCATCACCTTGTTTTTCAAAATGTGATGTGTTTCGTAGAATCAGCGTTTGGAACGGGCATTTGGTGACCTGCTTCAGGTGCCGGAATGTGCAAAAAGAGACAGGCCGCGCGTTCATTGTCGTGGCACTGGGCAGGTGTTCTGGACGTTCAGGTGGCATCGGCGATGCCGTGTCCCCGCTTTTTCCGAGATGTTTGAGCCTAGTTGATTTTCGCCTGTCCGCAGGCGGTGCAACCGCGCGCGACAAATGAGCCTGACTCATGGATGACTGCTTCGATGGATAAGAAGTACCGCAGAGCCGTTGACGCCGCCGCGATGTTTTCCGAGACCGATGCGAGCGGGCGTATCACCTACGTCAACGACCAGTTCTGTAACCTCTTTGGCTACCGGCGCGAAGAACTGCTGGGGGCGAACCATCGCCTGCTCAATTCCGGTCATCATCCGGGGGAGTTCTTCAGTGCCATGTGGCACACCATCTCGTTGGGGCAGGTCTGGAAGGGCGATATCTGCAATCGCGCCAAGGACGGTACGTTGCGTTGGGTCGACACCACCCTGGTGCCGGTGATAGACGACGCGACGGGCCAGGTCGAGCGCTACCTGGCCATCCGTTTCGACGTCAGCGACAAGCGCCAGCAGTTGCATTCCCTGCAGTGGCGAGTCGGGCACGATGTGCTGACCGGGCTGCCCAACCGTACCTATTTGTCTGACCTGCTGGATCAGGCCCTGGCGTTTTCCCAGTCGGAAAATTTCCCCCTGGCGGTCTGCATGCTTGACCTCGATGGCTTCAAGGCGGTCAATGACGGTCACGGCCATGCCAGTGGCGATCAACTGCTGGTCGAGGTTGCGAGGCGACTGCGCAGCATCGTCCGAGGCGAAGATGTGGTTGCGCGGCTGGCGGGAGACGAGTTCGTGCTGGTGTTGCGTCATGTGCCTGGGATGGATGAGTTGCATGGGGCTTTGAACCGGGTGTTGGTTGCTGTTTCCACGCCCTATTCCATTGGCGGTAAAAGCATCAAGGTTTTCGCAAGTATCGGCGTCACGCTGTTCCCCTGGGACAACGAAAACGCCGAGACGTTGCTGCGCCATGCCGACCAGGCGATGTACATGGCCAAGCAGAGCGGTCGCAATCGTTTCCATCTGTTCGATGTATCCCGGGACAAGGAGGTGCGGGCCACCTACCAGAGCGTCGAGCGGGTTCGGCAGGCGTTGGCCGCCCATGAGCTGCGGCTGCATTTCCAACCCAAGGTCAACATGCGCAGCGGCGCCGTAGTGGGGCTCGAGGCGCTGCTGCGCTGGAAGCACCCGCAACGTGGCCTGGTGCCGCCCCGTGAGTTCCTGCCGCTGGCGGAGGAGACCGACCTGATCGTCGAGATCGGCGAGTGGGTCATGGAACAGGTCATGACTCAGCTGCAGCTGTGGCAGCAAGCGGGGCAGGGGTGGCCGGTCAGCATCAATATCTCGGCTCGGCATTTCCAGCGGGCGGACTTCGTCGAGCGGCTGCGGCAGATGCTGGGACGGCACCCGGACGTGGCGCCACGGATGCTCGACCTGCAAATCGTCGAATCCGTCGCGGTGGAAAATCTCCAGCATGTCAGCGCTTGCATGCAGGCTTGCCAGGCCTTGGGGGTGGGGTTTTCCCTGGGCGGCTTCGGGACGGGCTACTGCTCCCTCAATGACCTCAAGCATTTGCGCACCCAGACCATCAAGATCGACAAGAGCTTTATCCGCGACATTCTTGTGAACCGGGATGACCTGGCCTTGACCAAGGCCGTGATCGGTCTGGCCCAGGCGTTCGATCGGCAGGTTGTCGCCGAAGGGCTGGACAGCCTTGAGCATGGCCAATTGCTGCTGCGCCTGGGTTGTGAAATCGCCCAAGGCTACTTCATCGCCCGACCCATGCCACCGGAGCAGATACCGGGCTGGGTGACGAGGTTTGTCCCGCCGCCGCAATGGCGGCATCCGGACATTCAGGGAGAGCCGGTTTCAGCGTCGGATTCGGCGTTGCGACCGGTGTAGAGCTGGATGATCGCGTCGATCTCCCCTGATGCTTTCATGTGCTGCAAGGTGCGCAGGATGCGTTGTACCGGGATTTTCGGATCATTGCGCAGGTAGCAGCCCAACTGCTGTTCCTGAAGCACGGCCACCCCATGCAATTGATGGTCGGCGGTGTGCCGTTGGTTGAACCAGTCCAGTGCCCATTGGTTGCTCACCCCGTAGCGATAGCGACCGGCAAGCAATTTTGCCAGCACCTGTTCCTGGCTTCGTGCGTCGTCGCGCCGTAGCTGGCCACTGTCGAACAGCGGCTGCAAGGTCGGGTAGCTATAGCTGAGCACCGTGCCTATGGACTGTTGCGCCAACGTCGCCGGCGCCACTTGCGTGGGGGCACTGGCCTTGCCGACGAGCAGGTCGCGCTGGAAAAACAGCGGGACACTCCATAGGAAATCTCCCCCTTTGTCCTTTACCCAGTCGGGGCTGACATAACAGCGCACGTCGACTTCGTCGTGTCGCATGGCGCCGTCGAGCCGGGCCCGGGAGAGGACGTGGAACTCGGCCGGCATGCCCACCTGAGTCGCCAGGCTGGTCATGATATCGGGGAGTATGCCCTGGGTCGGGCGACCCCGCTCGATCTGCACCATGGGCATGGCCCAGCCGTCGGTCACAGCAAAACGCAAGGGTAGTTCGGCGGCGGAACATTCTGTCCCTAATAACAGCAAAGCCCCCATGGCCAAGCGCATAAGCTCTCCTGACGGTATAAAACGTGTCGACAACCGAGTCCTGATATCAAGCTTAGCCAGATTAGAACGGCGCACCGGATGCAATTTCGCCCCTGCTCCGCTAGCATTAGCCGCTTCTGTTCCTTCGTTGCGATGGTTTTCGATGAGTTATCAGGTTCTTGCACGTAAATGGCGTCCGCGCTCGTTCCGCGAAATGGTCGGCCAGACCCATGTGCTCAAGGCTCTGATCAACGCCTTGGACAGCCAGCGGCTGCACCACGCCTACCTGTTCACCGGGACTCGTGGCGTGGGCAAGACTACCATCGCGCGGATCATCGCCAAGTGTCTGAATTGTGAAACCGGTATCACGTCGACACCCTGCGGCGAGTGTTCGGTCTGCCAGGAAATCGACGAAGGTCGTTTCGTCGACCTGATCGAGATCGACGCCGCCAGCCGCACCAAGGTAGAGGACACCCGCGAGCTGCTCGACAATGTGCAGTACGCCCCGAGCCGTGGCCGCTTCAAGGTCTATCTGATCGACGAAGTGCACATGCTCTCCAGCCATTCCTTCAATGCGCTGCTAAAGACGCTCGAAGAGCCGCCGCCTTACGTCAAGTTCATCCTGGCGACCACCGATCCGCAGAAGCTTCCTGCAACTATTTTGTCCCGCTGTCTGCAGTTCTCCCTGAAGAACATGACGCCGGAACGGGTCGTCGAGCACCTGAGCCACGTGCTGGGTGTCGAGAATGTGCCGTTCGAAGACGATGCGCTGTGGCTGTTGGGCCGCGCCGCCGACGGTTCGATGCGTGACGCCATGAGCCTGACCGACCAGGCCATCGCCTTCGGTGAAGGCAAGGTCATGGCTGCCGATGTGCGGGCCATGCTCGGTACGCTCGATCATGGCCAGGTCTATGACGTGTTGCATGCCCTGATCGATGGTGACGCGAGGGCGTTGCTCGAAGCGGTGCGCCACCTGGCCGAACAGGGGCCGGACTGGAACGGCGTGCTGTCGGAAATCCTCAATGTATTGCACCGCGTCGCCATCGCCCAGGCCTTGCCTGACGGCGTCGACAATGGCCATGGCGACCGTGACCGCGTGCTGGCCCTGGCCCAGGCCTTGCCCGCCGAAGACGTGCAGTTCTATTACCAGATGGGCCTGATCGGTCGTCGCGACCTGCCCCTGGCCCCGGATCCGCGCGGTGGCTTCGAAATGGTGCTGCTGCGAATGCTGGCATTCCGTCCTGCCGACACGGCGGACGCGCCGAGGCAGGTGCTAAAGCCAGTGGGGATCAGCCAGGCCACAGCTGATTCCGCCAAGCCAGTGGCTGCCGCGCCTGCTGTTGCGCCGGCAGCGGCTCCCGCTCCGGCTGCGGTGGCGCCCGTCATGGAGCCGGCTCCGGCACCTGTCGCCGAGCCTGAGCCCGAGCCGCTGCCTGAGCCAGTTGCCGAAGTTATCATCGATCTGCCCTGGGACGATCCGGTCGAGCCCGAGATCGTCCAGCAGCCTGTCGTTGAGCCTGTGCTGGAAACCGTTGCCGAGCAGCCCGAGCTGCCACCGATGCCCCTGCCGACGCCCGACAGCGTGGTACCTGAGGCGCCCGAGTGGGTCGCTGCTCCGATGCCCGAGCCGACAGCCGCCGACGTCGATGTGGCCACGCCGGGCATGGACCTGGACGACGAGCCTCCGCTGGATGAGGATTACATCGAGCCGGACATGGATTCGGCCTACAGCTACCTGGACGATCTGGCGAGCGAGCACGCCGCCGAGCCGGCACCTGAGCCTGAGCCGGAGCCCGCGGCGATGCCGGCCACCGGGCTGGCCCTGCAATGGCTGGAACTGTTCCCGAAACTGCCGATCACCGGCATGACCGGTAGCATCGCCGCCAACTGCACGCTGATCGCGGTGGAAGGCGACCACTGGCTGTTGCACCTGGATCCGGCCCATAGCGCCCTGTTCAACGCGACCCAGCAGCGGCGCCTCAACGATGCGCTGAACCAGTATCATCAGCGCACCCTGACGCTGAGCATCGAACTGATCAAGCCTGAGCAGGAAACCCCGGCCCAGGCCGCGTCCCGGCGCCGTGCCGACCGTCAGCGCGAGGCCGAGGAATCGATCCACAGCGATCCGTTCATCCAGCAGATGATGCAACAGTTCGGCGCGGTGGTCCGTCACGATACTATCGAACCTGTCGAGGCCCCGGTCACCCAGGGCTCATAATTGAAGGCGCCGGGCCGAAAGGGTCGGGCGCGGTGTTTATCCAAGTACTTTCGAGGTGATTCCCATGATGAAAGGTGGCATGGCCGGCCTGATGAAGCAGGCGCAGCAAATGCAGGAAAAAATGGCCAAGATGCAGGAAGAACTGGCCAACGCCGAAGTCACCGGCAAATCCGGCGGCGACATGGTGACCGTGGTCATGACCGGTCGCCACGACATCAAGCGCGTCAGCATCGACCCGAGCGTGGTCGAAGGCCTGAGCGAAGACGACAAGGAAATGCTCGAAGCCCTGTTCGCCGCTGCCGTCAATGACGCGGTGCGCAAGATCGAAGCCAACAGCCAGGACAAAATGTCCGGCATGACCGCCGGCATGCAACTGCCGCCGGGCATGAAGCTGCCATTCTGATTCGCCATCCCGGTCGGGATGGGCTACACCCAATGCCAGGCATCGCGCCTGGCATTTTTGTTTCTGCGCCTTGGCTGTGGTGGCACAACCCACTGTGGGCGCAAAGCTTGCTCGCGATACAGGCGCCGCGATTTCTGAACGAGCGCATTAACTTCATCGCGGGCAAGCCTTGCTCCCACAGCTGCTCCCTCAGTGGACAAACATCGAACGCTACCCCCTCAAGAAGGTCTGCTCCCTATAGCCCCATTCAACGATCAAGGAGAACGCCCTCATGTCACAAGCATCGACCTCCAACCAGCGCATCGTCCTCGCTTCCCGTCCCAAGGGCGCTCCCACCGCGGAGAATTTCCGCGTTGAGCAGGTGACCCTGCCTGAGCTGACGGACGGACAGATCCTGCTCAAGACATTGTTCCTGTCCCTGGATCCCTACATGCGCGGACGCATGAGCGACGCACCTTCCTACGCTGCGCCGGTGGAAATCGATGAAGTAATGACCGGCGGAGCTGTCAGCCGCGTGGTGCGTTCGAAGCACCCGAAATTCCACGAGGGTGATCTGGTCGTCGGGATCACAGGCTGGCAGAGTCACAGCATCAGCGATGGCCGCAACGTCACCCCCATCCCATCCGGTTTGCCCAGCCCGTCGATGGCCTTGGGGGTGCTGGGCATGCCGGGCATGACCGCCTACATGGGCCTGATGGACATTGGCCAACCCAAGGCCGGGGAAACCCTGGTGGTGGCCGCCGCCTCGGGCGCCGTGGGGTCCGTGGTCGGCCAGGTGGCGAAGATCAAGGGCCTGCGGGTCGTCGGGGTGGCTGGCGGCCGCGAGAAATGCCAATACGTGGTCGATGAGTTGGGATTCGACGCCTGCATCGACCACAAGAGCGAGCACTTTGCCGAAGAGCTGGCCCGGGCGTGCGACAAAGGCATCGACATCTATTACGAAAATGTCGGCGGCAAAGTCTTCGACGCCGTGGTGCCGCTGCTCAACGCCAAGGCCCGTGTCCCGCTCTGTGGCCTGATCGCGTCCTACAACGATCAACACGCCCCGAGCGGGCCGGATCGCTTGCCGCTATTGCAGCGCACTCTATTGACCAAGCGGGTGCGCATGCAGGGGTTTATCGTGTTTGACGATTACGGTGACCGTCAGCCGGAATTCATCAGCGCGATGGCGCCGTGGGTGCGTGATGGTCGGGTCAAGTTCCGCGAAGACCTGGTCGATGGCCTGGAGAATGCGCCGCAGGCATTTATCGGGCTGCTGGAAGGACGCAACTTCGGCAAGCTGGTGGTGCGGGTGGCGCAGGATTGAGTATTTGACGCTGGTCAGAGGCGCGGGTATAAACCGCGTCTCGTTGTCATGTCGGACATTTCCTCGATGAGCTTCAGCCCTTTGATTCGCCAACTGATCGATGCCCTGCGAACCTTGCCGGGTGTGGGTCAGAAAACTGCCCAGCGCATGGCGTTGCAATTGCTCGAGCGTGATCGCAGCGGCGGTTCGCGCCTGGCCCAGGCCCTGAGCCAGGCCATGGAAGGGGTGGGGCATTGCCGTTTATGCCGGACCCTGACCGAAGACGACCTGTGCCCGCAATGTGCCGATTCGCGTCGGGACGACACGCTGCTGTGCGTCGTGGAAGGGCCGATGGACGTGTATGCGGTGGAACAGACCGGTTTCCGTGGGCGGTATTTCGTGCTCAAGGGACATCTCTCGCCCCTCGACGGCCTGGGGCCGGAGGCCATCGGCATTCCCGAGCTGATGGCGCGGATCGAAGAGGCGGGGACGTTCACCGAAGTCATCCTCGCCACCAACCCGACGGTAGAGGGCGAAGCCACCGCCCACTACATCGCCCAGTTGCTGAACAACAAAGGCCTGGTGGCCTCCCGCATCGCCCACGGCGTGCCGTTGGGTGGCGAGCTGGAGTTGGTGGACGGCGGCACGCTGGCGCATTCGTTTGCCGGGCGTAAGCCGATCGCGCTGTAACAATCGCCGAGAAGCCCTGTGGGAGCGGGCTTGCTCGCGATGGCGGCATATCGGCCATTAATCATGTGACTGACACTCCGCTATCGCGAGCAGGCTCGCTCCCACAGGGTTTGTGTTCAGCCGCAGAATACTAAAGCCACCGCCGACCTATGTGGGAGCGAGCCTGCTCGCGATGGCGGTAAGTCAGTCAGCGATAATGTGACTGATACGCCGCTTTCGTCGGATCGCCGCCCGGAGCAAGCCCGCTGCCACTGGGGCGTTATCGTTCGCTCAGGGAAAACTGTGTCAGGCAGAACGTTGGAATCCCCATGTCCTCCAATCGCTGGGAGCCCAGCAATTCCGGCAAGTCGATGATCGCCGCGGCTTCGTGGACCTTGGCGCCCATGCGGTGGATCAGGTTGGCGGCGGCGATCAGCGTGCCGCCGGTGGCGATCAGGTCATCGAACATCACCACCGAATCTCCCTCGCACAGGCTGTCGGCATGCACTTCCAGGAAGGCTTCGCCGTATTCGGTCTGGTAACCCTCGGCCAATACATCGGCCGGCAGCTTGCCTTGTTTGCGGAACAACACCAGTGGCTTGTTCAGCTGGTAAGCGAGAATCGAGCCGATCAGGAAACCCCGGGCGTCCATCGCGCCGATGTGGGTGAACTCGGCCTCGACATAGCGGTGGGCAAAGCTGTCCATCACCAACCGCAGGGCCGTAGGAGATTGGAACAGCGGCGTAATGTCGCGGAAGATCACGCCGGGTTTGGGGAAGTCGATTACGGGGCGGATCAGGGATTTGATGTCGAAGGAGTCGAAGACCATCGTCGAAGTGTCCTGGCAGGGCTGCAAACGCGGCAGTATAGCGCGGCCAGGAGAATCCCTCAGCCGCGCGCGTTCATCAGCCTTCGATCGAGCCGCCGGCCAGGGCGCAGAGCTGGATCGGGTCGAGGATGTGGATCTCCTTGCCTTCGGCGGCGATCAACTCATTTTGCTGGAAACGGGTGAACACCCGGGATACGGTCTCCACGGCCAGGCCCAGGTAGTTGCCGATTTCATTGCGTGACATGCTCAGGCGGAACTGGTTGGCCGAGAATCCACGGGCACGGAAGCGGGCGGAGAGGTTGACCAGAAAGGTCGCGATGCGTTCGTCGGCGGTTTTTTTCGAGAGCAGCAGCATCATCTGCTGATCGTCACGGATCTCCCGGCTCATCACTCGCATCAGTTGGCGGCGCAACTGCGGGAGTTGCAGCGCGAGCTCATCGAGACGGTCGAAGGGAATCTCGCACACCGACGTGGTCTCCAGTGCCTGGGCCGAGACCGGATGACTCTCGGTGTCCATGCCGGACAGTCCCACCAGCTCGCTGGGCAGGTGGAAACCGGTGAGTTGTTCCTCGCCACTGTCGCTCAGGTTGAAGGTTTTCAACGCGCCCGAGCGCACCGCATAAACGGAATCGAAGGTGTCGCCCTGGCGAAACAGGAATTCGCCTTTTTTCAACGGACGGCCCCGTTTGACGATTTCATCCAGCGCATCCATGTCCTCCAGGTTCAGTGACAATGGCAGGCAGAGAGGGGCCAGGCTGCAATCCTTGCAATGGGCCTGGCTGTGGGCGCGCAGTTTGACTGGCTCGGACATTTCTTTAATCCTTGTGGGAAAACACACATAAGACGTAAGGGTAACCTAGCTCCGGAGCCCCGGCCAGTGCGCGCTCGTCGTCAAATTGTCGCGCTCAGATGACGCGGGAGAAGCGTTGCCGGTTTTGCTGCTCCAGATAGGCATCGAACACCATGCATACCGAACGCACCAGCAGGCGCCCGGCAGGCAATACTTTTATATGGGTATTCACCAGCTCGATCAGTCCGTCCTCGGCCATGGCCTGCAATTGGGGCCACAACGCCGCGAAATAACCCTGGAAATTGATATTGAAGGCCTGCTCGATCTCGGCGAAGGCCAGGTTGAAATGGCAGATCAATTGCTGGATCACCGCCCGCCGGAGTCGGTCGTCGGCGTTGCACAGCAGTCCGCGACTGATCGCCAGTTGCCCGTCGGCAAGGATGTTCTGGTACTGGTTCAGATCGCTGCTGTTCTGGCAGTACAGGTCGCCGACCTGGCTGATGGCCGACACGCCAAGGCCGATCAGATCGCAATGCCCATGGGTGGTATAGCCTTGGAAGTTGCGTTGCAGGGTGGCCTCTTCCTGGGCGATGGCCAGGTCGTCATCGGGCAGGGCGAAGTGATCCATGCCGATGTAGCGATAACCGGCGGCGGTCAGTTGTTCGATGGTGCCTTGCAGCATCGCCAGTTTTTGCTCCGGATTCGGCAGGTCCTGGCTGTTGATGCGCCGCTGAGCCATGAAACGCTCCGGCAGGTGGGCGTAGTTGAACACCGACAGGCGGTCTGGCTGCAGGTCGATGACCTCTTCGACGGTGCGGGCGAAGTTGTCCGGAGTCTGCTTGGACAGGCCGTAGATCAGGTCGATGTTGATCGAACGGAACTGCAGGGTCCGGGCGGCTTCGATCACTGCACGGGTTTCGTCCAGGCTTTGCAGGCGGTTGACGGCGCGCTGCACGGCTGGATCGAGGTCTTGCACGCCGATGCTGACCCGGTTGAAGCCCAGTTCCCGCAGCAGACCCATGGTCGACCAGTCGGCTTCCCGGGGATCGATTTCGATGCTGTAGTCAGCGGAGTCGTCATCCAGCAGGTTGAAATGCTTGCGCAGCTTGGCCATCAACTGGCGCAACTCGTCATGGCTGAGGAAGGTCGGGGTGCCGCCCCCCAGGTGCAACTGTTCCACGCGCTGGGTCGGGTCCAGGTGGCAGCCGATCAGCTGGATTTCCTGCTCCAGGCGTTGCAGGTAGGCGTGGGCGCGACCACGGTCCTTGGTGATGACCTTGTTGCAGGCGCAGTAGTAGCAGATGTTCGCGCAGAACGGCACGTGCACATACAGCGACAGCGGTCGCATGGCCTTGCGGCTGTCACGCAGGGCGTGGAGCAGGTCGAAAGTGCCGACTTGGCTGGCAAACTGCGCCGCAGTCGGGTACGAGGTGTAGCGAGGTCCCGCTATGTCGTAGCGGCGGATCAGGTCAGAGTTCCAACGAATGGCGTCGAGCATGCGGGCGTTCCCCGAAAAGGCTGGCATGAGCGTGAGTTTAGGGGGGGGGACGCTAGGGCGTGTTGATTTGCATCAACGGGGCAAAGAACAGGCAGTCTTTGTGGGAGCGGGCTTGCTCGCGAAAGCGGTCTGCCTGTGTCGATGATGTTGGATGTACCGCCGCCTTCGCGAGCAAGCCCGCTCCCACAAAAGGGGTATGCCCACAGAAGGAGATGGTCAATGCCCCATGAGCCAATGTTGATGCGGCCCCGGCAGGGTCCAGATGCCGAAAACAATCACCAGCAGGCCGCCGGCCATGCGCACGCTGCGCTTGCGCAGCAGAGCGGTGACGCGTTCGGCCGCCAGGCCGGTGGCAAGCAGCACCGGCCAGGTGCCGAGGCCGAACGCCAACATCAGCAACGCGCTGTCCAGTGCGTTGCCCTGGCTGGCGGACCACAGCAGGGTGCTGTAGACCAGGCCGCAGGGCAACCAGCCCCACAGTGCGCCAAGCAGCAAGGCCCGGGGCAGGCTTGACACGGGCAGCAAACGGTTGGCGACCGGTTGGATATGTCGCCACAAGCCCCGGCCGACGCCTTCAATGCGGGTCAGGCCGCTCCACCATCCTGCCAGGTAGAGACCCATGGCGATCAGCAGCAACCCGGCCAGTACCCGCACGATCATCGCCGCCGGGCTGTTGGCGACCGCCCAGCCAGCCAGACCGATCAACAGCCCGGCGGTGGCATAGCTCAGGATTCGCCCCAGGTTGTACGCCAGCAACAGTCGCAAGCGCCGGCTGCGTTGTTCCTTGGGGATCGCCAGGGTGAGGGCGCCTATCAGGCCGCCGCACATGCCCAGGCAATGGCCGCCGCCCAACAGACCAAGGATCACCGCCGAAACCAGTAATGGCGCGAGTTCAAGCATGGGGCGGGGCCTTGTCGTCCGGTCGCTGGGGTTGGCCGTCGGCTTCGTCCACGGCGGCCTTGTGATTGGGGTCCTGATCGTCGAACAGGATGCTGTGGGCCGGGCCGTCGAGGTCATCGTACTGGCCGCTGTCCACGGCCCAGAAGAAAATGTACACGGCGATGGCCACGATCAGCAGCGCGGCCGGGATCATCACGTAGAGAGCTGGCATTTTCGAAACTCCAGGCCCGCGCGGCTCAGGCCGGCAGCGGGCGGATATCGGGCGTGGCGTCGAAAACCTGCAGCTTGGGCTGGCGAGTCAGCCTCAGCGCATTCAACACCACGGTCAACGAACTGATGGACATGCCGACCGCGGCCCACACCGGGGTAATCCAGCCGAGGGCGGCGAACGGCAACATGAGGCCATTGTACAGCGCCGCCCACACCAGGTTCTCGATGATCACCCGACGGGTGCGCCGGGCCAGGTCAAAAGCATGGATCAAGGCATCGAGGCGGTTGGACAGCAATACTGCGTCGGCGCTGGTTTTGGCCAGGTCGGTGGCCGAGCCCATGGCAACGCTGATGTCCGCTGCTGCCAGCACCGGCACATCGTTGACCCCGTCGCCGAGCATCAGCACCTTGCGGCCTTGCTGATGCAACTGCTGCAGCACCGCCAGTTTGTCATCCGGGCGCAGACCGCCCCGGGCCTCGTCGATGCCCAGTTCGGCGGCGACGCTGGCAACCATTGGCGAACTGTCGCCTGACAGCAGGACTGTTCGCCAGCCGCGCGCCTTGCAGGCCGCCAGCAAGGCCGGGGCGTCGGCGCGCAGGCGGTCGTCGAGGACGAACCAGGCCAAGGGCCCGCGGGTATCGCCCAGCAGCAGCCATTGGCCGGGCTCGTCCGGCATTGGCGGTGTGGCCGCACGGCTCAACTCACAGACGAAACCGGGTTGGCCGATGCGCAGGCGCTGTTCGCCCACCTGGCCTTCCAGCCCCAGTCCGGGTGTGCTCTGTACCTGTTCAGCGGCCAGCGGTGCGCGGCCAAAGGCCCGCGCGATGGGGTGTTCGGAGCGGTTTTCCAAAGCCGCGGCCAGCGCCAGGCACCGATCGCTGTCGAGGCCTGCCAGGGGACGAATGGCGCGCAAGGCCAGGCGACCTTCGGTGAGGGTGCCGGTCTTGTCGAAAATCACCGTATCGATCTGGTTCAGGCCTTCGAGCACGTGACCCCGAGTCAGCAGCAGACCGAGCTTGTGCAGGGTGCCAGTGGCGGCAGTGAGCGCGGTCGGCGTGGCGAGGGACAACGCGCAAGGACAGGTGGCGACCAGCATCGACAGGACAATCCAGAAGGCGCGGGACGCATCCAGCTGCCACCACAACAGGCCGATGGCAGCAACGGCGACCAGGGAAAACAACAGGAACCATTGGGCTGCCCGGTCGGCGACTTCCGCCAGTCGCGGCTTTTCGGCCTGGGCCCTCTCCAGCAATCGCACGATGGCGGACAATCGGGTGTCCTGGCCCAACGCCTGCACTTCGACGGTCAAGGCACCTTCGACGTTCAATGTGCCCGCGGTAACCGCATCGCCCGCCTGGCGGGGTTGCGGCAGGTATTCACCGGTCAACAGGGATTCGTCGATGCTGGACTGGCCGTCGAGGATCCTGCCGTCGGCCGGCAGCACCGACCCCGGATGCACCAGGACCCGGTCGCCGGTCCGCAATTCGCTGAGCAGGATACGTTCGCTCTGGCCGTCGCTTGCCAGGCGCAGGCACGAGGCCGGCAACAGATTGACCAGTTGCGCCGTGGCCGCAGCGGTGCGCTCCCTGGCACGTCGCTCCAGATAGCGGCCGGCCAGCAGGAACAGCGCGAACATGCCCACGGCATCGAAATACAGCTCGCCCACGCCGGTGACAGAGGTCCAGATCCCGGCGATATAGGCGCTGCCGATCGCCAGGGACACGGAAACGTCCATAGTCAGGTGGTGGGTGCGCAGGTCGCGCATCGCGCCTTTGAAGAAGGGTGCGCAGCTGTAGAAGACGATGGGGGTGGTGAGAAACAGCGCAACCCAGCGCAGGATGGTGTGCATCTCCGGGCTCAGGTCGATATTGAATTCCGGCCACGTCGCCATGGTCGCCATCATTGCCTGGAACCACAGCAGCCCGGCCACGCCCAGTTGGCGCAGAGCCAGGCGGTTTTGCGCCGCCAGTTGCTCGCTGGCCTGGTCGGCCTGGTACGGGTGGGCGACGTAGCCGATCTGGCGCAATTCGGCGAGCAGGGTGCTCAGTGGCAGTTCAGCGTCGGCCCAGCGCACTTGCAGGCGATGGTTGGACAGGTTCAACCGCGCTTCGGCCACGGCAGGCAGGTTGCGCAATTGTTTTTCGATCAACCAGCCACAGGCGGCGCAACTGATGCCTTCCATCAACAGGGTGGTCTCGGCCAACTCGCCTTCGTGACGCACGAACGACTGCTGCACGTCGGGGCGGTCGTACAACGCCAGCTCATCGGTCAGTTGGACGGGCAGGGTCTCGGGGTTGGCCGATGCTTCGCTGCGATGCTGGTAATAACTCTCCAGGCCGCCGGCGACAATCGCTTCGGCCACCGCCTGGCAACCCGGGCAGCACAGTTCGCGGGTTTCACCCAGGACAACGGCGGTGAAGCGGCTGCCGGGAGGGACGGGCAGGGCGCAGTGGTAGCAGGGCTGGGGAGTGTTCATCAGGTATTCACTGGTACCGCTGAATCCGTATTGTCAGGGAGGGCCTCATCGCGAGCTTGCTCGCGATTGCGCGAAGCGCGACTTTTTACTTTTTCAGGTCTTCGGCACCTTGCAGCGGCTCATCGCCGAGCAAGATGGCTTGGTCATGGTTTATCTGCTCTTCCTCGAACAGACGCCATATCTTGTCGTTTTCCACGCCCAGCAATTCGACAAAGCGCCGGCCTTCGATCTTGTCCGTCAACTGGCCGATGTACCGCCCCGGCTCGCTGTCGTTGCGGGTCAGGACGATCTTGCGGTCCTTCTCTGGCTGGGTCGGCGAAATCAGACTCAGCTCCAGGGTCTGGGGCCGGCTCTTGCCGCTCAGGCGCAGGTTCACCTCGCCAGTGACATCATCCATCTGCACGTTGGCATGCAACTGCAGGGTCTGGGCCAGCAGTTCGCGCTCCAGCGAGCGGTTGATGCCCTTGCCGGCTTCGTAGTAGTTGTCGTTGACCAGGTTGTCCGGGTTCTTCACCGCAATGGTCACCATCGTCAGGCTCAAGGTCACCGAACAGGCCAGGATCCCGATAATGATCCACGGCCAGAGGTGTTTGTACCAGGGGCTGGTGGCGGTTGCTGCAGGCATGTTCAGTTCTCTCAACGAATTTGTGGGCCGATGAACCGGCTCTTGGCTTCGACATGAACGCTGTCGTCATCGGCATCCTTGAGGATGAAGGTCACCTCGTTGGTGCTCGACGGCAGTTGGTCCGGCGCACTGGACAACTCCACCGGCTGGCTGAAGATATCGCCGGCCGCGACCTTGATCTCCCGTCGGCCTTGCAGCTTCAAGTCCGGCAGGCCAGTGGCCTCCAGCACATAGGTGTGATCGCGCTGGTCCTTGTTCATGATCTTCAGGCTGTAGACGTTCTCGATCCGGCCTTCGGCGTTTTCGCGGAACAGCACGCGGTCCTTGCTGACGTCGAAGCCCACCAGCGAACGCATGAGGAACGCCGTCACCAGCAGGCTGATCATTGCCAGCAGCACCAGGGCATAGCCGATCAGGCGCGGGCGCAGTTTATGGGTTTTCTGCCCCGACAGGTTGTGTTCGGTGGTGTAGCTGATCAGGCCGCGCGGATAATCCATCTTGTCCATGATGTTGTCGCAGGCATCGATGCAGGCGGCGCAACCGATGCACTCGATCTGCAGGCCGTCGCGGATGTCGATGCCGGTGGGGCAGACCTGGACGCACATGGTGCAATCGATGCAATCCCCCAGGCCCAAGGCCTTGTAGTCGATGCCTTTCTTGCGCGGGCCACGGCCTTCGCCACGACGTGGGTCATAGGACACGATCAGCGTGTCCTTGTCGAACATCACGCTCTGGAAGCGGGCATAAGGGCACATGTAGATACACACTTGCTCACGCAGCCAGCCGGCGTTGCCATAGGTGGCGAGGGTGAAGAAACCGACCCAGAAATACGACCAGCCATCGGCCTCGCCGGTAAAGAACTCGAACACCAGTTCGCGGATTGGTGTGAAGTAGCCGACGAAGGTCATGCCGGTGACAAAGCCGATCAGCAGCCAGAGGCTGTGCTTGGCGAATTTGCGCAGGAACTTGTTCGCCCCCATGGGCGCCTTGTCCAGCTTGATGCGCTGGTTGCGGTCGCCTTCGGTGATTTTTTCGCACCACATGAAGATCCAGGTCCACACGCTCTGTGGGCAGGTGTAACCACACCATACCCGTCCGGCGTAGACCGTAATGAAAAACAGGCCGAAGGCGGCAATTATCAGCAGCCCGGACAACAGGATGAAATCCTGGGGCCAGAAGGTCGCACCGAAAATAAAGAATTTGCGTTCCGGCAGGTTCCACCAGACGGCCTGGTGACCGCCCCAGTTCAACCAGACGGTACCGAAGTACAGCAGGAACAAAAAGGCTCCGCCCACCATCCGCAGATTACGGAACAGACCGGTGAAGGCGCGGGTGTAGATTTTTTCCCGAGAGGCATACAGGTCGACGCTCTTGTTGGCGTCCTTGGCAGGCGGGGTGACGTCATGTACCGGAATCTGATTGCTCATCAAATGCATCCCACGGCAGTGGAAAAGTGCCGGGGCCAGTGCGTGCCGACCACGGTCAGAAAGGGTGCTGCAATGGCGCAATGATACGCCTGTCGCTCTAGCTCACGGGTGCGACCTTTGGTCGCGTTGGGCGAAAGGGGCGAATGGTGTAGCGGATGTAACAAGTCATGACTTAGATCAATTGACTTGTTGAGTATAGTCCTCCAGCCGTAGCGGACGATTTGTAGTATTGATTATTAGGCTGTGTACGAAACAGTTCCCCGAAGGGACGGGATTACGATAGGCGGCATGACTAAGGCGCACAAGCGGGCGGATTCTGGCGTAGTGGAAATTCGCCGCAATTTTACTGCCTGTATAGGATGTTGTAGAACGAAGTTGGGCCGTCATTTATCAAGGACAGGTCATGGCCCGTGGGGATTTTTTCGAACAGCGCTTTGGTGACACTCATGCGACGCAGGATGATGGCCTCCAGCAATTTACCGAATAGCACCTCATCATTGATGTATTTCTTCAATTTCAGGAGTTCACGGGGCCGGTTTTTCAGGATGTGGAAGGAGTAGTTCATCAGAATCATGTTCGAGACGAACAGGTTTTCCGTTGATTGGAGCGGATTGAGCGTATCGATGAGAGCGTTGAATATCCACTGCCTGTCCTGGGCATAGGTGTTCAGGAAAAGGTCGGGATACATGAGCTCGCTGTGGCGATCATTGAGATTGAAGCGGCAAGCGTCTGCATCAGGTTCGGTCAGTAATCGGATAACGGCTATCTGATAGCTTTTCAAATGACTCAGCAGCTCATGCTCTTTCCTGGCATCCGCGTTGATGGTCCTGTAAACCAGGTCGATGATCTCCAGAAAAGGCACAGGTCCCGAGGTATCGGTCCCCATCATCAATTGATGACCCTCGATGCTGAACCGACGATACACCTCGTCGTCGATACTCAACTCGAAGAGCAGGAACCTGAGCATGTGGTTTCTGAGTTGCGTATTGGAATCGATTGGGCTGTTCTTCAAGCGGATCAACTGGATCAAGTAGAAGAAAATAAAATAGTCTTTGTTGGTTCGTTGGCGGTTGTCGATCTCGAGCAGATAACCAAGGCGCGACAGGACCAGGAGCAGGGCATGGCAGTCCGGTTCAGTGAAGCCGATTTTCGCCATGGCTTTTTCGAAGGCAGCTATGGAAAACAAATCGTGCCAGCGGCTCACGCTGAAGGATGAGCCGTTGCTTTTCCTGGCCATGACCCGGAGCAGTGAAGGCTCGTCTTCTTCATGGAAAATGGTGCCCAGCGCCTTCGGGTAGGGGCGGGCGTTCAGGAAGTTTTCAAGCTTATAGGAGAGGAGGTTGAATATGTCCATTTAGCCTTACCCGCATGTCTTCCACTTTCCATTCGGGCCTTTTTTCTCGACACGAAATGACGTGATGGTTTTATTGAATTTGTCCAACAGCCGGAAACCGATTCCTCTGGCTTTGGGTTCATTCGTTTTGGAAAGCACGCCATCTTTCAGACCCGTCTCCTTATAGTCAACAGTAGAGATGTCTTTGTGGTTATTGAGCATGCTGACCCCTTCATTGTTGACGGTAGCGACGACTCGATACTTTTCATTGCCTGGGTTGAATCCTGGATTGCTGTCCTGGTTGACCCAAACCGCCTTCTCTCCCCTGATATTCGGTACCAAGCCCCCTTTACCGCCATTGGCGGCCTTCGAGGAAACCGTTTCGCTTTCGCCCATGTAGCGAATAATCTCGTTTTCTTTCAACCCCAATGGGTCGATCCAGGTGAATGGATTCGGTGAGTAGCGATAGAGATTAAGGCTGCCGGTCAGCCCTAGAGGGTCGGGCGTGGTAAAGCGTCCGATGTCTGGGTCGTAAAAGCGAAAGGTGTTGTAGTGCAGGCCAGTTTCCCGATCCAGATATTGCCCCTGGAATCGAAGGTTCTGTTCTTCGACGTAATACGGTTCACGCACTTCCTCAAAAGCGTTGCCCCATACTTGATAGCGGGCATGCCACAGCGGGTGGCCGTCACTTTCCGTCAAGGCGTGTGGCAGGCCATTGGGATCGTTGTGATAATGGCGAATGCGTTGGCTCTCTTCGATGCCGTCGACCCTGGCCAAGGGCTCATGACCGTTATCAGCGTAGAGGTACAGGCTGGTCAGGCCATTTTTTTGCTCCTTTAGTAACTGCAGGCCATCCCAGTCGAAGCGCGTGGAAGCGATGAGTTGACCTTTGCTGTCATGTTCAGTTTTCTCAATCCTTCGGCCTAAGGGGTCATAGCGCATCCTGACGACGCTTTCTCCCTCGATTTTCTGTGTTCGAACTTCAATCAGACGATGATCCGAGTCATAGCTGAATCGCTGCAACCCGTGCCGTCGGCTGCGTTTCTCTATCATTCGTCCGAAGCCGTCGTATCGATAACGCTTATCCTGATAAGTTAGCAATTGGTTGTGCACAACCCGTCCGATTGCGCCAGAGGGGCTGTCGAGGAGATTGGCAGCGGCATCGAAGGAGAATGTTTCATTCTGTCCTTGGCGACTTCCCTGGCTCGAAATGATTCGCCCCGTCACGTCGTAGTGCAGCAGTTGACGTTGCTGACCTTGTGGCAGTCGTTCGAGGCGGCCTACAAGATGATCGCTGGGGTCGAAGTCAAAATGCATCTGTTCGGCAGCTGCCATCGGCGAAGGAGGGCTGCCGAGGCGGCGTTGGCGACTGCGTAGGCGCCCACTACGGTCGTAGTCGCTATGCGTGTGGATTTGGCCTTGCGTGCGCATCACCTCACGATGCAGCCGGTCACGTTCGAAATCACTGATGACCTGGCCGTCAAGATTGATCTGATGCAGGTGGCCACTGCCGTAGTAAAGGCGGTTGATCCAGCGACCGTCAGGGAGGAGGGTCTGGGTGAGATTGCCGAGTTCGTCGTAATGGTGCTGCACAAGCCCTGTCGAACTCTGTTCTTCAATCAAATATCCCAACGCGTCATAAGCGAAGCCCAATCGCTGTTCATCGCCATCATTATTGGCAGTGACGGCTTCGATCAATTGGTTCAGCGGGCTGTAGCTGTACCGCGACTGTCCGTCAGGTGTGAATCGGGTGATCAGTCGACCTACCGCATCGCGTTCCAAATGCTGGACGATGGGTTTTTCGAGGGGCTGATGATCATTTCGCAGCGCTGCGACGGTTTCGACTCTTGTTACGTGGTCGAGAGCGTCGTAGGTGTAACGCTTGACGCTGCCGTCGAGATTGCGCTGTTCAACCAACCGATCCCCGGCATCCCAGGCAAACCGATAGCTCTCGCCATTCTCATTGACCAGTGCCTGCAGCCGTCCATAGCTGTCATACGCAAACTGCACCTGCCGGCCCAGGGCGTCGGTGCGTTGGCGGACCTGGCCGCGGCGGTTGTGCTGGTAGAGGGTGACGTGTCCGGCCGGATCCGTATAGCCGGTCAACTGGCCGGCGGCGTCGCGCTGGTAATGCTCGGTACGGCCATCCGGCAGTTGGCTGCTGAGCAGCCGGCCTTGGGCGTCATAGCTGAACTGGGTACGCTCGCCGAGGGCATCGGTGATGGTCTGCAAATAGCCGCGCGAGTCATAGCTGAAGCGGGTGGGGTAACCCGAGCAGTCAATGTGCTCAGCGAGCTGCCCGAACGGGTTCCAGCGCAGCTTCCTGCTCTTGCCGGTGGCGTCGATGATCTCGACGACTTGGCCGTGGACGTCGTAGCGGTAGCGGGTAATGTGGCCTAGCGGATCGGTTTCGGCGATGCAATTGCCCCGTGGGTCGTAGCGATACTGCCAGCTATTGCCGGCTGCGTCGGTGTTCACCAGCGGCAGGGCCCAGTGTTCAAGCCACAGGGTGAAGTTGCTGCGGCCCAATGGATCGGTTTCGCTGATCAGGTTGCCGGCTTCGTCGTAGCTGAAGGCATAGCTGCCGCCTTGCGGGTCGGTGGCGCCGAGTAGCTGGCGTTCGTCGTTCCACTCGAACAGCCAGGTCTGGCCGAGGTTGTCGCTGGCGCGGGTGATCTGATACTGGGCGTTCCAGTGCCGGGTGCTGGTGCGATTCAAACTGTCGGTGATGCGCGTCGTCCCGGCCGCCAGGTCGTAGTCGAACTGGTAGGCGTCGCCCTCGTCGGTCCAGTGACGGACCACGCGCCATTCCTGATTTTCGACCAAGGCCCAGTCATAGAAGCAGCGCAGTCCGGTGGGTAACTGATGTTCCACCATGCGCCGGCCGGCGTCGTAGCTGAAGCGCCGTTGCACCTGGCCGGTGGCGTCGCGCACTTCGGCGAGGTTGTTGGCGACGTCGTAGGCGTAGCTGACCAGCACTTCGCGCTGTTGATCGGGGTAGAGGCGTTCGATCCGGGTGACGCGCTCGCGCTCGTGAGTCAGCTCCACTTGCACCTGATCGAAGGTATCGCGCAGGCGTACCAGACGCCCGGCCTCGTCGTAGTCGAGGTGAATGCGGTTGTCGTTGCGGTCGCCGAGCTGTTCCAGGCGCAGCAAAGCCGCGTTCCCCGGTGCTGGTTCGAACAGACGATACAGGCCGTCGTCGCTTTCGATCAGTAACTGGCCGTTGACGTGTCGGCGCACGGCGAGGCCTTCGCCGGCGCTGAACACCGCGCCACCCAGGGGAATCGAGCCCATGTCGATGGGCCGGCCCTGTTCGTCGGTGTAGACCAGGGTCTCGCCGCCCTCGGGATGAGGCCGGATCTCGACGCACACCTCGTAGGGCACGCTCCAACCGACGCCGAACAGGCCGTCCCGGCGCTCGTCGCGGCTGTTGTAGAAGCGTTGCCAATCGATCGGCAGGATGCCGGGCAGGACGAAGTCCATCTCCTCGACATCGCCCAGCACTTTAGCGCCGGTGGCCGCATGCACCGGGTTCGACGAGCCCATGGCCGCATTGGCCGCCGCACTCATGGCGCTGCTGACGGCCATCGATGCCGCCGCGCCGGCCAGCATGCACGGCAGCTTGCTGAAGAACTTGCCCTTGCCACCCTTGAGCATCAGCAGCGCGGTCACCGCCAGCCCCACCCCCGGCGTCTTGCCGCTGCGAATCTCCCGTACCACCACGGTGCCGCCGCCGATGGTCACGTCGGGGGAAATCAGCCCGGACGAGACTACCTTGCCATCGCAGGTGCTGCGGTCGCCGCTGCGCACGGCGGGCTGGCCGTTGATGGTGACCTTGTCCGAGCCTTCGGCCAGGAACTGCGGCGGCATCGGCGGGTGCTTCATACAGGTGATCATGTCCAGCGGCTTGGGCACGGCGCCGGGGGCGGGCGTGGCGACGGTGGGGCGCCACATCTGCGAGAAGAAGCTCTCGGCCATGTCCAGGTAGCTGGGTTCGGGCGCTTCCAGCTCGGTGCCGGCCGGCGCGACATGGGACTCGATGGCCCCGGCGGCGCGAGCGGCGGGAATGTTGTTGGTCAGGGTGTCGGTGGAACCGGTGAGGATGTTGGCCTGCACCGTGGGCGGAAAGAGGGCGTTGCCGATGCCCTCGCAGATATTGCTCAGACCCTTGTCGGCGCCGGTCTTGCTCATGGCGATGCCGACGACCGCGCCGACCACGGCGCCGAGCAGGAAGCAACCCAGGCCGCCGGTGGCGACCGTGATACCGGTGGCCGCCACCACGGCAGCGGTGGCGACGGCGGTGATCGCGATGTTGGCTGCCACCTCCAACACACCGCCGAGAATGTCGGCCATCATCGAGGTGTGATCCAGCGCGTCGCCCAGGCGGGCAGCCCAGAGCGCGTCAGACATGTCGGATACCCGGACGTTTGACGGCCATCTGCTTGAAGGGGTCGATACCTACCACTGCGCCTGTCTCCTTGGCGATGAATTGAGAGTCCGTTGTAACGTTATTTCAGCTTGACCACGGGTTGAGCAGCGCTACGCCACATGTCAGTGCCCTCGCTGAATTCGAATGTAGGCACGTTACTACCTTATGGAGGGCATGCAAGGGCAACAGGTGGGCCAGCCTTCGGGCCAAACAAAAAGGCCCCACCAATATCATCGGCGGGGCCTTCGGTGTATCAGGCGCTTGTCTTACTGGGCGTCAGCGGCCGGAGCCTTTTCGCCGTGGGACAGGCTGTAGACATAGGCGGCCAGCAGGTGGACCTTGTCGTTGCCTTGCAGGTCGGCCTGGGCAGGCATCTGGCCCTGGCGACCGTAACGGATGGTCTGCTGCAGTTGAGCGAAGCTCGAACCGTAGATGAACGCGGCCGGGTGCGTCAGGTTAGGTGCGCCCATGGCTGGAGTACCCTGGCCTGTCGGACCGTGGCAGGCCACGCAGTTGGCAGCGAAGATTTTCTGGCCATTGGCCGGATCGGCCTTGGCGCCTTCCGGCAGTTTGCGACCATGCAGACTGGTCACCAGGTAAGACGCCACGTCGGCGACGCCTTGCTCACCGACCACGGCAGCCCAACCCGGCATCACGGCATGACGACCGCCCATGATGGTGGTCTTGATGGTTTCCGGCTCACCGCCCCAGCGCCAGTCGGCGTCGGTCAGGTTAGGGAAACCGTAGGCACCCTTGGCGTCGGAACCGTGGCAGACCGAGCAGTTGGAGGCGAACAGGCGGCCGCCCATCTTCAGGGCTTGCGGATCCTTCGCCACTTCTTCGATCGGCATGGAAGCGAACTTGGCGAAGATCGGACCGAACTTGGCATCCGAGCGCGCCATTTCCTTTTCCCACTCATGCACGCCGGTCCAGCCGGTCTGGCCGTTGGCGAAAGCGGTCTGCTTTTCGGTGTCCAGGTAGTTATAGCCTGGCAGCAGGCCTTTCCAGTTGCCCAGGCCCGGGTAGAGCGCCAGGTAGCCGAGGGCGAACACGATGGTGCCCACGAACAGCATGAACCACCATTTCGGCAGCGGGTTGTCGTATTCCTCGATACCGTCGAAGGAATGGCCAACCGTCTCTTCGGTGGCCTCGCTGCGCTGGCCCTTGCGGGTCGACAGCAGCAGCCAGGTCAGGGAGAAGATCGTTCCCAGGCTGAGGACTGTGACGTACAGACTCCAGAACGTTGTCATTCTTTGTTACTCCTAGAAGCTTGCTCGACGTGCTTGATGGCTTCGGGATCATCCGCGAACGGCAGCAAGGTCGCGTCGTCAAACTCCGACTTGCGCTTGGGGCTGAACACCCACAGGGCCAGACCGATAAAAGCCACCATCACGACGACGGTGCCCAGGCCGCGAATCATCCCGATATCCATTAAGAATCACCGTTTGCTTTTGATGATGGTGCCCAGGCCTTGCAGATAGGCCACCAGCGCGTCCATTTCGGTCTTGCCCTTCACGGCATCCTTGGCACCGGCGATGTCTTCATCGGTGTAAGGCACGCCCAGGGTGCGCAGGACTTCCATTTTTTTCGCGGTGTCTTTGCCGTCGAGCTTGTTTTCCACGAGGAACGGGTAGGCCGGCATTTTCGACTCGGGCACCACGTTGCGCGGGTTGTACAGGTGCGCACGGTGCCAGTCATCGGAGTAACGACCGCCAACGCGGGCCAGGTCCGGACCGGTACGCTTGGAGCCCCACAGGAACGGGTGGTCCCAGACGCTTTCGCCGGCGACCGAGTAGTGGCCGTAGCGTTCAGTCTCGGCGCGGAACGGACGGATCATCTGCGAGTGGCAGCCGACACAGCCGTTGGCGATGTAGATGTCGCGGCCTTCCAGTTCAAGGGCGGTACGCGGCTTCATGCCTTCGACCGGCTTGTTGGTCACGTCCTGGAAAAACAGCGGAACGATCTGGGTCAGGCCGCCGATGCTCACGGCGATGACCATGAAGAAGGCCAGCAGGCCGATATTCTTCTCTACTGCTTCGTGCTTCATCAGTGAGCTCCAACTACGGCGATCTTGGCGGCGGCTTCAGCTTCAGCCGGGTCAGAAGCACGAACGGTGCGGTACACGTTGTAGGCCATGAACAGCATGCCGCTGGCGAAGAACGCGCCGCCCAGGGCACGGACGATGTAGCCAGGGTGGCTGGCTTGCAGCGCTTCGACGAACGAGTAGGTCAGGGTGCCGTCGTCGTTGATTGCGCGCCACATCAGGCCCTGGGTAATGCCGTTGACCCACATCGAGGCGATGTAGAGCACGGTGCCGATGGTCGCGAGCCAGAAGTGCGCGTTGATCAGCGGGGTGCTGTGCATCTGCGCACGACCGAACAGTTTCGGGATCATGTGGTAGATGGCGCCGATGGAAATCATCGCCACCCAGCCGAGCGCGCCGGCGTGGACGTGACCGATGGTCCAGTCTGTGTAGTGGCTCAGGGAGTTGACGGTCTTGATGGCCATCATCGGACCTTCGAAGGTCGACATGCCGTAGAACGCCAGGGACACCACTAAAAAGCGCAGGATCGGGTCGGTGCGCAGCTTATGCCAGGCGCCCGACAGGGTCATCATGCCGTTGATCATGCCGCCCCAGCTCGGCGCCAGCAGGATGATCGACATCGCCATGCCCAGGGACTGCGCCCAATCCGGCAGCGCGGTGTAATGCAGGTGGTGCGGACCGGCCCAGATGTACAGGGTGATCAGCGCCCAGAAGTGGACGATGGACAGGCGATAGGAGTAGATCGGACGCTCGGCCTGTTTCGGCACGAAGTAGTACATCATGCCCAGGAAGCCGGTGGTCAGGAAGAAACCCACGGCGTTGTGGCCGTACCACCACTGGATCATCGCGTCGGTCGCGCCCGAATAGGCAGAGTACGACTTGAACAGGCTGACCGGCAGCGACATGTGGTTGACGATGTGCAGCATCGCCGTCACGACGATGAAGGCACCGTAGAACCAGTTGCCGACGTAGATGTGCTTGGTCTTGCGCTTGACGATGGTGCCGAAGAACACCAGACCGTAGGTCACCCAGACGATGGCCAGCAGAATAGCCAGGGGCCACTCCAGTTCCGCGTATTCCTTGGTGGTGGTCAAACCCATTGGCAAGGTCACGATCGCGCCGACGATGACCGCTTGCCAACCCCAGAAGGTGAAGGCCGCGAGACTGTCGGAGATCAGTCGCGTCTGGCAGGTTCGCTGCACGACGTAGTAGGAAGTGGCAAACAATGCACAACCACCAAAGGCGAAGATCACCAGGTTGGTGTGCAGCGGGCGCAGGCGTCCAAACGTCGTCCATGGCAGATCGAAGTTCAACTCCGGCCAGACCAGTTGCGAGGCGATGAAGACACCGAGCCCCATGCCAAGGATCCCCCAGACCACCGTCATGATGGCGAACTGGCGGACTACCTTATAGTTATAAGCAGTCGGACTGATTGCTGTGCTCATTCTAAGGTTCCACGGTTTGGGTGTTTTATTAGGATAAAAATCGGCCGCAAGTATGGAGAAAGCGGGGGGTCATTGCAACGCGCCATGACCTGGGTCAATGCTTTCAAAAGCTGATTCTGCGGCCTTTCCATGCGCCGCGTAGGGACAAAAATGGGCCCTCGGCAAAGTGTCGCACCGAAGGAAAGAGGCGAGGGGGTCAGATCGGTTGTAACGGGGTGTGTTCAAACACGGCGTTCGGGTGACACCGGGCCATTGTCGTCACAGCCGGTATCTGCCTGTCTTTACGGCGTTTTTGTCGAACACATCGGGTCGGGTCGACCTGAAACCGGCAGTCGCCAGTACACGCAGAGGCAAGCTTAGACCCGATTCCGGGGATCCGAAAGGAAGACCTTGGGAGGGTGCGACAAATAGAAGCAGCTATGAGTTTCGAGCTGCAAGCTGCAAGCGAGTGTTCGTCGCTCGCAGCTCTTGCTTTTGCCTTTACTTGACGCTTGAAGCTTGCGGCTCGCCGCTCAACTGCTCATTCCCTTTCGAGAGGCTATAGACGTAAGCAGCGAGCAGTTGCACCTTGTCATTGCCGAGCATTTCGTTCTGCGCCGGCATATGACCTTGGCGGCCGTGGCGGATGGTCTGTTGCAGTTGGGCCAGGCTGGTGCCGTAGATGAAGCCCGCCGGTTGTGTCAGGTTCGGCGCGCCCATGGCTTCGGTGCCTTGGCCGTTGGTGCCGTGGCAAGCGACGCAGGTGGTGCTGAATGCCTGTTTGCCGGCTTCCAGGTCGGCGCCGCTATCCGCTGGCAGCGGCAGGCCGGCCAAGTCATGCCGTACATACGCTGCTACATTCTTGACCCCGGCATCCCCCAGCATTTCACCCCAGGCCGGCATCGCCGCCATGCGCCCCCCCATAATGGTGGTCTTGATGGTGTCGGCCGCGCCGCCCCAGCGCCAATTATTGTCGGTCAGGTTCGGAAAGCCGAAGGCACCCTTGGCATCCGAGCCGTGGCAGACCGAGCAGTTGGAGGCGAACAGGCGACCGCCCATTTTCAGGGCTTGTGGGTCTTTGGCGACTTCCTCCACGGGCATCGCCGCGAATTTGGCGAAGATCGGTCCGAACCGGGCGTCGGCCCTGGCCATCTCCTTTTCCCATTCATGGGCGCCGGTCCAGCCGTTTTCATAGCCAGGCAGGATGCCTTTCCAGTTGCCCAGGCCCGGGTACAGGACCAGGTAACCGACGGAAAACACCAGGGTGCCGGCGAACAACAGGAACCACCACTGCGGCAGCGGGTTGTCGTACTCCTCGATGCCGTCGAAGCTGTGGCCCATGGTCTGGTCGACGCTGCCCTTGGTCTCGCCTTTGCGAGTACCGATCAACAGCCAGGTCAGGCCGATCAGGCTGCCGAGGGTCAGTACGCAGATCCACGTACTCCAGAAGGTGGTCATGGCCGGGTACTCCTTGTTGCAGGGTCTTGGGGATGGGCGATGTCGGCGGGTGGTTCGTCGGCGAACGGCAGCAGGCGCGCCTCGGCGAATTCCGGACCGCGCTTGCTGTTGAACGCCCACAGGAGCAGGCCGATGAAGGCTACGAACACCACGACCGTGCCCAGGCCGCGGATCATTCCAGTGCTCATTTCAAGAAACATGGGACTCACCTCTTGCTCTTGATGGCAGTGCCGAGCACTTGCAGGTAGGCCACCAGTGCGTCCATTTCGGTCTTGCCCTTGAGCGAGGCCACGCTGCCGGCGATGTCGTCATCGGTGTAAGGCACGCCGAGGGTGCGCATGGCGCGCAGCTTGGTTTCGGTGTGGCTGCTGTCCACCGCCTGGGTCACCAGCCACGGGTAGGCCGGCATCTTCGACTCGGGCACGACGTTGCGCGGGTTGTACAAGTGCGCGCGGTGCCAGTCGTCGGAGTAGCGCGCGCCGACCCGGGCCAGGTCCGGCCCGGTGCGCTTGGAACCCCACAGGAACGGGTGGTCCCAGACGCTTTCGCCCGCCACCGAGTAGTGGCCGTAGCGCTCGGTCTCGGCGCGGAAGGGGCGGATCATCTGTGAATGGCAGCCGACGCAACCTTCGCGGATGTAGATGTCCCGGCCTTCCAGCTGCAGGGCGGTGTAGGGCTTCATGCCGTCCACCGGTTTGTTGGTCACGTCCTGGAAGAACAACGGTACGATCTGGGTCAGGCCGCCGATGCTCACGGCGAGGACCATCAGCAGCATCAGCAGACCGACGTTTTTTTCGATTGTTTCGTGTTTCATGGCGGACTCCTCAAGCCATCTGCGCGGCAGCGGCGGCTTCGGCAGGCTGATAGGCCCGCACGGTGCGCCAGGTGTTGTAGGCCATCAGCAGCATGCCGCTGAGGAAGACCGCCCCGCCCACCAGCCGCACGATGAAGCCGGGGTGGCTGGCCACCAGGGTTTCGACGAAGGAGTAGGTGAGCGTGCCGTCCTCGTTCACCGCGCGCCACATCAGGCCCTGGGCGATGCCGTTGACCCACATCGAGGCGATGTAGAGCACGGTACCGATGGTCGCGAGCCAGAAGTGCGCGTTGATCAAACCGATGCTGTGCATCTGCGGCCGGCCGAAGACTTTCGGGATCATGTGATACAGCGCGCCGATGGAAATCATCGCCACCCAGCCGAGCGCGCCGGCGTGGACGTGGCCGATGGTCCAGTCGGTGTAGTGGGAGAGGGCGTTGACAGTCTTGATGGCCATCATCGGACCTTCGAAGGTTGACATGCCGTAGAACGCCAGGGACACCACCAGGAACCGCAGGATCGGATCGCTGCGCAATTTGTGCCAGGCGCCCGAGAGCGTCATCATGCCGTTGATCATGCCGCCCCAGCTGGGAGCCAGCAGGATCAGCGACATCACCATGCCCAGGGACTGCGCCCAATCCGGCAATGCGGTGTAGTGCAGGTGGTGAGGGCCGGCCCAGATGTACAGGGTGATCAGTGCCCAGAAATGCACGATGGACAAGCGATAGGAATACACCGGACGCTCGGCTTGTTTGGGCACGAAGTAGTACATCATCCCCAAAAAGCCCGCGGTGAGGAAAAAGCCCACGGCGTTGTGCCCGTACCACCATTGCACCATCGCGTCCGTGGCCCCGGCATACACCGAGTAGGACTTGGTGAAGCTCACCGGCAGTTCCAGGTTGTTGACGATGTGCAGGATCGCCACGGTCAGGATGAACCCGCCGAAGAACCAGTTACCCACGTAGATGTGCTTGGTGTTGCGCTTGGCCACGGTGCCGAAGAACACGATGGCGTAGGCGACCCAGACGATGGTGATCAAAATGTCGATCGGCCATTCCAGCTCGGCGTATTCCTTGGAGCTGGTGTAGCCCAGCGGCAGGCTGATGGCCGCCAGCAGAATCACCAGTTGCCAGCCCCAGAAGCAGAACGCAGCGATTTTCGGTGCAAACAACTGCGTCTGGCAGGTGCGCTGTACCGAGTAGAACGAACTGGCGAACAGGGCGCAGCCACCGAAGGCGAAAATCACCGCGTTGGTGTGCAGCGGGCGCAGGCGACCGAAGCTGGTCCAGGGCAAATCGAAGTTGAGCTGCGGCCAGACCAATTGGGCGGCGAGAAAAACCCCGAGCCCCATGCCGACGATGCCCCACACCACCGTCATAATGGCGAATTGGCGGACCACCTTGTAGTTGTAGGCGGTACTGATAGAAGTGTTCATGGTTCCCCATCCACGGTTCAGCCGAAGAACGTGCCTGCGCAAGGCAGCGCGGCATCTTCGCCTGGAGTTATAGGCAGACTGAAAGCGAGGCAAGCATGGACAAACAGCACAAGGCCAGTATTGACGGGGATCAATGGGCGCGGTGCGTGGCACAACACGGCTGGCTGTGGACGGCCGCGCAATCGAGCGCGGGCGGCGGGGCGCCCACTCTGATTCTTGCCCACGGTGCCGGTGCGCCGATGGACAGCGGTTTCATGAACGAAATGGTTGCGCGCCTTGCTGTTCATGGGGTCAACGTGCTGCGCTTCGAGTTTCCCTACATGGCCCAACGGCGCCTGGACGGTGGCAAACGCCCACCCAATCCCGCCCCCAGGTTGCTGGAATGCTGGCGAGAGGTGTACGCGTTGGTGCGGCCTTATGTCGCTGGGCGTCTGGCCATCGGTGGCAAGTCCATGGGCGGGCGGATGGCGAGCCTGCTGGCCGATGAGCTGGGATGTGACGCTTTGGTGTGTCTGGGGTATCCGTTTTATGCGGTAGGCAAGCCGGAAAAGCCGCGGGTCGAACATTTGGCCGGGTTGAAGACCCGGACGTTGATCGTCCAGGGCGAGCGGGATGCGTTGGGCAATCGTGAGGCGGTGCAGGGCTACACCTTATCACCGAGCATTGAGGTGCTGTGGTTGGTGGCGGGGGATCATGATCTGAAACCGTTGAAGGCCTCGGGGTTCAGTCATGAGCAGCATTTGGAGGCTGCGGCGCGGGCAGTGGCTGGGTTTCTTCTTCGTAATTGATAGTGTCTGGCCGGGCCTCTTCGCGAGCAAGCCCGCTCCCACAGGGAATGCGTTCCAAATGTGGGAGCGGGCTTGCTCGCGAAGGCGGTTTATAACGCAACGCCATTTTTGAATGGGCAAAAAAAACCGGGAAGCACTGTCTTCCCGGCCTTTTATTCAGTGAACCCCTGTCAGCGGTTGAACCGCTCCACCAACGAGTACTGGGTATTGGCCGTGCGGGTCAGTTCTTCGCTCAATAGCGCCGAGCTGTGGGCCTGCCCCGAGGTCTGATCGGCCAGTTCCGAGATGTTGCTGATGCTGCGGCTGATTTCCTCGGCCACCGAGCTTTGTTCCTCTGTGGCGGCAGCGATCTGGGTGGTCATGTCGGTGATGTTGGCCACCGCTTCGCTGATGCCCACCAGCGCTTCGTCCGCTTCCATCACCCGCGCCACGCCTTCTTCGGCCTGGCGGTGGCCGGCGTCCATGGTCTGCACGGCATTGGTGGCGGTTTGCTGGAGCTTGGCGATCAGGGCGTGGATCTGCCCGGTGGATTCGCTGGTGCGTTGCGCCAGTTGCCGGACTTCATCGGCCACCACGGCAAAGCCGCGACCCATCTCGCCGGCACGGGCCGCTTCGATGGCGGCGTTGAGGGCCAGCAGGTTGGTCTGGTCGGCGATGCCTTTGATTACATCCACCACACCGCCGATCTCGTCGCTGTCCTTGGCCAGTTGGGTCACGGTCTGGCCGGTTTCACCGACCACCACGGACAAGCGTTCGATGGCCTCGCGGGTTTCCCCGGCGATGTCGCGTCCGCGACCGGTCAGGCGGTTGGCTTCCTGGGTGGCGTCGGCGGTGCGTTGCACGTGGCTGGCAACTTCCTGGGTGGTGGCGGCCATCTGGTTGACCGCCGTGGCCACCTGTTCGGTTTCCACGCGCTGGCGTTCCAGGCCGCTGGAGCTGTTGTGGGCCAGGGTGTTGGACTGCTGCGCCTGATCGTTGAGATGCTCGGCGGTGTCCTGCAGACGGGTCAGGCAGGTTTTCAGGCGAGCCTCCTGGCTGAGGATCGACATCTCCAGGCGCGCCTGGACGCCACGGCTGTCGGTGTACATCCGGGCGATCAGTGGGTCGGACGTGGTCTGCTCGGCCAGGCGCAGCAGGCGCTTGATCCCGCGTTGCTGCCATTGCAGGCCCATCAGCCCCAGGGGCACCGACAGCAGAGCGGCGAGGGCAAACCCCCAGGAAGAATTGAGGAAGGTCCCGACGACGAAGCTCAACTGGCTGACCAGGATGAAGGGCAGCCAGTCCTGAAGCACAGGCACCCACTTGTCGCTGTGCGGGATCGCCGACTTGCCCTGGTTGATGCGTTGGTAGAGGGCTTCGGCCCGGGCGATCTGTTCGGCGCTGGGCTTGACCCGGACCGATTCGTAGCCGACCACCTGGTTACCTTCGAACACAGGGGTGACGTAGGCGTTGACCCAGTAGTGATCGCCGCTCTTGCAGCGATTCTTGACGATGCCCATCCATGGCAAGCCTTGTTTCAGGATGTTCCACATATGGGCGAACACGGCCGACGGGACGTCGGGGTGGCGCACCAGGTTGTGGGGCGAACCAATCAGTTCTTCCTTGGAAAACCCGCTGATTTCAACGAATGCATCATTGCAGTAGGTGATCACGCCCTTGGCATTGGTGGTGGAGATCAATCGTTGCTGGGCCGCAAAGGTCCTTTCGCGTTGTGTGACGGGTTGGTTGTTACGCATGGTGTGAATAATCCGCAAGGCTTTGAAAGGTTGTCGGCAACGTCAGGCTTTTATTGAAGTTATTTTCCCCGTCGGTATCACGCCAGCATCGGGTAGGTAAATAGGGCGAAATGAAGCAGATTAAGGCCGAAGTGGGTGGCAATTGCCGCGCCGAGGCCGCCAAAGCGATAGGCAAGTCCGTAGCCGATTCCCGCCAGGCCCGACAGCAGCACCCATTGCCAACCGGCGCCGGCGTGTACCAGGCCGAACAGCAGCGAGGCCAGGAGCAGCGCCAGGTTGTCGCCGTGGGCCAGATGGCTGAAGCGCCGACTCAAGCTGCCTTGAATGTAGCCACGAAAGAGTGCTTCCTCCACCACCGTCACCAGTAGAAGATTGTTGGCGACCCAGATCCAGGCCAGGTCCGGCCACTTCGGTGCCCAGTGGATCATGCCCAGCACGATCGCTCCGCCCAAGGCCAATATCGCGCTCAGCACCAGGCCCAGGGCCGTGGCCAGGAACGACAGGCCAAGCGTGCGCCGGCCGACGATCCATGGACACGCCAACAGCAACCAGAAACCGATCAGCGGCTTATCCTGGTTGAGGTACATGGCAAACGGTACGGCGTCATCGGTCAGGCGATGAGCCGGGATTGCCCGCCCGTTGAAAAAGCCCGGCATCCAGTGCAGCGCCAGCGCCAGGGCCAGGACGAGGAAAAGGGCGTGACCGAGAAAGCGGCCGACCGGTATCTGCCGCTGGCGGACTGCATAGCCGGCCAGTAGCAACAGTGCGATTGAGATGGCGGCGGTCCAGGCCAGCTTTCCGTTGGCCAGGGCCAGGCAATAGCCAACAGACAGGAAGGCCAGGTAGGGCCAGGGTAAAGCAGGCATATAACATCCTTTTAGGCTGTGGAGCTTCGGGCGAAAGTGGCCGCCGCGTCTACGACGATGCGATGTCGCGCAAAGAGCACAATTTGTATCCATGCAGATTCATGCGTAGGAGGTGAAGAACGATTGGCTGACTCTGTTCCGTGAGCGCCAGGGGGGAGGGATTATAGGGGCACGATATGAAAACGGCGACTGATCAAGCGATTGATACCGTTCAGCCAGGAAGCGGACCTGTGGGAGCGGGCTTGCTCGCGAAAGCGGTGTGTCAGTCAATATTTCAATAACAGACCGACCGTCTTCGTGAGCAAGCCCGCTCCCACAAGGGATTGAGCTTTAACTGGCAATCAATTGCCGCAGGACATAGTGCAGGATCCCGCCTGCCTTGAAGTATTCCACTTCATTCAGGGTATCGATCCGACACAACACCTCGATCCGCTCCTGGCTGCCGTCCTCGCGGGTGATCACCAGTGGCAGATTCATCCGTGGCGTCAGTTCGACGTCGTCCAGGCCGAGAATGTCCAGGGTCTCCTTGCCGGTCAGGTTCAGGCTCTTGCGGTTCTGATCGAGCTTGAACTGCAACGGCAGCACGCCCATGCCCACCAGGTTGGAACGATGGATGCGCTCGAAGCTTTCGGCGATCACCGCCTTGACCCCCAGCAGGTTCGTACCCTTGGCCGCCCAGTCCCGACTGGAGCCGGTGCCGTATTCCTGCCCCGCGATCACCACCAGCGGCGTGCCCTTGGCCTGGTACAACATGGCGGCGTCGTAGATCGGCATTCTTTCGCCGCTGGGAATATAGATCGTGTTGCCGCCTTCCTCGCCGCCGAGCATCTCGTTGCGGATCCGGATATTGGCGAACGTGCCACGCATCATCACTTGATGATTACCGCGTCTCGAGCCATAGGAGTTGAAATCCCGGGGCTCCACGCCCTGTTCGCGCAGGTACCGCCCCGCCGGGCTGTCGGCCTTGATATTGCCGGCCGGGGAGATGTGGTCGGTGGTGACCGAATCGCCGAGCAGGGCCAGTACCCGGGCGCCTTCGATGTTGCGGATGGCCGGTGGCGGCCCGTCGATGCCGTCGAAGAAGGGCGGATGCTGGATGTAGGTCGAGTCCGACTGCCAGACGTACGTCGCTGCTTGCGGCACCTCGATGGCCTGCCATTGCTCGTCACCGGCAAACACAGCGGCATACTCCTTGTGGAACATCCCGGTGTCCACCTGGGCCACGGCGTCGGCGACTTCCTTGCTGCTGGGCCAGATGTCCCGCAGATACACCGGATTGCCGTCGCGGTCATTGCCCAACGGTTCGCTGCTGATATCGATACGCACCGTGCCGGCCAGGGCGTAGGCCACCACCAGGGGCGGTGAGGCCAGCCAGTTGGTCTTGACCAGCGGATGCACGCGGCCCTCGAAGTTGCGGTTGCCCGACAGCACCGAGGCCACGGTCAGGTCGGCTTTCTGGATGGCTTTTTCGATCGGGTCCGGCAAGGGGCCGGAGTTGCCGATGCAGGTGGTGCAGCCGTAGCCCACCAGGGCAAAGCCCAGTTGATCCAGGTATTCGGTCAGGCCGGCGGCCTGGTAGTAATCGGTGACCACCTTGGAGCCCGGTGCCAGGGAACTCTTGACCCAGGGTTTGCGGGTCAAACCTTTTTCCACGGCTTTTTTCGCCAGCAGCCCGGCGGCCATCATCACACTGGGGTTGGAGGTGTTGGTGCAGGAGGTAATGGCTGCGATCACCACCGCACCGTTTTTCAGGCGATGCGTATGGCCTTCGAACTCGTACTCGGCCTCGCCTACCTGATCGGCATTGCCCACCGCCACGCCACCGCCGCCTTCGCTTTCCAGGCGACCTTCTTCCTTGCTGGTGGGTTTGACCTGCAGCCCCAGGAAATCGCTGAATGCCTGGCCGACGTTGGGCAGCGAAACCCGGTCCTGGGGGCGTTTCGGCCCGGCCAGGCTGGCTTCGACGCTGCCCATGTCCAGTTCCAGGGTGTCGGTGAACACCGGTTCCTTGCCAGGCAAGCGCCACAAGCCCTGTGCCTTGCAATATGCCTCTACCAGTTTCACCGTTTCCGCCGGGCGCCCGGACAGGCGCAGGTAATCCAGGGTGACCTCGTCCACCGGGAAGAAGCCGCACGTGGCGCCGTACTCCGGGGCCATGTTGGCGATGGTGGCGCGGTCGGCCAGGGGCAGGTCGGCGAGGCCATCGCCATAGAACTCGACGAACTTGCCCACCACGCCTTTCTTGCGCAGCATCTGTGTGACGGTGAGGACCAGGTCGGTGGCGGTGATGCCTTCGCGCAGCTTGCCGGTGAGTTTGAAACCGATGACCTCGGGAATCAGCATCGACACCGGCTGGCCGAGCATGGCGGCTTCGGCCTCGATCCCACCGACGCCCCAGCCCAGCACACCGAGGCCGTTGATCATGGTGGTGTGGGAGTCGGTGCCCACCAGCGTATCCGGGAAGGCATAGGTGCGGCCGTCTTCTTCCTTGGTCCAGACGGTGCGGCCCAGGTATTCGAGGTTGACCTGGTGGCAGATCCCGGTACCCGGCGGTACCACGCTGAAGTTGGCGAAGGCACTCTGGCCCCAGCGCAGGAAGGCGTAGCGTTCGCCGTTGCGCTGCATCTCGATGTCGACGTTTTGCGCGAACGCCTGGCGACTGGCGAACCGGTCCACCATCACCGAGTGGTCGATCACCAGGTCCACTGGCGACAGCGGGTTGATCCGCTGAGGATCGCCGCCGGCCTTTTCCACGGCGGCGCGCATGGCGGCCAGGTCGACCACGGCCGGGACGCCGGTGAAGTCCTGCATCAATACCCGTGCCGGTCGGTATTGAATCTCGCGGTCGGAACGACGTTCTTTCAACCACCCGGCCAGCGCTTTGAGGTCGGCACCGGTGACGGTTTTTTCATCTTCCCAGCGCAGCAGGTTTTCCAGCAGCACTTTCAACGACATGGGCAGCTTGTCCACGTCGCCGAGGCTGCGAGCAGCCTCCGGCAGGCTGAAATAGTGGTAGGCCTTGGCGTCGACCTGCAGCGTTTTAAGGGTTTTCAGGCTATCGAGGGATGGCATTGAAATCACTCCTTTGAGTCCGCACGGCTACGGACTGACGGGACGGACAGAGCCTTTAACCTAGCCCTGTTTTGCGCGGATGACTAATCACTGGACTCTATGGGCAGGTTCGGGGTTCCGAAGTCCGCTATCATGCGCCGGTTTTCGTGACAGGCTTTGCTACGGAGTTTCAATGAACACGCTTTTCATGCACTGCCGGCCCGGCTTCGAGGGCGAGGTCTGTTCCGAGATTGCCGAACATGCGGCCCGGCTCAACGTGGCCGGCTATGCCAAGGCCAAACCGGCCAGCGCCTGCGCCGAGTTCGTCTGCACCGAAGCGGACGGCGCCGAGCGGCTGATGCGCGGCCAGCGTTTCGCCGGGCTGATTTTTCCGCGCCAATGGGCCCGCGGCACTTTCATTGACTTGCCGGAAAGCGACCGTATCAGCGTCATTCTGTCCCAGATGGCACAGTTTCCGCTCTGCGGCAGCCTGTGGCTGGAAGTGGTCGATACCAACGATGGCAAGGAATTGTCGAACTTCTGCAAGAAATTCGAAGGCCCGCTGCGCAAGGCGCTGACTGGCGCCGGCAAGCTGGTGGACGATCCGCACAAGCCGCGCCTGCTGCTGACGTTCAAAAGTGGCCGCGAAGTGTTCCTGGGGCTGGCGGAGGCGAACAACTCGGCGATGTGGCCAATGGGAATACCCCGCCTGAAATTCCCTCGGGAGGCCCCGAGCCGCTCGACCCTCAAGCTCGAAGAGGCCTGGCACCACTTCATTCCACGGAAGGAGTGGGACGAGCGCTTGCACAGTGACATGACCGGCGTCGACCTGGGGGCCGCGCCCGGCGGTTGGACCTGGCAACTGGTTAATCGCGGCATGCTGGTGACCGCCATCGACAACGGCCCGATGGCCGAAAGCCTGATGGAAACCGGTCTGGTGCAACACTTGATGGCGGATGGCTTTACCTTCAAGCCCAGGCAGCCGGTGGACTGGATGGTCTGCGACATCGTCGAGAAGCCGGCGCGCAATGCGGCGATGCTGGAAGAGTGGATCGGCGAGGGCCATTGTCGCGAGGCCGTGGTCAACCTCAAACTGCCGATGAAGCAGCGCTATGCCGAAGTGAAGCGCTTGCTCGAACGCATTGCCGATGGCTTCAAGGCCCGGGGGATCAAGGTGGAGATCGGATGCAAGCAGTTGTACCACGACCGTGAAGAGGTGACGTGCCATTTGCGGCGGTTGGACAGTAAGAAGCCCAAATCCCGCTGATTGTTCCTGTGGGAGCGAGCCTGCTCGCGATAGCGATGTGTCATTCAACATCAATGCTGACGGGCCTTGCGCCTTCGCGAGCAGGCTCGCTCCCACATGGAATGTGGCGTTAAGTCGAGGGTGACCACCCGGCGACATTGCGCGACAATGCCGGCCAGTTTCAGGAGTAGAACATGAGTGAAATGAACGATACGCCGGTCGACGGCACGCTGGATGCCTCCGGCCTCAATTGCCCTGAGCCGGTGATGATGCTGCACCAGCACATCCGCGACCTGGTACCGGGCGGGCTGTTGAAGGTGATTGCCACCGACCCCTCGACCCGTCGCGACATTCCCAAGTTCTGTGTGTTTCTCGACCACGAACTGGTGGCCCAGGACGAGGTGGACGGTACGTACCGCTACTGGATCCGCAAGAAGCTCGCTTAACCCTTCGAGCGATTGATGCGGATCGGCTTGCGCGCGCTGCGGGTCAGGCGGATCGACAGCATCAGCGCCGCGCAGCTCAGGCCCACGATCAGGCCCTGCCACAGTCCGCTCGGGCCGTTGGCCGCGCCGAACCAATCGGTCAGTCCCAAGGCGTAACCCACCGGCAAACCGATCCCCCAGTAGGCGAACAGGGTCAGGATCATTGTCACCCGGGTGTCCTGGTAGCCGCGCAAGGCGCCCGCCGCGGTGACCTGGATCGCATCGGAAAACTGGAACAGTGCCGCGTATACGATCAACATCGAGGCGACGTCGATCACCACCGGGTCGGCGGTGTAGATCGCGGCGATGGGCCCGCGCAGCGCCAGCATCAGGCTCGCCGACAGGCAGGCATATGCCAGGGCCGCGCCCATACCCACGCCAGCGGCGAAGCGCGCCTCGCGAGGCTGGCCACGTCCCAGTGTCTGGCCGACCCGCACCGTTACGGCCATGGCCAGGGAGTAAGGAATCATGAACACCAGGGAACTGAAGTTCAGCGCGATCTGATGCCCGGCCACGACCGTGGCGCCGAGGCTGCCGATCAGCAGTGCAATCACCGCAAAAATACTCGACTCGGCAAATACCGCGATGCCTATCGGCAGGCCGATGCCCAGCAGGCGTTGGAGGACTGCCCACTGCGGCCAATCGAAGCGGCTGAACAATTGACTCGACCGATAGGCCGGCGCCCAGCGCGTCCAGCCGGCCATGCCCAGGGCCATGACCCACATTACGATAGCGGTGGCCCAGCCACAACCGACGCCGCCCATGGCCGGCACGCCCAGGTGCCCGTAGATGAAGATGTAATTGAGCGGAACGTTCAGCGCCAACCCGCACAACCCCAGAACCATGGCCGGTCGCGTACGGCCCAGGCCGTCGCTGAAGCAGCGCAGTACGTGGTACAGCGCCACGGCCGGCAGGCCGGTGCCAATCCCTCGCAGGTATTCCATGCAGGGGCCGATCAGCTCCGGGTCCACCTTCATGATGTGCAGAATCGGCTCGGCACTGAACAGCGCCAGTGTCGCGATCAACCCGACCGCCAGCGCCAGCCATAGGGCCTGGCGCACCAACGGGCCGATCTCATCGAAGGTTCCAGCGCCGAAGCGCTGGGCGACTTTCGGCGTAGTCGCCAGCAGCGTGCCAGTCATCAACAGAAACACCGGCACCCAGATCGAGTTGCCCAACGCTACCGCCGCCAGATCCCGGGGGCCGACGCGACCGGCCATCACCGCATCGACGAAGCCCATGGCGGTGGTCGCCAGTTGCGCCACCATGATCGGCAGTGCCAGGGCCAGCAGCGTCTTGACCTCCAGGCGTACCCGGGCCGGGCGAGAGAGAAGGGCAGGGTTGTCGATTACGGGATTCACAGGCGAAGCGTCCGAAAAATTAGCGCAAGGCGGCGGATTCTACGCGTTGACGCAGTGGTCAGGAAAAAAGCTGTGTTGGGGATTTGTAAACGCGTGCTCAACTTGTGAATGTTGTTGTGGCGAGGGGATTTATCCCCGCTCGACTGCGTAGCAGTCGCGAAAATCATGGGGGCGCTGCGCACCCGGCGGGGGTAAACCCCCTCGCCACAACATCATGCTTCACCACTAATGCGCAGACACACCGGAACGCCTACACTGCCCACCCCGCCAAAGGAGCTTTGCCATGCTGATCGTCGCCGACGAAAACATTCCCCTGCTCGATGCCTTTTTCAAGGACTTCGGTGAGATCCGCCGGGTACCGGGGCGCGGCATCGACCGGGACATGGTCGCGCAGGCCGATGTGTTGCTGGTGCGCTCCGTCAGCCGGGTCAATCGTGCCTTGCTGGAAGGCAGCAACGTGCGTTTCGTCGGCACTTGCACCATCGGCACCGATCACCTGGACCTGGATTACTTCGCCGAGGCCGGCATCCGCTGGGCCAGTGCGCCGGGCTGCAATGCCCGTGGCGTGGTGGATTACGTGCTGGGCAGCCTGATGGCCCTGGCTGAAATCGAGGGCGCGGAGCTGCCGCAACGCACCTTCGGCGTGGTCGGCGCGGGCCAGGTGGGCGGGCGTTTGATCGCAGTGTTCAAGGGCCTGGGCTGGGACGTGAAGGTCTGCGATCCACCCCGTCGGGCGATCGAGGGTGGTGATTATGTAAGCCTGGAACAGATCATCGAGCAGTGCGACGTGATCAGCCTGCACACCCCCCTGACGCGTGACGGCGAGCATCCAACCTGGCATCTCTTCGACGAGCAGCGTCTGAGCAGTCTCAAGCCTGGTACCTGGCTGATCAATGCGGCCCGCGGACCGGTGGTCGATAACATCGCGTTGCGCAATGTGTTGCTGGAGCGCGAAGACCTGCAAGCGGTGCTGGATGTCTGGGAGCAGGAGCCTACGGTGGACGTGGACCTGGCCGACCTGTGCGTGATCGCCACGCCGCACATTGCCGGCTACAGCCTCGATGGTCGCCAACGCGGCACGGCGCAGATTTATGAAGCCTTTTGCGCGTTCCTGCAGGTACCGGTTGCAGTCAGCCTCGGCGATCTGCTGCCTCGTCCCTGGTTGGGCGGCATCACCCTGGACGCTGCCACCGATCCCGCCTGGGCGCTGGCCGCGCTGTGCCGTGGCGTATACGACCCGCGTCGTGACGATGCGGACTTTCGCCGTAGCCTGGTGGGGACGGTCAGCGAGCAGCGCAGTGCCTTCGATGCCCTGCGCAAACATTACCCGCCGCGCCGGGAGATCGACAGCCTGAAGGTGCGCATTGAAGGGCAGTCACCGGCGTTGCAGCAGATCGTGACCGCGCTGGGTGCAGAGGTTGTATAGGCCCGTTTTTTTGTGGCGAGGGGATTCATCCCCGCTGGGGCGCGTAGCGGCCCTTTGAACAGACGCTGGCGGTGGAAGACTTTACATGCAGGGGCTGCTATGCAGCCCAGCGGGGATAAATCCCCTCGCCACGGGCGCGCGGTGGGCCTGGGATGACGGGTAAGTTGCCTATCCAGACAGGCACAAAAAACCCGACATCAAGGTCGGGTTCAATCGAAGACGGGCTGTATCACTTTTGTTCGGCAGGCTTGACCAGTCGTTGTTCCAGTTCGCTGCAGGCTTTCTGGATCATCTCTTCGGTGATCGGTACTTCGCGCCCTTGGGCGTCGATGAACGAGCAGCCCAGGGACTGGTCCGGTTGCGTGCGGATCACTTGAATCTTGTCGTCGCTGCTGTGTTGCAAGGACATGGCCTGTCTCCTCATCAGGTTTTAATGTCTACCGTACTGTCGTCAGGTGACTGAGAAATGACACTCCTTGTCGGTCATGACGACAGCTCTACTCAAACAGAAATACTTGTACGTTTCCAGTCAGACTTTAGACCGATACTCTCTAGTCCGTAGTCGTTGCGGTCATATTTAACCTGACTCATTCTGATTCAAAGAGGTTGCGCCGCGCTTCGGTACTGTCGCCCCGTCCTTTTCCTGTTGCACTATCGGATGTTACTGATGCTTTCTTCCCGACATCGCCGCGTCATTGGCCTGGCCAGTGGTTTTATCGCTCCTTACCGCAAGCAGGTCGCCGGTGCATTGCTGGCGCTCATCGTCACGGCAGGTATCACCCTGTCCATGGGCCAGGGCATCCGGCTGCTGGTGGACCAGGGGTTCATGACCCGTTCTCCTCAGTTGTTGAACCAGTCCATCGGCTTGTTCATGGTGCTGGTGATAGGCCTGGCGATCGGGACCTTCTCCCGGTTCTACCTGGTGTCGTGGATTGGCGAGCGCGTGGTGGCCGATATCCGGCGACAGGTTTTCAACCATCTTGTGTATCTGCACCCGGGGTTCTACGAGAACAACCGCAGCTCGGAGATCCAGTCACGCCTGACCGCCGACACCACGTTGCTGCAATCGGTGATCGGTTCGTCCTTGTCGCTGTTTCTGCGCAACGCCCTGATGGTGATCGGCGGCATCGTGCTGTTGTTCGTCACCAACCCCAAGCTCACCAGCATCGTGGTGATTGCCCTGCCGCTGGTGTTGGCGCCGATCCTGGTGTTCGGGCGTCGGGTACGCAGCCTGTCCCGTCAGAGCCAGGACCGCATCGCCGATGTCGGCAGCTACGTTTCCGAAACCCTGGGCCAGATCAAGACCGTGCAGGCCTACAACCATCAGGTCCAGGATGAACAACGCTTTGCCGTCACGGTGGAGCGGGCGTTCGAGACCGCCCGCAAACGTATCGCCCAACGCGCCTGGCTGATCACCCTGGTGATCATGCTGGTGCTGGGAGCGGTGGGCGTGATGCTCTGGGTCGGGGGCATGGACGTGATCGCCGGGCGGATCTCCGGCGGCGAGCTGGCGGCGTTCGTGTTCTACAGTCTGATCGTCGGTAGCGCCTTCGGTACGCTGAGCGAGGTGATCGGCGAACTGCAGCGGGCCGCCGGCGCTGCCGAGCGTATCGCCGAGCTGTTGCGCTCGCAGAACATCATCCAACCACCGACCTCGGGCCTGGTGACGTTGCCGGAGCGGGTCCGGGGCGATCTGCGTCTTGAAGGCGTGCGGTTCTCCTATCCGTCCCGGCCGGAAAGCTTTGCGCTCGATGGCCTGGACTTGACGGTCAACGCCGGCGAAACCCTCGCCCTGGTCGGACCGTCCGGTGCGGGTAAGTCGACGGTGTATGACTTGCTATTGCGTTTCTACGACCCGGCCCAAGGCCGGATCCTCATAGACGATGTGCCGTTGAGCCTACTCGATCCCCTGGACCTGCGCCGTCATTTCGCCCTGGTTTCACAGAACCCGGCGCTGTTTTTCGGCACCGTGGAAGAAAATATCCGCTACGGCAATCCTGACGCGACCGCCGAGCAAGTGCGCGAAGCGGCCCGGATCGCCCATGCCCACGACTTCATCGAAAAGATGCCCGAGGGCTATCAGACCCACCTGGGCGACGGTGGCCTGGGGTTATCCGGCGGCCAACGCCAACGCCTGGCCATCGCCCGGGCGCTGTTGGTGGACGCGCCGATCCTGTTGCTGGACGAAGCCACCAGCGCCCTCGACGCGCAAAGCGAGCACCTGATCCAGCAAGCCCTGCCCGATCTGATGAAAAACCGCACCACCCTGGTCATCGCCCACCGCCTGGCCACGGTGAAAAACGCCGACCGGATCGCGGTGATGGATCAGGGCAGGGTGGTGGCGGTAGGTACGCATCAGGAGCTGGTTGCCAGCAATGAGCTGTATGCGCGGTTGGCGGCGTTGCAGTTCAACCAGCAAGGGGGGGTGGCTCAATGAGTGCTGTGCTGTAGTTGCTGAGCGCGGTGCTTGAGAAGGGGGTAATGAGCCGTGACCGATCTGGTAACCGACCCAGTAGCCAGACTGTTTCAAATATTGAGCAGCGACGCTTCACTGAAGATCAGTGAGCCGATCCAACCAGAGTCACCCAGCAGTCCGACGCAATGGTATCGTTTTACTTTGCTAGGCAAGCGGCCTTGGCACTGCTTGGCTGAGGCTTGTCGGTGCATACACATCCAATGTGTGGCTTGCTCGCGAACGCGGTGGGTCAGACCGGGTAATGTTGGATGTGCTGCCGTCTTCGCGAGCAAGCCCGCTCCCACAGGATCAAGTCACCGACAAAAATGCCCGCATCTTTCGATACGGGCAATTTCTCAGGTACAGCTTGCCGCTTGAAGCTCAATACTCGTCGCTGCTGCACTCACTGATCATCAAAATACCGCTCATGCCAGTCCACCAGCGGTTGCGGCGAGTTGAGTTTCTGGCCGTAGATCACCGAGTACGACAAGACGTTCTGTACGTATTGGCGGGTTTCGTCGAAGGGGATGCTTTCAACCCAGACGTCGAAGCTCAGGTGGTCGGCGCCGCGCAGCCACTGGCGTACGCGGCCGGGGCCGGCGTTGTAGGCGGCCGAGGCCAGGACGCGGTTGCCGTTGAACTGGCTGTGGACCTGGCTCAGGTACGCTGCGCCGAGCTCGATGTTCTTGTCCGGATCCAGCACTTGTTGGGGCGAAGCCAGGGGAATGCTGAACTTGCGCGCGGTTTCCTTGGCGGTACCGGGCATCAATTGCATCAGGCCGGCGGCACCCACGCCGGAGCGGGCGTCATCCATGAAGGCGCTCTCCTGGCGGGTGATCGCGAACACCCAGCTCGAATGCAGGCCACGGACCTTGGCTTGGCGCACCAGGGTATCGCGATGCGCCATCGGGAAACGGATGTCCAGGTCATCCCAGTACTTGGCCTGGCTGATGGTGCGGATGGCCGGGAAATACCACTTCAGGTCGTAGGCCAGCTTCGCCTGGGCGACCATTTCGTCGCGGTTGAAGTGCCGGCTGACGTGATACCACTCGCGGCGACCGTCGACGATCTGCCCGCGGGCATGGAACTCCAGGGCCCGGCGAATGCCCGGTGTGTTACGCACTTTATTGATCAGTGCCTGACTCAGCACCAGGGGCTTGTTGGCGAGCGAGTAGGGCGATTGTGAGCGGTCGGCGGCCAGGAAGCCATAGAAATCCCGCTCGCGGGCCAGGTGCTTGTAGAGCGTCAAGGCCTCGGGGTTCTGCGGTTGAGCCAGCTCCAGGCTGCGGGCCTGCCAGTAGCGCCAGCGGTTGGTGGTGGCCAGCGACTCGGGCAGGCGACGGGTCAGCTGATAGGCGTCGTCCCAGCGACCCAGGCGCAGCAGCAGGCGCAGGCGCCATTCCGAAACGGTGTCGTCCCGCAATTCCGGGTCATATTGGGTCATCACGTCGAGGGCGCGACTGTCGAAGCGCTTGGCCAGGGTCAGGCCGATCTCCCGGGCGATGGCGACTTTTTCGTCGCGGGAAAAATGCATGGTGCTGGCGTAGCCGTCCAGCAATGCCATGGCTTTGTCCGGATCCTGGCGGGCAAGGCGACGCAGGCCGAGGCTGACGATATCCGACATCGGCTCATCGGCCGGGACGAAGCGCGAGGGCTGGTTGAGCAGTTCGGGTTTTTGCGCCACGTCCACCAGCAACTTGCCGCGAGGGGCGAGGGTGACCAGGCCGCTGACCAGGCTGTTGGCCAGTGGATAGTTGCGAGCCTGGGCCGCCAGTTTGGCGCGCTCCCAGCGTTTGTGCTCGGTCAACTGGCCTTGGGAGGCCCACAGACCGAACAGCGCGTCGCAGGCTTCTGGTTGGGATTTACCGGTGAGCCAGAGTTTTTCGGTGTTGGCGTAGCCCTCGGCCTTGAGACCATGGCTGAGCTGATACTGGGCGTTGAGGCAGTCCAGCTCGGTGAAGTTGAGCTTGGGGTCGTAGTATTTGACGAAGGTCGCCCAGTCGCCGCGCTCGGCCAGCCAGCGCAACCAGCGCAGCTTCATCCAGTTGGCCTGGGGCAGGTCACCGTGTTCAGCGAGGAATTTCTCGATTTCGGCGTTGCTCGCGCTCTTGAGGCGAGCGGTCAGTTCGTCGTAGGCCAGGTACGGTTCCAGCGGATAATCGCGCAGGGCCTGGCTATAGCGGAAATAAGGACCGGAATCACCTTTGGCCAAGGCTCGCTTGGCTTCATCGTAATACTGGCGCTGGGTGGAGATATCCACCGCTTGAGCGGTTTGAACGGCAGTGGCACACACGAAAAAACAAGACAAAACAGTAATAAGGCGACTGCGCATGAGACATCCGGGCAGAAAAAAACATGAAAAGCCCAAGGGGTAACCCAGGGTAACTGCCTGTAGCTTAGCCTTTTGCCAGCAACCGGCGAAAGCTTTGCGGGGGCGTCGGCGCAAGTTCGCAACATTTATTATGCAGAGTGCTTCAACGAAGAAAATGGCGGACCCCTGAAGTCTCATCTCAGGTAGAATGCGCGCCCGGTTTTTGGAGAAGCTCATGACCCTGCTCAAATTCAGCGATGTGTCCCTTGCTTTCGGCGCGATGCCGTTGTTGGACAAGGTGTCCTGGCAGATCGCCCGTGGTGAGCGGGTGTGCATCATCGGCCGCAACGGCACCGGCAAGTCCAGCATGATGAAGCTGGTCAAGGGCGACCAGAAGCCCGACGACGGCTCGGTCTGGCGTGCCCCCGGCCTGAAAATCGGTGAGTTGCCCCAGGAACTGCCGCTGGCCGACGAGCGGACGGTGTTCGATGTGGTTGCCGAGGGGCTGGACGGTGTCGGCGCGCTCTTGGCCGAATATCACCACCTGAGCCAGAACATCGTCACCGACGCCGACCTGGAAAAACTGATGCATGTGCAGCACGACCTCGAAGCCCGCGATGGCTGGCGTCTGCAGCAATTGGTCGACAGCACCCTGAGCCGCCTGCAACTGCCGGCCGACAAGACCCTCGCGGAGCTGTCCGGCGGCTGGCGTCGTCGCGTCCTGCTGGCCCAGGCACTGGTTTCCGAACCGGACCTGCTGCTGCTCGACGAACCGACCAACCACCTGGACATCGGCGCCATCGCCTGGCTTGAAGAAGCCTTGAGGGATTTCCAGGGGGCGGTGCTGTTCATCACCCACGACCGTTCCTTTCTGCAGAACCTGGCGACCCGCATCCTTGAGCTGGATCGTGGCGGCCTGATCGACTGGAACGGCGACTACGCCAGTTTCCTGGTGCACAAGGAAGCGGTCCTGGCGGCGGAAGAAACCGCCAACGCTTTGTTCGACAAGCGCCTGGCCCAGGAAGAGGTCTGGATCCGCCAGGGCATCAAGGCCCGTCGTACCCGTAACGAAGGTCGTGTACGCGCCCTCAAGGCCCTGCGTGTGGAGCGCAGCGAGCGTCGCGAGCGTACTGGCAAGGCTAATATCCAGCTGGAAACCGCTGAAAAATCCGGCAAGCAGGTGATGGTCCTGGAAAACGTCAGCTTCGCCCATCCCGGCGGGCCATTCCTGGTCAAGGACTTCTCCATGGTCCTGCAGCGCGGCGACCGCATTGGCCTGCTGGGTGCCAATGGCACCGGCAAGACCACCTTGCTCAAGCTGATGCTCGGCGGCCTGGTGCCGTCCAGCGGCAAGGTGGAAGAGGGGACGAAGATCGACGTCGCCTACTTTGACCAGTTGCGTCACCAACTGGACCTGGAAAAGACCGTGATCGACAACGTAGCCGAAGGCCGCGACTTCATCGAGATCGATGGCCAGAGCCGCCATGTATTGAGCTACCTCGGCGATTTCCTGTTCAGCCCTCAACGTGCCCGTACCCCGGTCAAGGCGTTGTCCGGTGGTGAGCGCGCCCGTCTGCTGCTGGCGAAGCTGTTCAGCAAACCGGCCAACCTGCTGGTGCTCGACGAGCCGACCAACGACCTGGACGTGGAAACCCTCGAACTGCTGGAGGAAGTGCTGCTGACCTTCAACGGCACCGTGCTGATGGTCAGCCACGACCGGGCATTCCTCGACAACGTGGTCACCAGCACCCTGGTATTCGAAGGCGAAGGTCGGGTTCGCGAATACGTCGGCGGGTATCAGGACTGGCTGCGCCAGGGCGGCTCGCCACGCCTCTTGGGCGTGACCGAGAGCAAGTCCGGCAAGGCCGACTTGAATTCGGCTGTGGTCAAGGCCGAGCCTGCTCCGGTAGCGGCCCCGGCCCCGGCCCCGGCCAAGAAGAAGCTCAGCTACAAGCTACAGCGCGAACTGGAAGCGTTGCCGGGTGATATCGATGCCAAGGAAGCGCAGATCGCCGCAGTGCAGGCCGAGATGGCCGATGCCGATTTCTACCAGCGACCGGCTGCGGAAACCGCCAAGGTGATAGCGCACCTGGAGCAGTTGCAGGCTGAGTTGGATGCACTGGTGGAGCGTTGGGCCGAGCTGGATGCCTGATCAGATGTTCAAGATCCCAGGGCACCAGAGGGCTTGAATTGAAATGAAGTCTAATGTGGGAGCGGGCTTGCTCGCGAAGGCGGTGTGGCAGTCGATTAGTAGGTGACTGTAATGCCGCTTTCGCGAGCAAGCCCGCTCCCACAATGGTTACGCACGCTTGACCAGGTGCACCGCCAGCACATCGCAAGGCGCGCCATGCAACACGTCGTTGGCGGTGGAACCCAGCAGCAACGCCAGTCCATGGCGTCCATGGCTGCCCACCACGATCAGGTCACAACCCTGTTCCTTGGCCAGGTGGTGGATCTCCTGACGCGGCTGGCCGTAGGTCAGGTGGCTGTTTTCCCGTTTCAAGTCCGGGTATTTCACGATCAGGCGGTCAAGGCGCTCCTTGGCCTGGTCGAATTGCTGTTGCTGCAGTTGGGAAAGGTCCATGGGTACATCGCCGCCAAAGGCCATGGCCATCGGTTCGACGATATGCACAAGTGACAATTTGGTCTCTCGGCCATCGCACAGGGCGCGAGCGCGTTTGATGACGGGATCGCATTCTTCAGTGAGGTCGACGGCGACCAGGATGTGTTCGTAGTACATGAAAAGCACTCCAGAGAATGGCGATACGGTTAAGTATGGCTGGTTTCAAGCGCATTGACGGCGACATGGGTCAATGGCTCATCAGAATTCGGGAGTACAGATATGACGGTCTGGATAGTGGTGTCAATCCTGCTGGTGGTATTTAGCCCCCTGGCATGGTTGCGGCCGTCCCGTGTACAGAGCGGTCGCATGGCCCTGCGCATGGAGGCCCGTCGCCTCGGCCTGGCCATGCAATTGGTGCCCCAGCAATGGCCGCACTGGCTCGATCCCCAGCCTCCAAACCCCTGCGCGCAGTACCATCGGCCCCGGCGCGGCAAGCAGCCGGTCTGTTGGAGTTACTGGCAAAGCGCACCGGGCGTCTGGGTCAATCAGTGGCGGGAAGTTTGCCAGGACGAGTCGTTGCTCGAGCATTTCCGGAAGCTGCCCGCCAACGTCTACAAGGTCGAAGCCGACCGGCAGATGATCACCCTGTACTGGGGCGAGAAGGGCGAAACCGCTGTTTTGCAGGATATTGCAGCGGTGCTCAAGGCCCTGGCCTGACCCATAAAAAAGCCCGACAGTCGCGTCGGGCGGGTTGGCCAGGCAGGCCGCAAACCAGTTCAATCCGGGCGTTCGTTCGTAACGCCCTCGCGCCAAGCCCTTCAGTAACGTATCCGCCAGCATAGCCGGTTGTAACCATCGCGCCCGGAATTAGGGCGACTTTTCTAATTATTGATCTTATGAATGTCTGCACATGCAGCGTTGTATTGCGGATCTGCAGGGTTACGGAAATGACCGTCAAGTCGCTTCCAGGGCCTTGTTTAGGGCGATTGACAATTGTCGGAAATTCCGTGAAGGTGACGTACCCAAATCAAACGGGCGTATGAATTGAGCGTTTGTATTTTCCGAAGGTTCCTACAGAACCCCGACTATCGCGTTGACGGGTGTGCCTGGCGGATTGGCGTAGCATCGACGGTAACGTCAATGCCGAACCAGTGGTCAGCGTTCAACGTGTACTGTTCAGCTTCCATATCGTGGAGATCAGTTGATGATTTACGAAGGTAAAGCCATCACGGTTAAGGCTCTTGAAAGTGGCATCGTCGAACTGAAGTTCGATCTCAAGGGTGAGTCCGTCAACAAGTTCAACCGTCTAACCCTGAATGAATTGCGTCAGGCCGTGGACACTATCAAGGCAGACGCTTCGATCAAGGGTGTGATCGTCAGCAGCGGCAAGGACGTCTTCATTGTCGGTGCCGACATCACCGAATTCGTCGACAACTTCAAGCTGCCCGATGCCGAACTGATCGCTGGCAACCTCGAAGCCAACCGTATTTTCAGCGACTTCGAAGATCTCAACGTACCAACCGTCGCGGCCATCAACGGCATCGCCCTGGGTGGCGGCCTGGAAATGTGCCTGGCAGCGGATTATCGCGTCATGTCTTCCGCCGCCAAGATCGGCCTGCCGGAAGTCAAACTGGGCATCTACCCGGGTTTCGGCGGTACCGTGCGCCTGCCGCGCCTGATCGGTGTCGACAACGCCATCGAGTGGATTGCCGCCGGCAAGGAAAACCGTGCCGAAGACGCGCTGAAAGTCGGCGCCGTGGATGCGGTGGTCGAACCTGCCAAGCTCCAGGAAGCAGCTCTTGAGTTGATCAAGCGCGCCATCAGCGGCGAGTTCGACTACAAGGCCAAGCGTCAGCCGAAGCTGGAAAAACTCAAGCTCAACGCCATCGAGCAGATGATGGCTTTCGAAACCGCCAAGGGTTTCGTGGCCGGCCAGGCGGGCCCGAACTACCCGGCGCCGGTCGAAGCGATCAAGACCATCCAGAAAGCCGCGAACTTCGGTCGCGACAAGGCCCTGGAAGCCGAGGCCGCAGGCTTCGTCAAGCTGGCCAAGACCTCTGCTGCACAAAGCCTGATCGGTCTGTTCCTCAATGACCAGGAACTGAAGAAAAAGGCCAAGGCCTACGACGAAATCGCCCGTGACGTGAAGCAGGCCGCCGTGCTCGGCGCCGGCATCATGGGGGGCGGTATCGCCTACCAGTCGGCGTCCAAAGGCACGCCGATCCTGATGAAGGACATCAACGAACATGGCATCGAACAGGGCCTGGGCGAAGCCGCCAAGCTGCTGGTGGGGCGCGTCGACAAAGGTCGCATGACCGCGGCGAAGATGGCCGAAGTGCTCAACGGCATTCGTCCGACCCTGTCCTATGGCGATTTCGGCCATGTCGACCTGGTGGTCGAAGCGGTCGTCGAGAACCCGAAGGTCAAGCAGGCGGTCCTGGCTGAAGTCGAAGACAAAGTCAAAGAGGACACCATCCTCGCCTCGAACACCTCGACCATCTCCATTTCGCTGCTGGCCAAGGCCCTCAAACGTCCGGAAAACTTCGTCGGCATGCACTTCTTCAACCCGGTGCACATGATGCCGCTGGTGGAAGTGATCCGTGGCGAGAAGTCCAGCGAACAGGCGATTGCCACTACCGTGGCCTACGCCAAGAAAATGGGCAAGAACCCGATCGTCGTCAACGATTGCCCGGGCTTTTTGGTCAACCGCGTGCTGTTCCCGTACTTCGGCGGTTTCGCCAAGTTGGTCAGCGCTGGCGTGGATTTCGTGCGCATCGACAAGATCATGGAAAAGTTCGGCTGGCCGATGGGCCCGGCCTACCTGATGGACGTGGTTGGTATCGACACTGGCCATCACGGCCGCGATGTCATGGCTGAGGGCTTCCCGGACCGCATGAAGGACGACCGTCGTTCGGCTGTCGATGTGCTCTACGAAGCCAAGCGCCTGGGCCAGAAGAACGGCAAGGGCTTCTACGCCTACGAGACCGACAAGCGCGGCAAGCAGAAGAAAGTGGCCGATCCGTCGGTGCTGGAAGTGCTCAAGCCGATCGTCTACGAGCAACGCGAAGTCACTGACGAAGACATCATCAACTGGATGATGATCCCGCTGTGCCTCGAAACCGTGCGTTGCCTGGAAGATGGTATTGTCGAGACCGCCGCCGAAGCCGACATGGGTCTGGTCTACGGTATCGGCTTCCCTCCATTCCGTGGCGGTGCGCTGCGCTACATCGATTCGATCGGTGTGGCCGAGTTCGTTGCCCTGGCTGACCAGTACGCTGATCTGGGCGCGCTGTACCACCCCACCGCGAAGCTGCGTGAGATGGCCAAAAATGGCCAGAGCTTCTTCGGTTAAGCGCCCAACGACTAGAGCGAGAGAACATTTATGAGCTTGAATCCTAGAGACGTCGTGATTGTCGACTTCGGTCGTACGCCGATGGGCCGCTCCAAGGGCGGCATGCACCGCAATACCCGCGCCGAGGATATGTCGGCGCACCTGATCAGCAAACTGCTGGAACGCAACGTCAAGGTCGACCCGAACGAAGTCGAGGACGTGATCTGGGGCTGTGTGAACCAGACCCTGGAGCAGGGCTGGAACATCGCCCGCATGGCCTCGCTGATGACCCAGATCCCTCATACCGCGGCGGGTCAGACCGTCAGCCGCCTGTGCGGTTCGTCCATGAGCGCGCTGCACACCGCTGCCCAGGCGATCATGACCGGTAACGGCGATGTATTCGTCGTCGGCGGTGTCGAACACATGGGCCACGTGAGCATGATGCATGGCGTCGACCCGAACCCGCACATGTCGCTGTACGCGGCAAAAGCCTCGGGCATGATGGGCCTGACCGCAGAGATGCTTGGCAAGATGCACGGCATCTCCCGTGAACAGCAGGACGCCTTTGGCGTGCGTTCCCATCAACTGGCCCACAAGGCGACCGTGGAAGGCAAGTTCAAGGATGAGATCATCCCGATGCAGGGTTACGACGAGAACGGTTTCCTGAAACTGTTCGACTACGACGAAACCATTCGTCCGGAAACCACCCTCGAAAGCCTGGCGACCCTCAAGCCGGCCTTCAATCCGAAGGGTGGCACCGTGACGGCTGGTACTTCGTCGCAGATCACCGACGGGGCCTCGTGCATGATCGTGATGTCGGCCCAGCGTGCCCAGGACCTGGGCATCCAGCCGATGGCGGTGATCCGTTCCATGGCCGTGGCGGGTGTGGACCCGGCGATCATGGGCTATGGTCCAGTACCAGCTACGCAGAAAGCCTTGAAGCGTGCCGGCCTGAGTATTGCCGATATCGACTTCTTCGAGCTCAACGAAGCGTTCGCCGCGCAGGCCCTGCCCGTGCTGAAAGATCTGAAAGTGCTCGACAAGATGAACGAGAAGGTTAACCTGCACGGCGGTGCGATCGCCCTGGGTCACCCGTTCGGTTGCTCCGGTGCGCGTATCTCCGGCACGTTGCTGAACGTCATGAAACAGAACGGCGGCACTTTTGGCGTGTCCACCATGTGCATTGGCCTCGGCCAGGGCATCGCCACTGTCTTCGAACGCGTCTAAGCGTTGCGTCGATGGAAGCCGGGGCCAAGTGCCCCGGTTTTTGTTTTTCCGGGTTTAAAAGAAAATTTTGTTTTTATTTTGAAAAGATTTCAGTGAGGGCCGAAGCATGCCGATACAACCTGGGCTCTACCAGCATTACAAAGGTCCGCAGTACCGCGTGTTCAGCATTGCGCGGCATTCCGAAACCGAGGAAGAAGTGGTCTTCTATCAAGCCCTGTATGGCGATTACGGCTTTTGGGTGCGTCCCTTGAGCATGTTCCAGGAGTCCGTCGAGGTTGACGGCGAACAAGTGCCGCGCTTTGCTTTGGTGCAGGCCGAAGAGAGCATTTTCGCTAAGCCTTGAGGCCGACTTGCGGGCAACCCTGCGCTTGACCTCACCTTGCAGCCACTATATATAGCGGTGCCGCGTCAGGCGCCAACCGCCTTTCACTTTTTAGAATTCAGGAATTTTCTGATCCATGGGCAAATCGCTGGTCATTGTGGAATCCCCGGCTAAGGCCAAGACCATCAACAAGTATCTGGGCAACCAATACGTGGTGAAGTCGAGTATCGGCCATATCCGAGACCTGCCCACCAGCGGTTCGGCTAGCGCCAGCAAGGAGCCAGCCGCCAAGCGCGGCAAGGCGGCTGCTGGTGAAGCGCCGGCGCTGTCGGCAAAGGAAAAGGCGCGCAAGCAGTTGGTCTCACGCATGGGGGTCGATCCGGAACACGGCTGGAAAGCCAAGTACGAGATCCTCCCGGGCAAGGAAAAGGTCATCGAAGAACTGCGTCGGCTCGCCAAGGATGCCGACACCATCTATCTCGCGACGGACTTGGACCGCGAAGGGGAAGCCATTGCCTGGCACCTGCGCGAAGCCATTGGTGGCGATGACAGCCGCTACAAGCGGGTGGTGTTCAACGAAATCACCAAGAAGGCCATCCAGGAAGCGTTCTCCGAGCCGGGTGAACTGGACATCGACCGGGTCAATGCACAGCAGGCGCGTCGTTTCCTCGATCGCGTGGTTGGCTACATGGTTTCGCCATTGCTGTGGGCCAAGATTGCCCGTGGCCTGTCCGCCGGACGGGTGCAGTCGGTGGCGGTGAAGCTGGTGGTGGAGCGCGAGCGGGAGATCCGCGCGTTCATCCCTGAAGAATACTGGGAAGTCCATGCAGACCTTGGCACCGCCAAAGGCGCCAGCGTGCGCTTCGAAGTGGCTCGGGAAAAAGGCGAAGCCTTCAAGCCGCTGAACGAAGCCCAGGCCATGGCGGCCCTGGAGAAACTCAAGGCCTCCACATACAGCATCGTCAAGCGTGAAGACAAGCCGACCAGCAGCAAGCCATCGGCACCGTTCATCACGTCCACACTGCAGCAGGCCGCGAGCAACCGCCTGGGCTTCGGTGTGAAGAAAACCATGATGATGGCCCAGCGTCTTTATGAAGCTGGCTACATCACCTATATGCGTACCGACTCGACCAACCTCTCGGCCGATGCCGTGGCGATGGCGCGCACTTATATAGAAAGCGAGTTCGGCAAGAAGTACCTGCCGGACACGCCGAATGTCTATAGCAGCAAGGAAGGCGCACAAGAGGCTCACGAAGCGATCCGTCCTTCCGATGCCAACACCGAGCCGAGCAAGTTGTCGGGCATGGAACGCGATGCCGAGCGCCTTTACGAGCTGATCTGGCGCCAGTTCCTGGCTTGCCAGATGCTGCCGGCGCAGTATCTGTCCACCACCGTCAGTGTCGGTGCTGGGGATTTCGAGCTGCGCGCCAAGGGCCGCATTCTCAAGTTTGACGGTTACACCCGCGTCATGCCGCAGATCACCAAGCCTGGGGACGATGATGTCTTGCCGGACATGGCCCAGGGCGATGTGATGAAGCTGATCAAGCTCGATCCGACCCAGCATTTCACCAAGCCGCCGGCTCGTTACTCGGAAGCCAGCCTGGTCAAGGAAATGGAAAAACGCGGCATCGGTCGTCCTTCGACCTATGCGGCGATCATTTCGACCATCCAGGATCGCGGTTACGTGGCGCTGCACAACCGTCGCTTCTATTCGGAAAAGATGGGCGACATCGTGACCGAGCGGTTGTCCGAAAGCTTCTCGAATCTGATGGACTACGGCTTCACCGCCGGTATGGAAGAGCATCTCGACGATGTGGCCCAGGGTGAGCGGGACTGGAAGAACGTCCTCGATGAGTTCTATGGCGACTTCAAGAAAAAACTCGAAGTGGCCGAAAGCCCTGACAGTGGCATGCGGGCGAACCAACCGGTGATGACCGATATTCCTTGCCTGACCTGCGGTCGGCCGATGCAGATCCGTACGGCTTCCACCGGCGTCTTTCTGGGTTGCTCGGGCTACAGCCTGCCTCCCAAGGAACGCTGCAAGGCGACGGTCAACCTGGTGCCCGGCGATGAAATCGCCGCGGACGACGAGGGCGAGTCCGAATCCCTGGTGCTGCGTGGCAAGCATCGCTGCCCGATCTGCAGCACGGCGATGGATGCCTATCTGCTGGATGAAAAGCGCAAGCTGCACATCTGCGGTAACAACCCGGATTGCGCGGGTTACGAAATCGAAGAGGGCACCTATCGCATCAAGGGCTATGAAGGGCCGAGCCTTGAATGCGACAAGTGTGGCAGCGAGATGCAGCTCAAGACCGGCCGTTTCGGCAAATTCTTCGGTTGTACCAACCCGACCTGCAAGAACACGCGCAAGCTGCTCAGGAGTGGTGACGCCGCGCCGCCGAAGATGGACCCGGTGAAAATGCCGGAGCTCAAGTGCGAGAAGGTCAACGACACCTACATCCTGCGTGATGGTGCGTCCGGCCTGTTCCTTGCGGCCAGTCAGTTTCCGAAAAACCGCGAGACCCGCGCACCCTTGGTGATGGAACTCTTGCCGCACAAGGACGAGATCGATCCGAAGTACCATTTCCTCTGCGAAGCACCGCAGAAGGATCCGGACGGTCGCCCGGCGGTGATTCGCTACAGCCGCAAGACCAAGGAGCAGTACGTGCAGACCGAGGTCGACGGCAAGCCTACGGGCTGGAAGGCGTACTACGACGGCGGTAAATGGACGGTGGAAGACAAGCGCTGATTGGTAGTGCCTTCCTGGCAGGGGAGCAGTTTTGACGAGGGGCTTGCTGGGATGAGGGAGCTTGCTCCCGCTGGACGGCGCAGCCGTCCCCCGCTACGCCAAATGACAAAGGGCCGCATGACAACCTCGCAGGTTTTCATGCGGCCCTTTTTGTTTTTGGTTGCGGTGCCTTGGTTGATCCACGACACTGTCGCCCTTGCTTGAAGCTTTCATGTCGTTGGGAGAATGCCGTCATGGCTCACGAGCTCTATACCCGCACCAATCAGAAAATCTACTTCGCGGGCCTGTCGCTCGAAGCGCTCGCCAGGACCGAGGATGGGCGCGCGATGAACTCCCCGGCGCTGCTCCAGGCCGGACGGGAGTCGGCCCTGTTTCACCTGTACGGTGCGTTACTGGGCTTGTGCCATGAAATTGCCGGCTTCTATCGACTGCCCCTGGCGAGCACCCCGCGGGCCGAACTGCTTCTGACCCGGGAAGTGCTTCAGGATATTGCCATCCCGGAGCTGGCTGAAATGATCGAATTGGCTCAGAACCCGCAAACCTGGCTGGCCAAGTTGCTGGCAGCCTATGCGGCGTTGTTCCAGCCGCCACGAGCCCCTCGCAAGCCCAAGGGTGACGTGACCCAGCCGTTGATCGTAGCGGTCAATCTGGATGAAGAAGAGCCCGAGCAAGAGCTCAACCGGGAAGAGTTGGAGAGCTGGCGTCAGAACCTCAAGAGCCTGGCATTGCGCTTCCGTGAAGGGTTGAACGAGTGCTGAGTTTTCTTTCAGCCCAAGCCCCTCATTGATAACGCTTGGTCAAGATCCCGAGCGAAGCCTGGCCGATGACTATATAATCCTCGCCTTTCGTGGAGAACAGACTTTTATGCCAACGTCCTTTCTAGAAATTGTCGAACTTCCTGATGGCCGTATCGAGCTGCGCAGGGCTGAGGACGAGGGTTCCCTGGTGACTCTGAGCTTCTCCGAAGATGCCAAGGCATTCCTGCAAGGCCAACACGTCGAAGTCGCCAAGGCGATGCTGAGCGTAGGTGTCCAGATGGCCGGCCGCCTGGTTGAGGGCGAATTCAACAACAAGGAAGAAGAGGGACCGCGGGTTCTGCATTGATCCCGTTTGTCGGTTTCCCTGAAGTAGTGTTGTTGCCTGGCTTCCCTGTCCTGGAGAAGCCCCTGGGTTTGTCTTAGCCCAACCGAATGTTCAGGCTCTGTGCGTCCCCGGTACGAGCGGCGCTGATCAACTGTTGTCGTGCCGTTGAGCTCAACGGGTTGAGCCAGCTGACCACTGTATGGCTGCGACCCAGACGCAAGGCTTCGCATGTCAGCTGTTGAGCGCTTTGGGTGCCCCGTGGTTGCAGCAGCAGGATTCGCTCGCGATTAAGACCGGCGTCCCGCAACCAGGCCTGTGTGACACTGGCCGGCGGTGCGATCAGCGTCAACCAGCGGGCTTCCTGGTCCTGGCTCAGTTCCCGCAGGATCGGTGCCAGCAGATTCAGGCAGTTCCCGGCTGCACCACGCAGTGACAGTTCACTGAAGGCCTCGGGTTCGACGCCCCAGGGCGCTTCAATCACATCTTTCAGGACTGGAACCAGCGGCTGGGCCATGAAAGCCTCGAACAACGGAAGTTGTGTGTGCTGTGGTGTGTGGGGGAACTGCATAAAGCCTCCTTTAGCGGCGGATAACGCCGACGCTCAAGCCTTCGATGACGAGATCCTGTTCTTGCAGGTCCACCTCGATGGGCGCGAATTCAGGGTTCTCGGCAATCAGCCAGACCTTGCTGCCATCGCGCTTGAAGCGCTTGACGGTGACTTCGTCGCCGATGCGCGCCACCACGATCTGGCCGTTGCGAGCTTCGCGAGTGGTGTGTACCGCCAGCAGGTCGCCGTCGAAGATGCCGATGTCCTTCATGCTCATGCCGTGTACGCGAAGCAGGTAGTCGGCTCGTGGATGGAAAAAGGCAGGGTTGATGTTGCAGGACTCCTCGACATGCTGCTGGGCGAGGATCGGAGCACCCGCCGCCACACGGCCGATGATCGGTAGGGTGGTTTCGTCGGCCTTGGCTTCGAAACCGGGAATGCGAATGCCGCGGGATGCACCCGGGGTCATTTCAATCGCGCCCTTGCGGGCCAGTGCCTTGAGGTGTTCTTCAGCCGCATTGGGCGACTTGAAGCCCAGTTCCTGAGCGATTTCCGCGCGGGTCGGCGGATAGCCGTTGTCCTCGAGGCAGCGCTTGATGAAGGCCAGAATCTCTGCTTGGCGTGGCGTCAGCTTTAGCATATTGATCGCTCTGTCTTTTTATACAGTGACTGGGATTATATACAGTGAGCGCCGCTTGGCAATCCTCCTTTTTTCGCGGGCCGCTGGACGGTCGATCGGGTGGTTCACGCCACTTGGGCAACCGCCTGCAAAGGTGTGGTTAAATAGCTGACCGGGCGTTCGCAAAACGTCCCGCCAGGCTTGACAACCCCAAGGTCGAAACGTATGTTTCAAACAAGTGTTTGTCAGGCGGAGTAACCATGGCCCAGTCGGAAACCGTTGAACGCATTCTCGATGCTGCGGAACAGCTGTTCGCGGAAAAAGGTTTCGCCGAAACCTCGTTGCGCCTGATCACCAGCAAGGCCGGGGTCAACCTGGCGGCGGTGAACTATCACTTCGGTTCGAAGAAGGCGTTGATCCAGGCGGTGTTCTCGCGGTTCCTCGGGCCTTTCTGTCTCAGCCTCGACCGCGAACTGGAACGTCGCCAGGCCAAGCCCGACGTCAAGCCCTCACTGGAAGAGCTGCTGGAAATGCTGGTCGAGCAGGCGCTCGCCGTGCAGCCGCGCAGCGGTAACGATCTGTCCATTTTCATGCGCCTGTTGGGCCTGGCATTCAGTCAGAGTCAGGGGCACCTGCGGCGTTACCTGGAAGACATGTACGGCAAGGTGTTCCGCCGCTATATGCTCCTGGTCAACGAAGCTGCGCCCCGGATCCCGCCGATCGAGCTGTTTTGGCGCGTGCATTTCATGCTTGGCGCCGCCGCGTTCAGCATGTCCGGCATCAAGGCCCTGAGGGCAATCGCCGAGACCGACTTCGGTGTGAATACTTCCATCGAGCAGGTGATGCGCCTGATGGTACCCTTCCTGGCGGCCGGCATGCGCGCCGAAAGCGGCGTCACCGATGACGCCATGGCGGCCGCTCAGTTGCGTCCACGCAACAAATCCACGCCGACCCTCGCCAAGGCGTGAACGGGTGGGCGCGGCTGCCCACATCCGCTAAGCTAGCCGCCCATGCCGACTCTCGTTTCGAACCCGTTTCAAATGGTCATCGCACGACCGCGACCTACCGGGCCTGGTACTTGGTGGCGCGGTCGTGTCGTTACTGCCATGCGGGTTCATCGTAACTAAGGAAATGCTATGACTGCTGGCCTGCAAGGCTCGATGATGGTGGACGTCGCCGGTACCTGGCTGACGGCCGAAGATCGCCACCTGTTGCGTCAGCCGGAAGTGGGTGGGCTGATTATTTTTGCGCGTAATATCGAGCATCCACGCCAGGTGCGGGAACTGAGTGCGTCGATCCGCGCCGTTCGTCCTGACCTGTTGCTGGCGGTCGATCAGGAGGGCGGGCGTGTTCAGCGTCTGCGCCAGGGGTTTGTGCGATTGCCGGCGATGCGGGCGATTGCCGATAACCCGAATGCCGAATACCTGGCTGAGCAGTGCGGCTGGATCATGGCGACCGAAGTGCTGGCGGTGGGGCTCGACCTGAGCTTTGCCCCCGTGCTGGATCTCGATTATCAGCGCAGCGCGGTGGTTGGCAGTCGGGCCTTCGAGGGCGATCCGGAGCGCGTCGTGTTGTTGGCCGGTGCATTCATTCGCGGCATGCGAGCGGCCGGCATGGCCGCGACCGGCAAGCATTTTCCTGGCCATGGCTGGGCCGAGGCTGACTCTCACGTGGCGATTCCCAACGATGAACGCAGCCTTGAGCAGATCCGCGCCAATGACCTGATGCCCTTTGCCCGATTGAGCAAGCAACTGGCCGCGGTGATGCCAGCCCATGTGATCTATCCCCAGGTCGATGCCAACCCGGCAGGTTTTTCCCGACGCTGGCTGCAGGACATCCTGCGCGGGGAACTGCAATTCGATGGCGTGATTTTCAGTGATGACCTGTCGATGGCGGGCGCCCACGTGGTCGGCGATGCCGCCAGCCGTATCGAGGCCGCATTGTCGGCCGGTTGCGACATGGGGCTGGTGTGCAACGACCGTGCTGCCGCGGAGCTGGCCTTGAGCGCCGCCCAGCGCCTGAAGGTCAAGCCGTCGGCGCGGATCTCACGCATGCGCGGCCAGGCCTTCGCCACCACCGAATACCGCCAGGATCCACGCTGGCTGACGGCAATCGGCGCGCTGAAAGCCGCCCAATTGATTGATTAAGGACGTTTTGTCATGACCGTTTACGCAATTATCGGCGGCACTGGCCTGACCCAGCTCGAAGGCCTGACCATTCGCCGGTCCCTGGCGGTAGATACGCCTTATGGCCCACCGTCGGCCGACATTCAGATCGGCGACTACGCCGGACGCGAAGTGTTGTTCCTGGCTCGCCATGGTCATCCCCACCGGCTGCCCCCCCATCAGGTGAACTATCGCGCCAATCTCTGGGCGCTGAAGCAGGCTGGCGCCGAGGCGATTCTGGCGGTCAATGCCGTGGGTGGGATCCATGCGGCGATGGGCACCGGGCACTTCTGCGTGCCGCATCAATTGATCGATTACACCAGCGGTCGCCAGCACACCTATTTCGCTGATGATCTGGAAGCGGTCACCCACATCGATTTCAGCTACCCCTACAGCGAATCGCTGCGTCAGAAACTGATCGCCGCCCTCGCGGCCGAAGGCTGCAGCTACAGTAGTCATGGCGTATACGCCTGCACCCAGGGGCCACGCCTGGAAACCGTGGCCGAAATCGCCCGCCTGGAACGTGACGGCTGCGACATCGTCGGCATGACCGGCATGCCGGAGGCGGCGCTGGCTCGCGAACTGGAGCTGGACTACGCGTGTCTGGCCCTGGTGGTGAATCCGGCGGCGGGCAAGTCCACTGCGGTGATCACCATGGCGGAGATCGAGCAGGCATTGCATGACGGGATGGGGAAGGTGAAGTCGACCTTGGCGAGGGTGTTGATGTAACGCCATCGCGAGTAAACTCGGCTCCCACAGGTATCAGGCCGCCACCAACGGGCCTCAGCGCTTCGCCAGCTTATCCGGCAAAGGCGCGAACAACGCCTCGATATCATCGCTCTGCAGTTTCCAGTCGCCGGTTACGCGCCCGTCGAGCACGCCGGCGGCGAGATCGGATTTCTCCTTCTGCAGCAGCTGGATTTTTTCTTCCACGGTGCCCCGCGCGATCAGCTTGTAGACGAACACCGGCTTCTCCTGGCCGATGCGATAAGCCCGGTCGGTTGCCTGGTTCTCCGTTGCCGGATTCCACCAGGGGTCGTAGTGGATCACCGTGTCGGCTTCGGTCAGGTTCAGGCCTACACCACCCGCCTTCAGGCTGATCAGAAAGATCTTACGCTTGCCGCTCTGGAATTCCTTGACGGGAGTCCGTCGGTCCCGGGTCTGGCCAGTCAGGATGGCGTAGTCCACACCGCGTTTTTTCAGCTCATCCTCGATGAGCGTCAACATGGACGTGAACTGGGAAAACAGCAGCACCCGCCGACCTTCTTCAAACAGCTCCTCCAACATCTCCATCAGGCTGTCGAGCTTGCCTGAAGTGCTGCCTCGAACGGGCGGGGCGTCGCTGATCAGCCGCAGGTCACAACACACCTGGCGCAGCTTGAGCAGCGCTTCAAGAATGATGATCTGGCTGCGGGCGACGCCCTTGCGGGTGATTTCGTCGCGCACTTTCTTGTCCATGGCCAGGCGCATGGTTTCGTAGACATCCCGCTGGGCATCGCTGAGTTCGACCCAATGGACGATCTCGGTCTTGGGTGGCAATTCCGTCGCCACTTGCTCCTTGGTCCTGCGCAGCAGGAAGGGTTTTACCCGGCCATTGAGGTGTTGCAGCCTGGCGTCGCTGCCGCGCTTTTCGATGGGTACGCGGTAATCGCGATTGAAACTCTTCACGTCCCCGAGCCATCCGGGCAAGAGAAAGTGAAACAGTGACCACAGCTCGCCCAGGTGATTTTCCAGGGGCGTGCCGGACAGGCACAACCGTTGCCGGGCATCGAGTTCACGGGCGGCTTGGGCGGCCTTGCTGGTAGGGTTCTTGATGTACTGGGCTTCATCGAGGATCAGCACATGCAATGGCTGCATCTTCAGGCGTTCGACGTCCTTGGGCAGCAAGGCATAGGTGGTGAGCACCAGGTCGTAGTCGGCCAGCCGTTCGAAGTGTTTCTTGCGCCCGGCGCCATACAGGGCCAGCACTTTCAATTGCGGCGTGAAGTGAGCCGCTTCGTCGAGCCAGTTGGGAATCAGGCTGGTGGGCATCACCACCATGCAGGGACGGTCGAGGCGACCGGCGTTCTTTTCGCTGAGAATGTGCGCCAGGGTCTGCAGGGTCTTGCCCAGGCCCATGTCGTCCGCGAGGATGCCGCCGACTTCCAGTTGCCGCAGCGACTGCATCCAACTCAAGCCTTCGAGTTGATAAGGCCGCAGCGTCGCGTTCAGGCCCTCCGGCACGGTGGCGGTGTAGTCCTTGATGTCCCGCAGGCGTTGGGCCAGGCCGCGAATGTGTTCGCCGCCTTCCCAGCGCAGGGGCTCGTCTTGCAGCGGATTGAGGCGCAAGGCGTCGGCGCTGTTCAGGCGCAGCTTGGTGGTGCCGGGTTCGTTCAGGTAAAACTCGCCCAGGGTGGCCAGCACCGGTTTCAGCCGGCCGTAGGGCAGGGCCACTTGTTGCGGGCCGAACTCCGAATTCGGACGGTTCGGTAAGTTGACCAGGATAAGTTCGTCATCGCGACGCCTTGCCAGGCGTTCCGGGTTGAACAGTTCGATGTGCGAGCGCATCAGGTTCAACAGGATCGGCAACAGGCTCAATCGCTCACCGTTGACGATGATTCCCAGCTCCAGGTCGAACCAGTCCCGCTCCGGCGTTTCCTCGACAGTGGCATACCAGTCGTCCACGGCGGTCAGGTCGAAGCCGAAATCCTCGTCGATCTGCAGCTCCCAGCCCTGGTTGCGCAGTTTCGGCAGATCATTGAGGGTGAACGTCAGCCAGGCGCTGTCGTTGACCATCTCGTACAGTTCGCCGGCACTTTCCGGCAGGGCCTTGCTTTGCCGGGTCGCGATCTTGAAACCGAGGATTCGTAGCTGCTCGCGGTAGGACTGCTCCACATCGGTGTGGCGTTTTATCCGCAGCGTTTGGGTTTCCTGGCGAATCAGCACGTCGGTGTTGCGTTGGCCGCTGACGTACTCGTCCAGGTAGCTGAACGACAGCGCGGCGCGGTGCTGGATGTAGCGCTGCATCTTGCCATTACGCGGCTCGAAAGCGCTGAACTCAATGCTCGCCAGCCACAGGCGCGGCAGCGGTTGAACGTTGTCCACCAGCACCTGCGGCGGGGCCTTGGGATTGCGATTGTCCAGCACTGCCTGGAGTTTCTCCAACAACTGGGCGTCTTTCTCGGCCGCCGGATAAGCCAGGGTTTCCTGAACTTGCAGCAACACCGCCGCGCAATGCTTGCAGTTGATACGCACCGGACAGGAGCACGCGGCTTCGAGCAGGATCAGCGTGCCCTTGGCTGACTCTTTAAGGCGTATGGTTTGGCGATAAACACTGCCGCCAGAGCCTTCACAACTGGCGGTGATGGTGCTTTCTCCGGCCTCGACGATCCTGACGCGGTTCTCCAGTGCGTAGCGGCGCCCGCGCTCCAGGCTCTGTTCCTTGAATCGATTGACCCAGGAAGGTGCCAGCGGTTTGCTCAGGGGCGAGGGCATAGGCGCGCCGATCAGTCCGGAATGACGTCAGGTGCCTGCCGTGGAGCGGGCGCGGTCAGTGAGGTGATCTTGATCAGCAGGGCCAGCTGGCCGTTGTCGAGGTAGTTGAGTTGGCCGTTCTTGGTGTGGCTGTTCTGCTTCAGGCGTTCACTCGCGGTGACCAGGCCATTGGCATCGATCCGGTTGATCCAGAAGTCGGCATCCACATCGGTGAAGCGCCCCAATTTCAGCCCCAGGGTGCCTTCGATGGGAAATTGGCCGAACTGCTCGACGCCGTCGCTGATGGCGACTTTGCTGCCCTGTTCACCGAGGTTCTGCTGCCAGGCCTTGTGCATCAACACAGTGTATTGGCCGCTGGCGTTGAGTTTATCCACGATGTTCCCCAGCGCCGGGGTGCGCTGGCTGTCGGCGGGCAGGCGTTGCGCGCCGGCGTCCCAGTCTTCCGGAGCGGCACGGCTGATAATCACCGGTTCGGCGTTCTGGCGCAGCAGAATCATTTCAACCTGATACAGGTCGTCGGCAGACGCCAGGGGAGCGACCAGGGTCAGCAGCAAGGTCAGTGAACGAAACAGGCGCATGGGGCGTCCTTCAAGCAGTGGTCGGGGTGAGGCGCTCGAACAGCGCTTCTACGGTATTGAAACGTTCTTCCGGGCGCTCCATGGGCACCATGAACTTGAACATCGTGGCACCTTCGAACTTGTAGCGCTTGGGCTGGCCCTGGATCAGCTTGATCAGCACCAACGGATCGACCGGGGTCTGGGCTGCGAACTCGATCCGGCCGCCATTGGGGCCACCGTCGACTTTCTTGATGCCAAGTTGTTCGGCCTGGAGCTTGAGCAGCGTCGTTCGCACCAGGTTCTTGGTCGGTTCCGGCAACAGGCCGAAGCGGTCGATCATCTCCACTTGCAGGTCCTTGAGGTCCTCCTCGTTGCTGGCTGAGGCAATGCGCTTGTAGAGAATCAGCCGTGCATGGACATCCGGCAGGTAATCCTCCGGGATCAACGCCGGCACCCGCAGGTTGATTTCCGGCCCGCCGCCCAGGGGCTGGTCGAGGTTCGGCTGTTCGCCCTTGCGGATCGACTTGACCGCCCGTTCCAGCATTTCCATATAGAGAGTGAAACCCACGGCCTGGATCTGCCCGCTCTGGCCGTCCCCCAGCAGTTCGCCGGCACCGCGGATTTCCAGGTCATTGGTGGCGAGCACGAAACCGGCCCCCAGGTCCTGGGTATTGGCGATGGCCTCCAGGCGTTTTTCAGCGTCGGGGGTGATCTGCTGGCGCGGCGGTGTCAGCAGGTAGGCGTAGGCCTGGTGATGACTGCGCCCGACCCGGCCGCGCAACTGGTGCAACTGGGCCAGGCCGAACTTGTCGGCGCGCTCGATGATGATGGTGTTGGCGCTCGGCACGTCGATACCGGTCTCGATGATGGTCGAGGCGATCAGCACGTTGAAGCGCTTGTGGTAGAAGTCGCTCATTACCTGTTCGAGTTCGCGTTCGCGCATCTGCCCGTGGCCGATGCCGATCCGTGCTTCCGGCACCAGTTCGGCCAGGTCGGCGGCGCACTTCTCGATGGTCTTGACGTCGTTGTGCAGGTAATAGACCTGGCCGCCGCGCAGCAGCTCGCGCAGCAGGGCTTCCTTGACCGTGCTCTTGTTCTGCTCCATGACGAAGGTGCGCACCGACAGGCGACGGGCCGGCGGCGTGGCGATGATCGACAGGTCGCGCATGCCCGACACCGCCATGTTCAGCGTGCGCGGAATCGGCGTGGCGGTCAGGGTCAGGATGTCGACCTCGCTGCGCAGGGCCTTGAGCTGTTCTTTCTGGCGCACACCGAAGCGGTGTTCTTCGTCGATGATCACCAGCCCGAGGTTCTTGATCTTCACATCGTCCTGCAGCAGCTTGTGCGTGCCGATGACGATGTCGATCTTGCCCTCGGCCAGGTCGGCCACGGCGGCGTTCACGTCTTTGGCGGACTTGAAGCGGCTCATCACCTCCACAGTCACCGGCCAATCGGCGAAGCGGTCGCGGAAGCTGTTGTAGTGCTGTTGGGCGAGCAGGGTGGTCGGCACCAGGATGGCGACCTGCTTGCCGCTGTGCACGGCAATGAACGCAGCGCGCATCGCCACCTCGGTCTTGCCGAAGCCGACATCGCCGCACACCAGCCGGTCCATTGGCTTGGGCGCGAGCATGTCGGCGCGCACGGCTTCGATGGTGGTCTGCTGGTCGACGGTTTCCTCGAACGGGAAGCCGGCGCTGAAGGTTTCGTAGTCGGCTTTCGGGTCGGCGAAGGCATAACCCTCGCGCGCGGCGCGGCGGGCGTAGATGTCCAGCAGTTCGGCGGCCACGTCGCGCACCTGTTCGGCGGCCTTGCGCTTGGCCTTCTGCCAGGTTTCCGAGCCCAGGCGATGCAGCGGGGCGAGGGCATCGTCGCTGCCGGTGTAACGTGCGATCAGGTGCAGGTTCGCCACCGGCACGTAGAGCTTGGCGCCCTCGGCGTATTCCAGAGTGAGGAATTCGGCCGCCTGGTTGTCGATTTCCAGTGTCGCCAGGCCCAGGTAGCGGCCCACGCCATGGTCGATGTGCACCACCGGCGCGCCTTCGCGCAGCTCGGTGAGGTTCTTGATGACGGCGTCGTTGGCGGCATCGGCACGTTTCTCACGGCGACGACGTTGCATGACGCGCTGGCCGAACAACGGGCTTTCGGCCACCAGCGCCAGCGCCGGATCGTCGAGCACCAGGCCTTCGTCCAGCGGTGCGATGGTGATCGCCAGGCGATCCTTGCTTGCGACGAAATCCGGCCAGCTGTCGACCGTTTTCGGCCGCAGTTTCAGGCGATCGAGCAGTTCCAGCAGCACTTCGCGCCGCCCGGCGGATTCAGCGGTAAACAATACGCGCCCGGGAAACTCGTCGAGAAAACCGGCCAGCGCCGCCATCGGCTGCGTGGCCTTGGCTTCGATTGCCAGGTCCGGCAGGGCCTTGGCGGGAAAGCGTTCACGGCCGACGCCGGGCTCCACGTCCTGTTGGCTTGCCACCACCCGTGGCCAGTTCTTGAGACGGGCAAAGCAGTCTTCCACCGGCAGGAACAACTCGGCGGGCGGCAATAAAGGACGGGAAGGGTCGACGCGACGTTCTTCGTAGCGATTACGCACGTCGTTCCAGAAGTTTTCCGCTGCCTGTTCGATGCCGGGCAAGGAGAACACCTGGGTGTCCTGGGGCAGGTAATCGAACAGGGTGGAGGTCTCTTCGAAGAACAGCGGCAGGTAATACTCGATGCCGGCGGGGGTGATCCCGCTGCTCAGGTCCTGGAAGATCGGGCAGCGACGAAAATCCACGTCGAAGCGCTCGCGAAACCGCGCCTTGAAGCGGGTCACGGCGTCTTTCTGCAACGGGAATTCCTTGGCGGGGAGCAGGCGGACCGACTGAACCTTGTCGATGGAGCGCTGGTTTTCCGGGTCGAAGGTACGCAGGGTCTCGATTTCGTCATCGAACAGGTCGATGCGATAAGGCAGCTTGCTGCCCATCGGGAACAGGTCGATCAAGGCGCCACGCACCGCGAACTCGCCATGCTCGTACACCGTGTCGACGCAACGGTAGCCGCTGGCCTCCAGTCGGGTACGCATCTGCTCCACATCCAGCTTCTGGCCGATATCCAGCACCAGGCTGCTGCCGAGCAGGAATCGGGTTGGGGCCAGGCGATGTAGGGCCGTGGTGATGGGCACTACCAAAACGCCATGACTGAGCTCCGGCAACCGATAAAGGCTGGCGATTCGCTGGGAAATGATGTCCTGGTGCGGCGAGAACAGATCGTAGGGCAGGGTTTCCCAGTCCGGAAAATGCAGAACCGGCAGATCCGGGGCGAAGAAACCCAGCTCCTGCTCCAGCCGCTCGGCGCTCTGGCTGTCGGCGGTCAGCAGCAGGGTAAAGCGCTTGGCAGCGCTGGCGGCCTCGGCAATGGCCAGGCTCAGGGCGGCACCGGGCAGGTTGCCCCAGTGCTGTTTACCTGCCGTGGCAGGGAGAAACGGAAGACGCAGAACGGGCACGGAAGGTTGAGCTCCAAGCGTTGCGACAAAGTCGACAATTGTAGCGGGGTAAAGGGGCGGCTGTCAGTCGCAGACTACCCGGGCAGAGGGGAAAACCACGGCGCGACAGGCGCGCATTGCTCCGGCGTGGACTCGGCGGCATAATGTAGCCCCTTTTTTCAGCCCCTACATGTGGAAGGTTCCCGTGACTCAGAAGCCCGACCAGTGTCTTGGTGAATGGATTGATCGTGAAGCACTCGCCGAAGCGATGATCCCTCTCATCGGTCAGCTCTACCGCAATAACAACGTGGTGAGCTCGATCTATGGCCGCAGCCTGATCAACCAGTCTGTCATCGCGATTCTCAAGGCTCACCGCTTTGCTCGCCACCGTTCTTCCGACGACAGCGAACTCTCCGTCCACGAAACATTCCCTCTGCTCAAAGCCATGAGCGAGCTCAAGCTCGGCGCGGCTTCGGTGGACCTGGGCAAGTTGGCGTTCAAATTCCGCAACGAAGGCAATGGCCGTAGCGCCGAGCAGTTCGTGCGTGAAGAGATGGCTGATGTGGTTGGCCAGCAGAACGTTTCGGCTCGCAAAGGCACTGACGTGGTCCTGTACGGCTTCGGTCGTATCGGCCGTCTGCTGGCGCGCATCCTGATCGAGAAAACCGGTGGTGGCGACGGCCTGCGCCTGCGGGCCATCGTGGTGCGCAAGGGCGCCGAGAACGACCTGACCAAGCGTGCCAGCCTGCTGCGCCGTGACTCGGTCCATGGTTCGTTCAACGGCACCATCACCATCGACGAAGAAAACAACACCATCACCGCCAACGGCAACCTGATCCAGGTGATCTACGCGAAGAACCCTACCGAGGTGGACTACACCCAGTACGGGATCAAGGATGCGCTGCTGGTGGACAACACCGGTGTATGGCGTGACGCCGACGGCCTGGGCCAGCACCTGGCCTGCCCGGGTGTCGACCGCGTTGTCCTGACCGCGCCTGGCAAGGGCAAGCTGAAGAACATCGTTCACGGCATCAACCACGGCGACATCACCGCGGACGACAAGATCGTCTCAGCCGCCTCTTGCACCACCAACGCCATCGTGCCGGTGCTCAAGGCAGTGAACGACAAGTTCGGCATCGTCAACGGTCACGTCGAAACAGTTCACTCGTACACCAACGACCAGAACCTGATCGACAACTTCCACAAAGGCGATCGTCGTGGCCGCAGCGCCGCGCTGAACATGGTCATCACCGAGACCGGTGCCGCTACCGCCGCCGCCAAAGCCCTGCCTGAACTGGCCGGCAAGCTGACCGGCAACGCGATCCGCGTACCGACGCCAAACGTGTCGATGGCCATTCTCAACCTGAACCTTGAGAAAGCCGCCACCCGTGAAGAGATGAACGAGTACCTGCGCTACATGGCGCTGCACTCCGAGCTGCATAAGCAGATCGACTTCGTCAATTCCCAGGAAGTGGTGTCCACCGACTTCGTGGGCTCGCGCCACGCCGGTGTCGTGGATGCTGAAGCAACCATCAGCCAAGACAACCGCGTTGTTCTGTACGTCTGGTACGATAACGAATTCGGTTACAGCTGCCAGGTGGTCCGCGTGATGGAAGACATGGCCGGTGTGAACCCGCCAGCGTTCCCGCGCTAAGGCTTAGCTGCTTGTGAAAACGCCCCGACGTGTCGGGGCGTTTTTTTTTCTGGTTTTTTTGTGTTGTCTGGGCAGGCCTCTTCGCGAGCAAGCCCGCTCCCACATTGGACCGCGTGCATCAACTCGGTCAACTGTGGGAGCGGGCTTGCTCGCGAAGGCGATCTATCAGGCGCTGCCCACTACTGAAGCCTGCGCAGTGCGCAACGCATGTCGATTGCCCTTGAACAGCACCAGAGTCGCAATCAGCCCCAGCACCGCCGCCCCACTGAGCCATATCCCCGGCGCCGCCTTGTTATTCAGTACATGGATCAGATAGGTACAGGCCGCTGGTGTGAACCCGCCGAAGGTTGCGGTCGCCAGGCTGTAGGCCAGGGAGAACCCGGTGGTGCGCACTTCCACCGGCATGATTTCCGTCAAGGCCACCACCATGGCGCCGTTGTAGGATCCATACAGGAACGACAACCACAGCTCGACGATCAGCAGATGGCTGAAACTGGGGTTCGCCACCAGCCAGGACAGCGCCGGGTAGGCTGTCAGAATTGCCAGGATAGTTGCGGCGAGCAGCAGGGGTTTGCGTCCGATCTTGTCGGAAAACGCCCCCATGACCGGCAACCAGAAAAAGTTCGACAGGCCGATGCACACGGTGACCAGCAACGCATCCAGGTCCGACAGGTTCAATTCGGATTTACCGAAAGTCGGTGTATAGGCGGTGATCAGGTAGAACGACACCGTGGTCATTACCACCAGCGCCATGCCGGCCAAGACGATGCCAAAGTTCTGACCGATGGAACGGATGATTTCCGACAGGGTGGGACGGTGCTTTCTCGCTTGGAATTCAGGCGTTTCCTCCAAGGAGCGGCGAATCACGAAGATCGCCGGGACGATCATGCAACCCACCAGGAATGGCACGCGCCAGCCCCATTCACCCATTTCCTGCGGGCTCAGCCAATGATTGAGGCCAACCCCCAGGAGCCCTGCGAACACCACGGCAGCCTGTTGGCTGGCGGATTGCCAACTGACAAAGAAACCCTTGCGCCCGGGTGTGGAGATTTCCGCCAGATACACCGACACCCCACCGAGCTCGACCCCTGCGGAGAAACCTTGCAGCAACCGGCCCAGCAGCACCAGCAATGGCGCCACCACGCCCAGGGTGGCGTAGCCCGGTACGCAGGCGATCAGCAGCGTGCCGGCGGCCATCATCGCCAGGGTGATGATCAGGCCTTTGCGGCGACCATGGCGGTCGATGTAGGCACCGAGAAAGATCGCCCCCAGCGGGCGCATCAGGAACCCGGCGCCGAAGGTGGCCAGGGACAGCATCAGCGAGGCGAAAGCACTGTCGGTGGGGAAGAACGTCTTGGCGATGGCCGTGGCGTAGAAGCCATAGACCATGAAGTCGAACATCTCCAGGAAGTTGCCGCTGACAACGCGAAAAATAGCCTTGCCGTTGCTCGTGTTGGAAGACATGTGTAGGTACTCACTCTGGTAAATCTTGTATGAAAGCGCTGCACCCTGTGGGAGCGGGCTTGCTCGTGAAAGCGATTTCACAGGCAACATCTCTGCTGGATGTGCCGGCCTCTTCGCGAGCCAGCCCGCTCCCACAGGTTTTGCGTCTGGACTGACTGGCGCTGAAGGCCATAATGGCCGTCGTGGTTTTGCGGGGAGATGAAGATTTGTTAACTGGACGGTGGGGGCCCCTTGTGGTCCTTGCGAGCATTCTGGCCAGCTGTGGCAATGGCGACACCCTGGAGCGTTTCGATGGCCCGACCATGGGCAGTCACTATTCCATCCAGTACGTCAGGCATTCCGCCACGCCTGGCCCGAAAGCGGTGCGGGCCGAGGTGGAGCAGATCCTTGCCAATGTGGATCGGCAGTTTTCCACCTACCGCAGCGACTCGGACATCGAGCGTTTCAATGCGCTGCCGGCCAACAGCTGCCAGGTCATGCCCGCTCCGGTGCTGGAGTTGATTGGCGTGGGGGAGCAGTTGTCCTCGCAAAGTGGCGGTGCTTTTGACCTGACGGTGGAACCGCTGCTGAACCTGTGGGGCTTCGGTCCCCAGTCCCGGGAAGAGAAAGTGCCAGGCGCCGAGGCCCTGGCCCAGGTGCGCCAACGCGTCGGCCATGGTCACTTGCGTATCGAGGGCGACCGGCTGTGCAAGGATGCCCCGGTGGAAGTCGACTTCAACAGCATTGCCGCAGGCTATGCCGTCGACCGGATCGCCGCGAGGCTCCAGGCCCTGGGTGTCGACAGTTACCTGGCCGAAGCCACCGGTGAACTCAAGGCAGCCGGGCGCAAACCTGATGGTTCGGCCTGGCGTGTCGCCCTGGAGGCGCCTCGGGATGACCGGCAAGTGCCCGAGCGGGTCATCGAGGTCAATGGCTACGGCGTTTCAACTTCCGGCGACTACCGCCGATACTTCGAGCGGGACGGCATGCGCTATTCCCACACCTTCGATGCGCGCACCGGTGCACCGGTCCTGCACAACCTGGCGTCCGTCACGGTAATTCATCCTTCAGCGTTGATGGCCGATGGACTGTCGACGCTGTTGCTGATTCTCGGGCCTGAACGGGGTTGGGACTATGCCGAGAAACATGACATTGGGGTATTTTTCGTGCTCAGGGACGGCAATGGCTTTGTCACCCGTACCAACGATGCGTTTGAACGGATCAGCAGCGGAAAAAACCAATGATGACAGGCTGCTGAAAGCCTGGGTGTGGCGAAATAACGCAGCAAAACTAGCCTCTGGCGCGACCAAGGGGTAATGTGCGCGGCTTGACGTATCTATAGACGACGGTCGGGTGCCTGAACCGGCCCAAAATTGTCCCTTCATGCCGCAACCCGGCGTGATTTAGCCGTCGGTGCCATATCGGGTACCGCGGCCTGTTCTGAGGAGTACGCATGGCTGTCTACAACTACGACGTGGTGGTATTGGGTTCCGGCCCGGCGGGAGAAGGCGCGGCAATGAACGCCGCCAAGGCAGGACGCAAGGTGGCAATGGTCGACAGCCGTCGCCAGGTCGGCGGCAACTGCACCCACTTGGGTACCATCCCGTCCAAGGCCTTGCGTCACTCGGTCCGGCAGATCATGCAGTTCAACACCAACCCGATGTTCCGGGCCATCGGCGAGCCGCGCTGGTTCTCCTTCCCCGACGTGCTCAAGAGCGCCGAGAAGGTAATCTCCAAGCAGGTGGCCTCGCGTACCGGCTACTACGCCCGCAACCGTGTCGACGTATTCTTCGGCACCGGCAGCTTTGCCGACGAGCAAACCGTAGAAGTGGTGTGCGGCAATGGCGTGGTAGAAAAACTGGTGGCCAAGCACATCATTATCGCCACCGGCTCGCGCCCTTATCGTCCGGCCGACATCGATTTCAACCACGCGCGTATCTACGATAGCGACACCATCCTCAGCCTGGGACACACCCCGCGCAAGCTCATTGTCTATGGCGCCGGGGTGATCGGTTGCGAATACGCATCGATCTTCAGCGGCCTGGGTGTGCTGGTGGAACTGGTGGATAACCGTGGCCAGCTGCTGAGCTTCCTGGACTCGGAAATTTCCCAGGCCTTGAGCTATCACTTCAGCAACAACAACATCACGGTGCGCCACAACGAAGAATACGAGCGTGTCGAAGGTGTCGACAACGGCGTGATCCTGCACCTCAAGTCCGGCAAGAAGATCAAGGCCGATGCCTTGCTCTGGTGCAACGGCCGTACCGGCAACACCGACACCCTGGGCCTGGAGAACATTGGCGTGAAGGTCAACAGCCGTGGCCAGATCGAAGTCGACGAGAACTATCGCACCTGCGTGCCGAACATCTACGGCGCCGGTGACGTGATCGGCTGGCCGAGCCTGGCCAGTGCCGCCCACGACCAGGGTCGTTCGGCCGCCGGCAGCATCGTCGACAACGGTAGCTGGCGCTTCGTCAACGACGTGCCGACCGGTATCTACACCATTCCGGAAATCAGCTCGATCGGCAAGAACGAGCAGGAACTGACCCAGGCCAAGGTGCCTTATGAAGTGGGCAAGGCCTTCTTCAAGAGCATGGCGCGGGCGCAGATCGCCGGTGAGCCGCAAGGCATGTTGAAGATCCTGTTCCACCGCGAGACGCTGGAAGTGCTCGGCGTGCACTGCTTCGGTTACCAGGCTTCGGAGATCGTCCACATCGGACAGGCGATCATGAACCAGCCGGGCGAGCTGAACACGCTGAAGTACTTCGTCAACACCACGTTCAACTACCCGACCATGGCCGAAGCCTATCGGGTAGCGGCCTACGACGGGCTCAACCGGCTTTTTTGAGCGGCTCCGGCCGGTGGCCTGAGCCGGCCGGGGAGACCGATTTCAGCAACTCTCCAGGGTGGCGGTGGCCAAACCGGGAAAGTCTGTAATCAGGCTGTCAGCGCCAAAGTCGGCGAGCCTGCGCATCAGCGCGGGCTCGTTGACGGTCCACACCGACACATGCAGCCCCTGGCGCTGCGCCTTGATCAGGCGCTCGGGCGTGCACAAGGTCCAGTTCAACGCCAGAATCTCACAACCGTAACTCTGGGCGACCTTCAGCGGGTCGAGCCAGGCGTACTCGGCTACCAACCCGCGGGAGATGTCCGGGGTCAGCTCCAGTGCTGCCTTGAGCACTTCCCGGGAACTGGAGGTGATGGTGACTTTGTCCAGCAGGCCGAAGCGCTGGGCCATCTCGCGGATCCCCAGCACCGTGGCCGCCGCGCGGGTGCGTGAGGCGCTCTTGACCTCCAGTTGCCAATGCTCGAAGTCACACTGCTCGAACAGTTCCTCCAGGCGTGGGATCGGGCATGGCGTGATCCAGCCCGGGCCACCCTTGCGCGCATCGTAGGTCACCAGTTCGGCGGCGGAGTGCTCCACCACCTTGCCCCGGCGATCGGTCGTGCGCTTGAGGGTCGGGTCGTGGATCACCATCAACTCGCCGTCCATGGACAGATGCAGGTCCAGTTCGCAACGGCGCACACCGTGCTTGAGACATTCCTGAAAACCGGTCAGGGTATTTTCCGGTGCTTCGCCCTTGGCGCCGCGGTGGCCATAAATGAGGGTCACGGTTCTTCCTTATCGATACCTGATTCGTTCTGTTCCCGCGCCAGGCGACGCTCTTGCGCCTGTTTCTGCAGGATGTAGCGGGCCAGCAGCTGGCGCTGGGCGTCGGTCGGGCGTTCGAACTCGGTGCCTACGTCGTAGCCGTCGCCCTTGCGGTCGCAATGAGTGACCCGTGCCCGCAGCAACAGCCCCAGGGCCTGGGGCATGAGCACCAGTTTGATCGACAGGTGCGCACCGATGGCAATGGCGGTGGGGTACTGAAAGTCGATGCCGCCTTCGGAAATGATCACCGGTTGCGGCTCGCCGATCTCGCCGAGCACGGTCAGGGCAATGACCTGGCTGAGCAGATCGATACGTTTGTTCATCACCTTGAGGTAGGCCGCGATGCTGCGTTCGCGCTCGCTGATCTGGCGCAGCAGGTGCTGTGACTCGAACTCGCTCAGGTGCAGTTCGCTGAGCAGATTGAACAATGGAGAGGGATCCTGCAACACTTCCTGGCCAGCAGCTTCAGGAATGGAGAGGGGCCGAATTTCCAGTGCGATCGTGTCCTCGATACGGTAGTATTCGCGGCGATCTTCTTCATCTAATGTCGACATGGCGAACCCATGGTAGCGGCGGTGGTCTGAGTGTAAAGCTGGTTTGAGACCCCCGCCACAAGGACGTTCCTTTTCCCTCCGAACAAGCCCCGACATGTTCAGACCTCTCTTCGTATTCATCGGCACGCGTTATACCCGTGCAAAACGTCGCAATCATTTCGTATCGTTCATTTCCCTGACATCCATCATCGGGCTGGCCCTTGGCGTGGTCGTGATGATCGTCGTGTTGTCGGTGATGAATGGCTTCGACCATGAAATGCGCACCCGTGTGCTGGGCATGGTGCCCCACGCCACTGTCGAATCCGGCGAAGCCATCAGCGACTGGCCGAGCCTGGCCGCCAAGGTCAAGCAGAACCCGCAGGTGCTGGCCGTCGCGCCGTTCACCCAGATGCAGGGATTGCTGACCAACGACGGCAAGGTGTCCAAGGTTCTGCTCAATGGCATCGACCCCGGGCTCGAGCGGCAGGTGTCGATCATCGACAACTTCATGCAGCAGGGTCGGCTCGACGATCTGGCGCCGGGCAGTTTCGGCATTGTGATCGGCGACAAGGCCGCGACCAAGCTGGGTGTGGCCATTGGCGACAAGCTGACCTTCGTCGCGCCGGAAGTCACCGTGACCCCGGGCGGCGTGTTCCCGCGCATGAAACGTTTTACCGTGGTCGGCATTTTCCATGTCGGCGCCGGGGAGCTGGACGGTTACCTGGGCGTCACTAACCTCCAGGACCTGGCACGCCTGCATCGCTGGAAGCCGGACCAGGTCCAGGGGCTGCGGCTGAAGTTCGACGATCTGTTCCAGGCGCCGCGCGCCGCGTGGACCATCGCCCAGCAGCTTGGCGAAGACCGTTACTACGCCCGGGACTGGACCCGCACCCACGGCAACCTGTACCAGGCGATCCGCATGGAAAAAGCCATGATCGGCCTGCTGTTGCTGCTGATCGTCGCCGTCGCTGCGTTCAACATCATTTCCACGCTGGTGATGGTGGTGAACGACAAGAAGGGTGATATCGCCATCCTGCGGACTCTTGGCGCCACGCCGGGACAGATCATGCGCATCTTCATGGTCCAGGGCACTGTCATCGGCGTGATCGGTACGTTTGTAGGAGCTCTGGTCGGGATGTTCGCCGCACTGAATGTCAGCGCCGCGATTGCCGCCCTGGAAAGCCTGATCGGGCACAAGTTTCTCAACGCGGATGTGTATTTCATCGACTACCTGCCATCGCAATTGCAGGCCGACGATGTGTTGATGGTCTGCGGCGCCGCGTTGATCCTGAGTTTCCTCGCCACCCTGTATCCAGCCTGGCGTGCCGCGCGCACCCAGCCTGCGGAGGCGTTACGTTATGAGTGAGTCGGGCATGAGTGAAAAAGCGATCTTGAGCTGCCGCAACCTGGGTAAATCCTACGAGGAAGGCCCGGAGTCGGTGGTGGTGTTGTCGGGCCTGCAACTGGAGCTGCATCCCGGCGAGCGGGTGGCGATTGTCGGTACCTCCGGTTCTGGCAAAAGTACCTTGCTCAACCTGCTGGGCGGCCTCGATACGCCGACCGCCGGCAGTGTCTGGCTGGCGGGGGAGGAACTCTCGGCGCTGAACGAGAAGGGCCGTGGCCTGTTGCGCAACCGCTCCCTGGGCTTCGTCTACCAGTTTCACCATTTGCTGCCCGAGTTCACCGCCCTGGAAAACGTCTGCATGCCGCTGTTGATCGGCCGCACCGCGATTCCAGAGGCCCGCCAACGTGCTACCGCGCTGCTGGAGCGGGTAGGGCTGGGCCACCGCCTGGAGCACAAGCCGGCAGAACTGTCTGGAGGCGAGCGCCAGCGCGTGGCAATTGCCCGCGCCTTGGTCAACAAGCCTGGCCTGGTGATGCTCGACGAGCCGACCGGCAACCTCGACTCCCATACCGCCCAGGGCATCCAGGACCTGATGTTGGAGCTCAGCACCTCGATGCGCACAGCGTTCCTGGTGGTGACCCACGACATGAACCTGGCCCGGCAGATGGACCGCGTCCTGCATTTGCAGGAAGGTTGCCTGACGCCCATCTGACCGCCCGCAACCCGGCGCTGCTGATACGCGCCGGGTCTTCAATTTTTCTACGGTGCTCCGCGAATGTTCAGACCGTTATCGATCTTCATCGGCACGCGCTATACCCGCGCAAAGCGCCGCAATCGCTTTGTTTCGTTCATCTCCATGACCTCGATGATCGGCCTCGCCCTGGGTGTGCTGGCGATGATCGTGGTGCTGTCGGTGATGAACGGCTTCCAGCGCGAAATGAGCTCGCGCATCCTCGGCATGGTGCCCCATGCCACCATCGTCGGGGTCAATCCGATCGATGACTGGCAGCCGGTGGCCGCCGCCGCGCTGAAAAACCCCGAGGTGACTGCCGCGGTGCCGTTCACCGAGATGGAAGGCATGCTGAGCTATAAGGGCTCGATGCAGCCGATCCAGATCAGCGGTGTAGACCCGGCCCAGGAAGGCAAGGTGTCCATCGTCGCCCAGCATATCGTCCAGGGCCGTCTCGATGCCTTGAAACCGGGTGAGTTCGGCGTGGTGATCGGTGAAATCACCGCCCGGCGCTTCCGCCTGAACGTCGGTGACAAACTGACCCTGATCGTGCCGGAAGTCAGCACCGCGCCTGGCGGTATCACGCCGCGGATGCAGCGTCTGAATGTGGTCGGTGTGTTCAAGGTCGGCGCCGAGCTGGATGGCTCCATGGCCCTGATCCATCTGGCCGATGCTGCACAGATGCAGCACTGGCAGCCGAACCAGGTGCAGAGCGTGCGCCTGGCGGTGAAGGATCTCTACGCGGCGCCGAAGGTGTCCGGTGATATCGCCACCGGCCTGGGCAGCGACTACAAGGCCGACGACTGGACTCACACCCAGGGCAGTCTGTTCAGTGCCATGAAAATGGAAAAGACCATGATCGGCCTGCTGTTGCTGATGATCGTCGCGGTGGCGGCGTTCAACATCATCGCCACGCTGATCATGGTGGTGAACGACAAGGGCGCGGACATCGCGATCCTCCGCACCATCGGCGCCACGCCGCGGCAGATCATGGCGATCTTCATGGTCCAGGGCACGGTGATCGGTATCGTCGGCACGGTGATTGGCGGTGTGCTGGGAGTGATTGCGGCGCTGAACGTCAGTGAACTGGTGGGATGGCTGGAGCGGGTCACCGGCCAGCACATCTTCAGTTCCGACGTGTACTTCGTCAGCAACCTGCCGTCGGAGCTTCAGCGCGGCGATGTGGTGCTGATCTGCGCCGCTGGCTTCATCCTGAGCTTCCTGGCCACCGTCTACCCGGCGTGGCGCGCGGCGAAGATCGAGCCGGCGCAGGCGTTGCGGTATTCCTGAGGCTGCATAAGCCCTCTGTGTTCTTGCATTCCTTGTGGCGAGGGGATTTATCCCCTCGCCACAAGGTTTTGTGTCAGGGCTGGCCTGCCTTCGGCAGTTCAATCAAAAACCGCGTCCAGCCATCGGCTGATTCACATCGAATCTCTCCGCCATGGGCGCGGATGATCGAGCGGGTGATCGCCAGCCCAAGCCCCGCATGCTCGCTGCTGCCTTCCTGGCGAGCCGGGTCGGCGCGGTAGAAGCGGTCGAACAGGCGCGGCAACAAGTCCGTCGGGATGCCTTCGCCGCTGTTCTCCACGCTCACGCTCAACGCCTGGGCAGTCTCGACAATTCGCACACGCATTTCACCGCCCATGGGGGTAAAACGCAGGGCATTGTCCAGCAGATTGGACAGGGCCCGGCGCAACATGCCGCGGTCCCCCTCGAGGCGACCGTTGCCCTCGCGGCTCAAGCGAACCTGGGCGTCTTCGGCCAGTGGCGCGAAAAACTCCAGCAGTACATCCACTTCCTGTGCCAGCTCCAGCGGTTCGCGGTGGGGCGCCAGCAGGCCATGGTCGGCCTTGGCCAGGTAGAGCATGTCGTTGACCAGTTGAGCCATCCATTGCAGCTCTTCGAGATTGCTGTGCAACGTTTCTCGATATTCCTCCAGTGTGCGTTCGCGGGTGAGGGTGACCTGGGTGTGGGTCAGCAAGTTCGACAACGGTGTACGCAGTTCATGGGCGATGTCGGCGGAGAACGCCGAAAGCCGTTGAAAAGCGTCATCGAGACGTCCGAGCATGGCGTTGATGCTGTGGGCCAGTTCCGCCAGTTCGGCCGGCATGCGATCTTCGGGCAGTCGGGCGTTGAGTGAGCGTGCCGAAACCCCGCCTGCGATTGCGCCCATGCGTCGCAGCGGCTGCAAACCGCGTTGGGCGACCCAGGCGCCGAGAAGGGCGGTTGCCAGGGCCGACAGGCCGACGGTCAGCCAGATCAGGCGCTGCATACGCTGCAGGAAGTGCTGATGGTGGGTGATGTCCAGCAGCAACGTCAGTTGCGGGGAGTCCGGGCGGTCGGGGTACAGCGCTGCGTTCAGGATTCGGTAATCGGTATCGGCATCGCTGAGGGTGAATAGACCTGGGGGGGCGGGCAGTTGGGCCGGAATCTGGATCGAGCTGCCGTACCAGCGCACGCCGTCGCTGTCTTTGATGCGCAAGGCCAGGTCGGCCTGTCGGCTCAGTTCATCTTCCAGGCGCTGCTGGGTCTGCTCGGCATCGAGATCCTGAAGGGCGCGGCGCAGGCCGATCAGCTTGTCCTCCAGCAGCTGCTGGTCCAACTCGATGAAGTGCGCCTCGCTGGCGCGGCTGAACAATATCCCGGCAAACAAGGACACCACGGCGGTGCAGGCGGCGAACAGCAGTGCCAGCCGGCTGCTCAACGACCACCGCCCCCTCACAGGCTGCGCTCTTCAAGCACGTATCCCATGCCCCGCACGGTGTGAATGAGCTTGCTGGGGAATTCATCGTCGATCTTGAGCCGCAGCCGCCGGATCGCGACTTCGATGACGTTGGTATCACTGTCGAAATTCATGTCCCAGACCTGGGAGGCGATCAAGGATTTGGGCAGTACCTCGCCCTGGCGGCGCAGGAGCATTTCCAGCAAGGCGAACTCCTTGGCAGTGAGGTCGATGCGCCGGCCGCTGCGTTCGACGCGACGGCGGATCAGATCCAGACGCAGGTCCGCCAGTTGCAGGCAGGTTTCCTGGGGTGTCGACCCGCCCCGGCGCAACAGGCTGCGGACCCGTGCCAGCAACTCGGAAAAAGCGAAGGGCTTGACCAGATAATCGTCGGCACCCAGTTCCAGACCGTGTACCCGATCTTGCACCGCGTCCCGCGCTGTCAGGAACAGCACCGGGGTATCCAGGCCGGCTGCGCGAACCGCTTGCAGAATCTGCCAGCCGTCGCGGCCGGGCAGCATCACATCGAGGATCAGCAAGGCGTAATCACCGCTCAGGGCCAGTTGCTGGCCGCTGACGCCGTCCGTCACCAGGTCGGCGTTGAACCCGGCTTCGCCCAGGCCCTGGCGCAGGTATTGGCCGGTTTTGGTTTGGTCTTCGACGATCAGCAGTTTCATGGGCAACTCGGGGTATGTTCCAACGTGAGGTTATACCGCGGCCGGCACGGTTGCGGTGCAAGCTGACAAAGTTGTAATCGAGCCGTCAGCCAGCAGCCAAACAGGGCGGAGGTTCTACGCAAGCTGAATCTTATGCCGGGATGGAAGGTGAACTGGCCGTCGACAGTAAGCACTCAAAGGCTGGGCAAAGGCTGGTAGAATCCGCTGATTCTTCAGTCAGGTTTCCGTCATGCATCCCGCAGCCGAACATTCGCCGCTGGGCAAATCCAGCGAATACATCGCCACGTACACGCCGTCACTGCTGTTTCCGATCCCACGCACCGCAAAATGGGCGGAGCTGGGCCTGACGGCCGACACGCTGCCGTACAAGGGCGTGGATTTCTGGAACTGTTTCGAGCTGTCGTGGCTGTTGCCGTCCGGCAAGCCCGTGGTGGCGATCGGTGAGTTCGCGATCCCGGCGGATTCCCCGAACATCATTGAATCCAAATCGTTCAAGCTGTACCTCAACTCCCTGAACCAGACTCCGTTCGCCGATACCGCGAGTCTGGAAGCGACCCTGCGCCAGGACCTCTCGGCGGCGGCGGGGAAACCGGTGCAGGTTAGGGTTCGCACCCTCAAGGACGTGGAACGTGAAGGCGTCGTGGCGCTGCCCGGCGTCTGCATCGACGATCTGGATATCAGCGTCGACTCCTATGCGCACCCCCGTCCGGAACTGCTGCGATGCGATGAGTCGCGCATCGTCGAAGAAAGCCTGCACAGCCACTTGCTCAAATCGAACTGCCCGGTGACCAGCCAGCCGGATTGGGGCAGCGTTGTCGTGGAGTACCGCGGCGCTGCGCTGGACCCGGCCAGCCTGCTGGCCTACATCGTCAGCTTCCGCCAGCATTCGGATTTTCATGAGCAATGCGTGGAGCGGATCTTTCTCGACCTGCAGCGCTTGCTCAAGCCGCAGAAGTTGACGGTGTATGCGCGGTATGTCCGGCGTGGCGGGCTGGACATCAACCCCTATCGCAGCACTGAAAGCGTGCAACTGCCGAACCAGCGCCTGGTTCGTCAGTAAATACCCAGTTTGGGCAGTCCTGTGGGATCTGGGCTGCGCATGATTTTCATGGCCTTCCCGGAACTATTGTGGGAGCGGGCTTGCTCGCGAATGCAGTGTGCCAGGCAACGCTAAGGTTGCTGATCCAGCGCTTTCGCGAGCAAGCCCGCTCCCACAGGAAATCGCATCTGTCAATCAGATCCCCATGTTGCCCAGCGTCAGCATGATGTTGCGCAACGTCCCTGCAACGGCCGGGTGGCTGACTTCGAAGCGTTCCACGGCCAGCTTAACTCCATCCACCAGGTTGGTGTCCTGGAGGGCGTTTTCCAGCTGGATTTCGGCTTCGATCCGAACCATCAGTTGTTGCAGGTTTTCGCGCTCCGGCCCGGACAAGGGCGGCTTCTGGTCCAATTGCTCGCGCAGGGCAACGAGGCGTTCTTGCAGTTCGAGGCGCGTCATTGGCATTGACTCCCATATTTGATAAGCACAGCCATGGACCGCGGCAGTGCGTCAAAAGTCCATGGCTTGCCCTAAGAGTAATCCACCCTCACGTTCCCTGCATGATCCCGGTCAGGGCTTCTCGCCCTTGAGCCGACGCAGGCTGATATCCGCCAGGCAGGTATCCAGTTCGCCCAGATGATCGATGACCGAATGCACCCCCAGGCCGAACAGCTGCACCGTGGCCTTGGCGCGACTCATTTCCCGCTGCTGTTGGCTCAGGGCTTGCCATTCGCTGGGTGTCAGGCCACACAGCGAGCCGCAGGAGGCCAGCCCGATGGTCCACAGGCCGGCGTTGAGCCCTGACTGCAGCAGACGGGGTTCGCCACTGACCAAGACGCACCCGTCCAGTTGCTGGACGTTCAGCGCCATCAGTGCCTGCCAACAGGCATGAGGGGCTGGCCATGGATTATTTGTTGCAGGAAGTTGCGGAGATTTGATCCATGCCGGCAACGACGCGGCCAGGCCATGACTGATGGCGGGTGGCAGTTCATCGAGCCAGGCGCAGGGGATTTCCTGAAGTTGCAGATGCCGCAGGCTTTCGAGGGCGCCGGGTGTCGGTTGTGCGTGATCGGCGGGTGTTGTTCCCGGGTGGCGAACCCGCGCCCCGAAATCCACCAGGCATCCGCTGAGGCCAAACAGTACGGCGGTGAGGCTGGAAGCGGGGAGGGGCAGGGCTTCGGCGCGGGGCATTGGAATCATCCTTGAAATAAGCCGAGCCTAACGTGTTTCAATGACAGGCTGGTGACAGAGAAATGAAAGGGGTGGGTTGTGGAAATGTCCTACGGGCAGCTTCTTTTCCATGCTGCCTCTCGGCGCTTTCCACCTTATACTACCCGCCATCTACCGCCTGGGCTCGGCGCCCTTGCCCGAATAAACCAAGGAGTTTTCCCTTATGCGCTGGAGCCATCGCCTAGCTCAGCTGTTTCTTTCCGCCAGTGTGCTGCTGGTGCCGTTCGCCACTCAGGCCGCGACGGAAGAAGATCCATGGGAAAGCATCAACCGTCCGATCTTCACCTTCAACGATACCGTTGACACCTACGCGCTCAAGCCGCTGGCCCAGGGTTATCAATACGTGACGCCGCAGTTCCTTGAAGACGGCATCCACAACATGTTCCGTAATATCGGCGACGTGGGTAACCTGGCCAACGACCTGTTGCAGGCCAAGCCGGCCGCTGCCGGGGTCGACACGGCCCGCTTGATTTTCAACACCACGTTCGGCTTGCTGGGCTTCTTCGATGTCGGCACCAAGATGGGCCTGCAGCGTAGCGATGAAGATTTCGGCCAGACCCTTGGCTACTGGGGCGTGGGCAGCGGCCCTTACGTGATGCTGCCGTTGCTGGGGCCAAGCACGCTGCGGGATGCGCCGGCCAAGTTGGTCGACAACTACACCACGCCTTATCCCTATATCGACGACGTATCGGTACGTAACTCGATCTTCGGCCTGAACGTCGTCGATACCCGCGCCAGCCTGTTATCGGCCGAAAAATTGGTGAGCGGCGACAAGTACGTGTTCATCCGCAATGCCTACCTGCAGAACCGCGAGTTCAAGGTCAAGGACGGCCAGGTCGAAGACGATTTCTGATTCGATCCAAAACTCATCGGAAGGCGGTCCTCATGGCCGCCTTCTGTGTTTTTGCGCCGTGTCAGGCACATTTGACCTTCCATTGAGTTACGCTCCGCTCGGTTCTTATAACTCTCTGTACTTTGACAAATAAAGACGGCAAACGGCTATCCGCATGAGCTTGAAACGCCCCGCGGATGGGAGTACCGTCTGCGCCTTAGAAGGGCACCTCTGATGTAATCGTGTGTAGGGCAAAGGCCTGAAGCCGGTACGACAGAGAGGCTAGAAAGCGAATCCAGTAGTGCGTGCGAGGCCGGATGGCCAAGCCGGCTACGCCAACCTAATTCTGGCGCCGTTTGCCCACATGCCAAAAACCAGTGCCACGCTGCTGATAATCGATGATGACGAAGTGGTGCGAGCCAGTCTCGCAGCCTACTTGGAAGACAGTGGTTTCAGCGTCCTGCAGGCCAGCAACGGCCAACAGGGTCTTCAGGTATTCGAGCAAGACAAGCCCGACCTGGTCATCTGCGACCTGCGCATGCCGCAGATGGGCGGACTGGAGCTCATTCGCCAGGTTACCGAGATTTCCTCGCAGACTCCGGTCATCGTGGTGTCGGGTGCCGGCGTGATGAATGACGCGGTCGAGGCGTTGCGCCTGGGCGCGGCGGATTACCTGATCAAACCCCTCGAAGACCTGGCGGTGCTCGAGCACTCGGTGCGCCGGGCCCTGGACCGTTCACGGCTGTTGGTGGAGAACCAGCGCTATCGGGAAAAACTGGAAACCGCCAACCGCGAGTTGGAAGCCAGCCTCAACCTGTTGCAGGAAGATCAGAACGCCGGGCGCCAGGTGCAGATGAACATGCTGCCGGTCAGCCCCTGGGCCGTCGACGATTTCCGTTTTGCCCACCAGATCATCCCTTCGTTGTATCTATCGGGGGATTTCGTCGACTATTTCCGGGTCGACGAGCGACGCGTGGCGTTCTACCTGGCGGATGTCTCCGGCCATGGTGCCTCGTCGGCTTTCGTCACGGTGCTGCTGAAGTTCATGACCACGCGGCTGCTGTTCGAGTCCAAGCGCAACGGCACGCTGCCGGAGTTCAAGCCTTCCGAGGTTCTGGGGCATATCAACCGCGGCCTGATCAGTTGTAAGCTGGGTAAACACGTCACCATGGTCGGTGGAGTCATCGACGAAGAGACGGGCTTGTTGACCTATAGCATCGGCGGTCATCTGCCGTTGCCTGTGTTGTATACGCCAGACAGTGTTCGGTATCTGGAAGGGCGTGGTTTGCCGGTGGGCCTGTTCAACGAGGCGACCTACGAAGACCACGTGCTGGAATTGCCGCCGGTATTCAGCTTGACGCTGATGTCTGATGGCATTCTGGATCTTTTGCCAGAGCCTACACTCAAAGAGAAAGAAGCGGCCTTGCCTGAGCGGGTGAGTGCAGCGGGCGGCAGCCTGGAAGGCTTGCGCCAAGTGTTTGGATTAGCCACGCTAGGGGAGATGCCGGATGATATCGCCCTGTTAGTGTTGAGCAGGAACCTTTGATGAGTACTGGTAGAATCCAGTTCGCCGAGCAGGACGGCACATTTGTCCTGAAGTTTGTCGGTGAAGTGCGCCTGACGCTGTGTTCGGCGCTGGATGCGACTATTGAGCGGATCTTCACCGCGCTGAATTTCAGCGCCATCGTGATCGACCTGACCGAAACCCGCAGCATCGACAGCACCACCCTTGGCCTGCTGGCCAAGCTGTCGATCCTGTCGCGACAGAAGGTCGGCCTGCTGCCCACCGTCGTCACCACCCATAACGACATTACCCGTCTGCTGCAATCGATGGGGTTCGACCAGGTGTTCAACATCGTGGGCGACCCGGTGCCGTGCCCTGAGTGCCTGGACGACCTGCCTGACCAGGATCAGTCCGAGGAAGAAGTGCGGATCAAGGTGCTCGAAGCCCACAAGATCCTCATGGGGCTGAACGAATCCAATCGTGAAGCGTTCCACGACCTGGTGAACGCGCTGGAGCGGCCCGGAGGCTGACTCAGTCCCTCGTTCCCACAAAAACAAAAAGGGGCGAACCCATCAGGTTCGCCCCTTTTTGTTTGCTGGTGTTTCATCTCACAGCTTGGCTTGCAGCAACGCCTCGAGCTTCTCCTGGTCCCGGGCGAACTGACGAATACCTTCCGCCAGCTTCTCGGTTGCCATGGCGTCCTCGTTGGACAACCAGCGGAACTGCGCTTCATTGAGGCTCAAGCGCGCTTCACCGGTTTGCCCCGGTGCCAGCTTGCGTTCCAGCTTGCCTTCGTCGGCGGCGAGTTTTTCCAGCAGTTCCGGGCTGACTGTCAAGCGGTCGCAACCGGCCAGTTGCTCGATCTGATTGAGGTTACGGAAGCTGGCGCCCATGACCACGGTCTTGTAGTCATTGGCCTTGTAATAGTTGTAGATGCGTGTCACCGACTGGACGCCTGGATCATCGGCACCGGTGTAGTCGTTGCCGTTGACCTTCTTGTACCAGTCGTAGATACGTCCCACGAACGGCGAAATCAGGAACACCCCGGCGTCGGCACAGGCCGCGGCCTGGGCGAAGGAGAACAGCAGGGTCAGGTTGCATTGGATGCCCTCACGCTCCAGCTGCTCTGCGGCGCGAATGCCTTCCCAGGTCGAAGCGATCTTGATCAGCACACGATCACGGCCGATGCCGGCCTTGTCGTATAGTTCGACCAGACGATGGGCACGCTTCAACATGGCGTCGGTGTCGAACGACAGGCGCGCATCCACTTCGGTGGAGATGCGCCCTGGAATCACCTTCAGGATCTCTTGCCCGACTGCCACGCCGAAACGGTCGCTGGCCAGGCCCACATCACCCTTGCAGTCCGCCACGCAGGCGTTCAACAGCTCGGCATAGCCGTGCATCGCCGAGGCCTTCAGCAGCAGGGAAGGGTTGGTGGTGGCATCGACCGGCTTGATGCGGGCAATGGCTTCGAAGTCGCCGGTGTCGGCTACGACGGTGGTGAATTGCTTGAGTTGTTCCAGCTTGGAAGTCATGAGCGTGCTCTGTCCTATGGGTCTGTTGACATTACCCGAGGGCCGGCGGCCACTCAAGGGCGTCTGCGGGGATCAATGGCCCCGGTGGCAACAACCTGAAAACGGCTGTTTGAAAGGGCGGGGCAGGTACCGGTAGATACGATGCCAAAACCGCGCGCAGGTTCAACCCAAATGACCGTCAGCGCCCTTCCAGCAACTCCGCCGCCTGATCCAGCAGTGCCAACGGATCCTTGCTCTTGTGGATATCCACCGACAACAGTTGCCGAAACCGTCGCGCCCCTGGAAAACCAGTGCCCAGGCCCAACACATGACGGGTAATATGATGCATCGCCCCGCCAGCGGCCAGGTGATTGGCGATATAGGGCCGCAACTGCGCCAGCGCCTCGGCCCGGCTGATGACCGGCGCGGTGCTGCCGAACAGCTGTTGATCGACCTCGGCCAGCAGATAGGGGTTATGGTACGCCTCGCGCCCCAGCATTACACCGTCGAAGGTCCGCAGATGCTCATGGCACGCCTCGAGCGTCTTGATCCCGCCGTTGAGCACGATTTCCAGCTCCGGGAAATCTGCCTTCAACCGCGCCACCACGTCATACCGCAAGGGTGGAATGTCGCGATTTTCCTTCGGCGACAGCCCCTCCAGGATCGCGATCCGCGCATGCACGGTAAAACTCGTGCAACCGGCCTCGCGCACCGTGCCAACGAACTCACACAGCTGCTCATAGCTGTCCCGCCCGTTGATCCCGATCCGATGCTTGACCGTCACCGGGATCGACACCGCATCACGCATCGCCTTCACACAATCGGCCACCAACCCCGGATGCCCCATCAGGCACGCGCCGATCATGTTGTTCTGCACCCGATCGCTTGGGCAGCCGACATTGAGATTGACCTCGTCGTAGCCATGCTCCTGGGCCATCTTCGCGCAGGCGGCCAGATCCGCCGGGACACTGCCGCCCAACTGCAGCGCCAGGGGATGTTCGGTTTCGTGGTGGCGCAGGAAGCGCTCATGGTCGCCGTTGAGCAGGGCGCCGGTGGTGACCATTTCGGTGTAGAGGAGGGCGTTTTTGGAGAGGATGCGCAGGAAAAAGCGGCAATGAGCATCCGTCCAATCCATCATAGGGGCCACACTGAAGCGCCGAGACGGCTCAGGCCGCGTACTTTCTAGCTTTGAGCCTGTTTTTGCAGTGTTTGTATTCAACGTGTTTCGTACCGATTTTCGGGGGTTTTGGGGCGTTTTTACCAATCGGTTGGTACAATGTACCAACCGAATCAGAACGTGTACCAATTCTCATGGCAACGATCAGATCACGCAAAAAGGCCGACGGCACCATCAGCTACACAGCTCAGATCCGCATCAACCGCGACAAGGTGACAGTCTACCAAGAGAGCCAGACCTTCGCCCGGAAACAGGCGGCGCAAGCTTGGGCGCGCAAACGTGAGTCCGAACTGGATGAACCTGGTGCGATTGAGCGGGCGAACCGCAAAAGCGCCACGCTCAAAGAAATGATTGACCAGTACCTGATCGAGGTTGAGAAAGCCCGGCCGCTGGGCAAAACCAAACGCGCAACCCTTACGGCCGTCGGCGAAACGTACCTGGGCAAGCTGGCCGATACCCAGATCAATACCCAATGCCTGGTCGATTACGCGCTATGGCGGATGAGCCCCGAAGGTGGGGGCGTCCAGGCGCAGACCGCTGGCAACGATCTGGCGCACCTCGGCGCCGTGCTTTCCATCGGCAAGGACGCTTGGGGTTATCAGCTTGACCCTATGGCGATGGGTGGCGCACGGCGCGTACTGCGCAAGCTCGGCTACAACCTGAAGAGCCGCGAGCGTGACCGTCGCCCCACGCTGGATGAGCTGGGGAAGCTTATGAAGCATTACCAAGACATGCAGGCTCGGCGTCGAAGCATCATAAACATGATGAAAGTGGTGGGCTTCGCCCTGTTCTCGACTCGCCGTCTCGACGAAATAACCCGGATTCGCTGGGACGACCTCGACGAGCCCGGCCAGCGAGTGCTGGTACGCGACATGAAGAACCCAGGCCAGAAGATTGGCAACGATGTGTGGTGCTACCTGCCCGACGAGGCCTGGAAGATCCTCCAAACCATGCCTCGAGCCGGCGAGGATATTTTCCCGTACAGCCCGGAATCAATCTCCACATCCTGGGCGAAGGCCTGCAAACTCCTGGAAATCAAGGATCTGCACTTCCATGACCTTCGGCACGAAGGGGTAAGCCGTCTGTTCGAAATGGACTGGGATATTCCCCGGGTGGCGAGTGTTTCAGGACATCGGGACTGGAATTCGCTGAGGCGCTACACCCACCTACGAGGAAAAGGTGACCGCTATGTTGGGTGGGAATGGTACGAAGAGATATTGAGGGCGCCCGTCCAACTGGGCGCCGCATCAATGAAGTGGCTCAAAAGGCGTGTTTTAACCCGTTAAGTTGGCTGTTCTCCTTAACTGCGGCTGCGCGCTGTAGGTCGAGATACGCAGCCAGGTCAGTGATATGGATCCCCTTGGCCGACTTCTGGCTACGTTCCAGGCGGGTGATGGGGATCTTGATCTGCCCGCTCATCACCTTGCGTTGAAACATGTCAGGCGTCAGGTGCGTGAAGTAGTCCCGGCAAACCTGCTCCAGCGAGATAATCGCCTGGCCGTCATACTGGGCCATCAGGATAAAAGCTGTGTTCATGATGTCTCTCACATCCGAAACGATTGATTAATGAGCGTCGGCCGGGCGGTACGTCCTGCAGGTTGTGCCTCGTCCGCCAGAATCTCGCAAATGAACCTGTGCCTGTTCCGATTCGCTGCGCTCAGTGCCTGGATGAGCCTTGGCAATGCGCCAATGCATTGCTCATAGGCATCCGGCCCGTGCCAGCTTTGGGCAGGCAAAACCTGGCAGTCAGTACGTGTCGCGTCGCTGCATAAGTACAAAAGCAGTAGGACTGTCATACGTTCCCCTTTCGTTCAAGGCGGGGGCGGACAGATGTTGGTTTTATCGCTGAAGCCATGGCGACGACCCGCATATCGCTTTCGCTCAGCTCCATGTCCCTACTGCCTGATGGGGTGGCGGGAAATAATCGATTGGCCTGTACAAATGCGGAGAAGGCCTCGTCGAAGTGCGCGGCCAGCGCATTCCTCAACGTGTCGAAGTGAAGCTCGAACTCAATAGCCTCAGCCGGTGTAACTTCCACACCGACCTTCTTTGGTCGGCTCTTGCTGGTATACAGGCTGGGAGTGCATGTATCGCAGACCTTGGACATGATCTGCGCCGCAAGCTTTCGGTCGTACCGATTCACAATCGGAAACCAGCGGATTTCTCGGCACTCCTCGTTTAAATCATCGAGGGTTAAGCCGTGACGCGCTAACAAGTTATCCAGCATGCGTTGCGCATTATCCTTCTCGCCGCCTTCGCCACGCTCTGCGAGGGCCATCAGCTTGCGTAGCTTGGCCTGGACCTTCGCATCGCCTCCATGGGGCATTTGTGCTTGCATGGTGCTTCTCCTGGTAAGCGGTGGGGGAGTTGCCGCTCCCCGCGTTCCGCCTTTTTTGATTGTCAGCGTGCGTAGCGACGCGTTTGGTTTTGTCTTATTGCTTCCCGCTCTGCCATGAAAGCTGCCCACTCCAGCGTTTTTCGCTTCTGACGAATGCGGCTACAGGCCTGGTGCTTGCGGGTGGAACGCGCTTTGCCACAGATATCGCAGCGGCTAGGGAGGTCGAGGCGTTGACTTGCCATGGCTGGCCGTGTCCGCCCTGGGCTGGTAGCCATAGTCATCGCCCTCCCATGAGTATATTTGTCAGGGCGTTGGGTTGACCGTCCGGTGTTAATTTGCTCAGCGGCTGGGTGGTGATACGTCCGTTGGCGCTACGCAATGTGGCTACCTCGTCGTTGATCTCTTCGATCACAGCTTTGCGAGCACTGAAGCGATAGCTGCGACCGCCGCCACTGATTGCCACATAGCTGACTGTGTCGCCGATACTCAGCGGGGTTGTGGTAGCCTCTGCGGCGCTACCTTGGGTTTGATTCACTTGCATGGTGCTTCTCCCTTTGGTGGTAGGTGTCGAGGAGTTGCCGCTCCTCGACACCGTCTTTCAGGCTGTTCTAGTCAGGTCTTGCTCGATGATCGCTATGACTTCGTCCCGGTCCTTCGCATAAGCGAAAGGCAGATCGGCGCCTGGGCGAGTGATGGGATACCGCGCTTCAGGCAACCGGCACTCGGCCACCGTGTAGCCGCTGTCAGTGATCCAGCAGTTCTGCTGCACTTGCCCGTCTCTGTTGCGTTTCACTGCCCACTTCATGCCCAGACCCTACGCAGGTCCTGCCAGATCTCATCGCCGTCGGGGAAATAGGTGTGAACCTCTTGCTCGGGGCTGTTATCCAGCCGCAGGACTGCAATGCAGTCGTCGAACAGGCCAGCGTCGAGACGGCGCAGCTCGGTCAGGTCAAACGGATGTGCCGGGCCGTTGTACAACCCGAGCAGAAAACGCCCGATTACCCCGCTTTGCCCGGTGTCGCGTTGCGCGACCGGCAGCAAGCGAACCAGCGCCTCGACGCCGGCTTTGCGGATGGCCGGACGCTCGGCCTGGTACTGGAACAACTCGTCAAAGGCATCTTTGAGCGTTTTGTTGTGCATGGTGCTTCTCCTTGAGTGGCAGGCGTTGCCGCGCCTGGTGTGTTGCTGTCGATTGGTCAGGCCTGGAAGTGCCAGCACTTCACGATGGGCTGCTTGGTGATGACCGCGTTGCTGTGCTTGGCCTGGTGAGCCCGCACCGCGCTATCCGTCGCCTTGTTGATGTCGATCAGCTTTCGAGAGCGGGAGTCCTTCAGCCGCTCGCGCAGCTCGCTGACATCGGCAATTTTCTGGCGATGCTCTGCGGCGCACTTCACGAAGTCGTTGAGGTTGATGGCGATGATGTTGTCTTTCTTGCTGTGGTTGACCACGGGCCCATCGGCGTCGAGGCCTTCCAGGTATTCGTATACCTCCCAAAATTCGGCCACGACCGGATGATCGGAACTGATGGAGGCCTGGCGCTCTATCGCCATCCGAATGATCTGGGTGCGGGTGTTGCTGATCTGCGCATCGGTGAGCGAAACCACCATCCGCAGGCAGTCGAGCAACGCGAGCAGTTGGGCGTGGTTCTTGTTGATACGCTCGACACGGATGTAACCGCGTAGCTTGTTGCCGCAATGGGCACAGTCGCTTTGCTCGTCTTTGAAAGGGGTGTCGCAAGCGAAGCAGTGCGAGTGCAGGCAGCGCAGTTTCGCTTCGTAGCCGGGCAGGCGCTGTGCAAACAGATCCATGACCTCGACTTCTTTGCGCACGGCCTGCAATACGAAGTTGCTCAGCGTCGCGCCTTCCAAGGCGTTGAGTAAGTCCGCAGCAGCGCGGCTCTCCGGGGTCACGTTCGGTCGCACGAAGTGCAGTTTGACGATCCGGGTCATGATCGCTTCGGAGGCCACTACCGGTGCGTTCTGGCTGATGGCGATCGTTCCCCGAAAGGGTGGCTCATATGTCTCATTGCCGGCGGTTTTAACCCCTTTGGTCGCCAAGGTGCCGCCGCCGTAATAGTCCTTCAGTTCGTCCCATTCGAAAGTTTTGGCGTGCGCCTTGTCTTCGCCGCTTCGGTCGGATTCCAGCAACACGATAGGCATGCCAGACACCTGGCCCATCAAGCGGCTGCGCCCGGCCTTGGTGGATTTGGAAGGGTCAAAGCCTTCATACCCATCACGTCCGAGTAGTTTCCATAACAACGTCAGCAAGGTCGTCTTGCCGGCGCCGGCTTCACCGGTAGCCTCAAGAAACGGGAACGACTGGTAGCGATGACGGATTTGTTCGGCGAACAGCGAGCCGAACCAAAACGTCAGGGCGACGATTCCCTGGGTACCAAAGCATTGCCAGAGCAGATCCAGCCAGCGCGGGTCGTAGTTTTTGGCATCCTTGGTCAACTGGATCTTCACGCCTTTCTGCAAGCTTTTGAGTTTCAGCTTGCCCATTTCGAAGAACTCTTCCTCGTTGATGCTGATCAGTTGCCCCTCACGAACGGCCACGTCGTTGAACACATAGCAGCCGTACTCCCGGCTGTAGCCGACATAGTCGATGGTCTGAACGGTTTTGATACCGAACAACTGGTCCTTCATGATTTTGTCCAACTGCTGTCCACTGCCGGTGAACACCGCCCCGGCCCCCATGCCAAGAAGTCGTTTCTTGAACTCACTGGCAGCAGCGACTTGGCCGCCGGTGAAGGTGTTTTTCACTGAACCGCCGTCGTGCGGGAAGTCGACGCGGAAGAAATACCAGGACTCGTCGGTTATCTCGTTGCGCTGGAAATACAGTGCCTTGGGATAGCAATTCGCGATCTCGACCACGCAGCCAGACATGCGCAGCGCCTTTTCGCGGATGGCCTTGTCGTTGAGCAGTTGGTCTTCCTGTTTGTCGCTGTCATCGAGCGCCTGTTTGGCGCTGTTGAATTTGGAAATGTCCAGCTTCCACCAGTACAAGCGCGAGTCGAAACAGAAGTGGAACTCCTCCCGCTCGCGCCACTGGTACATGAGCAGGGCCTTGTCGCTGGCGCTTTCGGCAATCAGCAGCGCGCCCTGGTGCCTGGCTTCTTTGAGGTCTTTTTCAATTCGCTGCGCTCGTACCTCGTCATCGTCTAAAAATGCCCAGCGCTGATGCAGGTCGTTCCAATCGACCTTGCGGTTATCGGGCTGCGGGATCTGCGCGGCCTCGCAAACAAAGCCCAGCTCCCGGGCTTGCTTGACCCATGATCTGGTGTATTTCTGCGCGCCAGGTTCGTTGTCCAATGCCCAAACCAACTTGGGCGGCTTTCCTTCACAGTCCGCGATTAAGGCCTTCAGCGACTCTTCAGGAAAAGCGTTCGAGGACAACGCGGCGACCGCTGAAATGCCGTTATGGATGAGCGCTATTGCGTCGAAGATGCCTTCGACAATCCACAGTTCCTCAACCTGAAGGACATCGACACAAGGTGGGCACCACCAGTAACCCTTGTAGCTTTGCTTGGGTTGGAAACGGGCTTTCTTCTTGCCAAAGCGCGAAGGCTGGTCAATCAGACGTTCCCAATAGCCGCCATGCTCAAGGGGAAATCGCACCGTGGCCGAGCCGATATTTAGGTCGCGGTCAAAATAACTTTCTTGGGTGTACCAGCCCTCAATCAGCTCAAGCCGAAAGCCGCGAGCAAAGGTGAGGTACGCCTTTGCGGTAGCGGTTGGCTCATCGTTGGTGGCTGGTGCTCGCTTGCTCCAGTCGTCGAACAGATCGGGGTAAAGCTCTTTGACTGGAGCCTGGTACCGACACTTTTCTTCGCGACCGCAGCGAATAAACCAGGGTTCATCATGGCGAGAAAACAAGCGTTTCTGGTTGCACTGAGGGCAGGTGCCTTTGCGCATGTAATGCGTGCCAGCCATGTGTTGCAGGCCATAATCGGACTCAAGGCGCTGAAGTACATCAGCGCGCAGCTTATTTTCCATGGGCTTGCGTACAAAAGCCTTGGAGCCATGGGGGATGTCGAGTCGCTTATTCATCGGGCTTACTTCACTTCGCCGAGACTGTGTTTAAGGGCGCCAATCAGGCGTTTTTGCGCGGCCATCACCGGGAAGGCCGCGAGCAACGAGCCATGCCGTAAACCCTCGGGGATCATGCGAAAGCGGTCGTCGTACCAATGCTCGTTAAACTGCTGGGCGTATTGGTTCCGTAGCGCTTGGAGCAGCGCTTCGGCCTCTTCGCGGGGCAGTTTTGTGGTGATGGCGACGTCGATTTCCATGGTCCACCTCGGATTTCGGGCAAAGCTCACCCAAACCCACGGAAAGCGGGGCAGGGCGGGTTGTTTAAAAGGGGGTTACTGAGGTTGTTGCTTCAGCGCGGCATCGCGCTGGGCCAGCATCGTCTGTGGTAGCAGCCTTGCCGGGACCGGGTAGCGAAGGTCCGCCCGGGTGTCGATCAAATGGACGACAGTGCTGCCAGGGCTGGAGCCCCAGTCCACGCCGATCCACTTGCGTTGGTTGATTACCTGCAATTCAGTCCAGGCGTTGTGCACCAGCTGCTGTGCCATGAATACCGGGACTTCCATTGCGGTGGTCATGTGCCGGACGCAGTTTTCGTACAGCAGATCTGAATCCACCAGGTGCTGCGCTTCGTGCCGTTGCAGGTAGGCGAATGCGGCACGTTGCATGCTGCTGCGGTAATCATGGTCAAGCTGTTCATGGTTCATTGCGCACACTCCATTTCCATTTGGTCGAGCAGGTCGGGTTGATCGTTGGCGGACTTCATCGCGGCGCGACGCAGGGCAATGTCGGCGATAGGCAGCTTGACGGAAGGGTTCGCCATGCCGCTGGGGCTCATCTCATGAGTCATTTCGAACTCAGCCCGCACCGACCAGCCGCAGGCCTCGTTGGTGCATTGCAGGTACGCCACCCGCAGGAAAATGTGCGTGCCTTCGCTGGTGCGGATACGCATGCGGCCTAGGCAGTGAGGGCAGACCAGCTTGTAAGTGCTCAATGCTTGCGCTCCTTGCTGTGCAGCTGGATGGTGGCCAGCACTTCGGAATGGCGCGCAGCCATATAGCGATTGTGAGCGCCGAGAATTGCCGCAGCCTCGCCCGGCTCAACTACCCCGTCCTCCAGCGCCTTCGCGATAATCTGATCGACGTAACCGCGTTTCGCTGCGGCATGTACCGAACGGCTGTACAGGTCGATGTTGTCCAGTGTCTCGGGTTTAGCGAGCGGCACGAACATGCCGCCATACAGTGCGGCGATGTATTCAGGCAGGTGGGTCGTGCCCGCGTCCTGCTCGAGCAAGTGGATCTGCTCATCACTTAGGGGACGGCTGCCGGCATTTTCGTAAACATGGTTATCGAACTTCTTGAGTTCATAGCCGAGCCGGGCAGCGGCGCACTCGCGTCCGCCGGGGTAAGCGCAGATAACTGCGCTCATGACTTGGCGCTTGGTCGCTAGTATTGGGCGTTTCATCTTCTGGTTTCTCCCTGGTGCCCTCGCCCCTACAGTCATTTCATACAGCCTTGCATTCTGTTTGCTCGTTTGAATCCGCCAGGATTCCGGGCAGAACTTCTTTGCCGATTACCTTGGAAAGGTCACGCAGAATGCGGAACGACAACCGCCCCCGAGGCAATGTGTCATGACCGGCCCAGCGCTGAACTACCTGAGTCACCGTGCGCGGCTCGTAGCCGTGACTGATCGCGAACTGGCGGAAATTGCTGCCGTGTTCGATCAGCCGCGCCTGGATCTGGCGCTTTTCCATGGCTTGGCTCATGGTTGATGTGTTCCTAGTTGGTTAAGATGTACCTGTTTGTTCGCAGTATACGCACCAAAATGAGTGCGTCAATCGGATTATATGAAAAAATGAGTATATCTGAGCGTCTTCGCAGCGTTCTTGATGCCAAAGGCCTGTCCATTAAGCAGGCTGCCGACATCATTGGCATTCCCTACAGAACGCTCCAGAACTACCTTCTGGACGAGAGAGAGCCCAACGCAAAGGCCATGTCGGCCTTGCGCACTCATTTGGGTATAAGCGTTGATTGGCTGTTGACCGGTGAAGGCCCGATGTTTCGTGACGCGAGGGGTGAAGTTGCCCAGGCCCAGGCTGCAAACAAGCAGGAGGAGGCCATCCTTGAACTGTTTCGCTCGCTTGGGGAGGCGGGCAAGCGGGAGATACAAAGCGCTGCTGAAGAGAAGAAACGCTTAATGGATGTCGAGCAGCGCCTCAAGGATTTGACTGAAGCCCTTGCCGATACCAAACGGCCAGCATAATCTGTACCCATTAAGAACGGATCATTAAGTCAGGGACGCCGATGATCCACCTCGCCAAGGTCCGGTTACAGGGCCGGCGAGCATGCCAACCGGCGCTACCTCGCAACCAGCATAAGGATGTGATCCATGTCCAAAGCAACGCTTGTCGCTGCTTCACTATCTTTCATTGCCCAGCCTCTGGCGTTTGCTGATGTCCGTTTTATTGACGAACAAGCCGTCATAAAAGCCATACACGCTCCCATTCTTAAACAAGTTAAGGAAGAAGACTCGCCCGGCTGCATGACCACTCGCTATACCTTTGGTGACAAAGTTTTCGATATGAAACTTGAGTTTAAATGTGATCGAATCAATGTCGCATGGACTGGATCGGATGATCCAAAGAATAAGGCGCGTGTTATTAATGCAACTGTGCTCGCAAAAAAAGCTGTTAGCGCTTTGACTGACGGCAGCGGTATTGAAGTAGAAAGAGTCCTTTCAGGTGGCATTTATAAGAGTCGGACGTTTGACAACGGCCTGGTACTGCGCAGCGGTTCATGTGCGATGAATGCGTGCTTGCTTACATTCAACTAAAACCATTTATTAATAGAAGAAGCGGCCATATGCACTCAATAGCACCTTATTCGATTCGTTGCTTTAATCCTTATAGTGATCCTAAGAAGGGCGAAGAGCGCTATGCTGTATTGGATAAAGTTGGGCAGTTTGACGTATATAGCGTTTTTAAAGACTTTATCTCGGCTCAGAATGATAAATTTAAAATTGTTGAAGATAGTAAGCAGGTTTACCGATTTTTTGGAATGAAATTTTATGACGACAAAAGAGAAATGGCCGGTTGGTTTGAGGCAGGCTCTTATGGCGTGAAAAATGACATTATTGACATAGAAACTGGCAACGTGGATTTTCAAAAGGCACAAAATAATGCCGAGATTATAAAGCATTATGTGAGGTTTTATATTCCATCAGGATTCGATGAGGGAATAGTTTTGCTTCATAATTATAAAGGTAATGGTATTAAAACATTGCTATATGAACTGCTTCGTGAAAATTTCACGAAGGTTACTAAGCGTACACTGCAAATGAATCCATTGGCCTATAAGAAAGCTTTCAAGATGTGGGAGGAAGCTCAGGCAAAGGAGATAAAACTCACAAGGTTTCAAGGAATGGCTGATATTACTGATCAGCTGACAAAATTGGGGCATAAAGAGCAGCAGCTTATTGTTAAGTCTCCCGTTAGAGGAAAGCTGGGTGGTAGGTTGAAGGATTTTTTTGACCCCAACAGCGAAGAGTACGCCGTCGTTGAATTTTTGCGTCCGCATTGCGGAGAGGTGAAGGCAATAGCGGAATTAAATGGAAAAAAACGAACATTTACAATTGGAAGACCCGCAGAAGAGCAAGTCTGTGAGATAATGATTGAGGAAGATGAGGTGGATATGGTGGCGGGTAATCCAGATCCTGTCTCCCTTCATAAGTGGTGTACCCAAGTACTGCAAGAGTTTGTGGATTCTATATATCCCGGATTACAGGTGAAAATATGAGTGGCAAAATCAATGTTGCGGCAATAATCCTTGGACATATTGCTACCCTTGCTGATCCAGCCGGAAAGCGATCTATCATGGACTACGTAACATTTTTTGCTCTACCCGGCGCTGTGGCTGCTTTGGGTTGTTTTGCGGGATACAATCTAAATAAAGATGTATCATCAATGTTGGTGAATTTTGGCGCTATATTTACAGCCCTTCTCCTATCTGTATTGGTGCTTGTCTATGATCAAGAAAGCAAGCTGGAAGCGGTAAAAAAAATTGATCCTCTTTATGATGCCAAGAAAGTTTTGTTGAAGCAGCTCTATTATAATATTTGTTTTTCGATAATAAGTTCCATTGTTTTGGTTGGTTTGTGTTTTGTGCACTCGGTGCTTAATGGTGTCGTGAACGAGCTGGAGTTTTTCGATTTGGTAATAAAATTGAATTACGCTAAATATTTGTTGACTCCTTTAGTGATATTTGTCACTGCTAATCTTATGCTTACAATCGTAATGATTGTGAAGCGAATGCACGCAATGTTAACTATTTAATTGAACCCATTCAGATAGTCTTCTGCAACCGCAGCCACTCCCGATCCACCGCCCGCTTCGCCGTCTTCTCACTCGCATACAACCACCGCAACCGCTTCGGCTTGCTCTGATCCCCCGCCGTTACAGTCTTTTCCTTCCCTGTTTTCTTGTCGCGGTAGTACGCGATGATTCCTGTGTAATCCCCTTTGTTTTCCTCCGCCAACCCCTCAACCGTGTCCTCGGGCAACTTGCTCTCCAGCTCCAGGCTGACGGTGTATCCATTGTCCGGGCTGAGGGTGTGCTGCACGTTACCGCCGTACCAGATGATCTCGTCGATCTCCGGCTTAACGCCTTGAAGCGTGTAGGTCAGTTCGGGAATGAGGTCAGGCCGACCCTGGGCGAGGGTGTAGCTCAACGTCGCGCTGCCACGTTGTAGGCGGTTGAATTCCGCCCGGGCAGCGCGCAGGGCGGACTGGCGGTCGCTGAAGGTATGGCGCAGGTCTTTGAGGTTTTCGCCACCGCCGGCGATGGCCTCCTGTTTCTTCGCACTGTTTACGTCATAGAAATAGGCTCGCACACCGTCGTAGCTGTCGCGGTCAGCTTGCAGGTAGCGGTGCTGGTCGCCATCGGTGCGGGTGAGGGTGATATGCGGCAGCTCGGCGCCGGTGGCCGTCCTGCCGCCACCTGCCGGCAGGCACAGCAGGCAGCCGGCCTTGACTGTGACCACGGCGTCGAACTCTTCTCCCACGCGGCTGATCAGGTTGGCGTCTGATTCGTTGGCCTGGTCCAACTGCAGGATAGGCAAACCGTCCAGGGCGCCGGCAATAGTGGCCGTGAGGCCGTTGCCCAGGGCGATGTCGCCCAGAACGTCGCCGAGGGTGGTGTTGCTCCAGCTGCGTTCGCGTTTGGTCTTTAGGCCCTTGCGCAGGTCGGCAGAGCGAGCGCGAATGCTCAGCACGTCCGGCGCACCGCTATGCTCGGTTTCATCGACAGTGTAGGTGCCCTTGTCCACCAGGCCTGTGTCGCTCCAACCCAGCCACAATCGGATGGTCGCGCCTTTGGGCGGGATCGCCAGCAGCCCGTCGTGGTCGCTGAGGATGATGCTGAGCTGGTCGGCCTCGATTCCGCGATTGTCGGTCAGCTCCAGGCTCATCAGCCGTGGGCTGATCAACTGGGCGATGTCGTCGCCATCGACCGTGATACGAAACGCCGGTACCGGGTAGGCCGCGTCGCGGCGGTAGCGCTCGGCCAGGCCTTCGACGTAGCCGGTCACCTTGGACAGGGCTGCCTCAATCACAGCAGCGCCCTCAAGATGTTGACACCTGCGCTGGTACCGGCGCCGAGCAGATCGATCCGGTCGTCATCGATGCGCTTGAGGTTGATCGTGAATTCAATACGCCGAGGCGTGCCGTCACGGAAGAACAGCGTTTTGGTTTCGCTCAGGCCATCGATAATCCACAGGCCGTAGATCCGGCCGCTGCCTTCGACCATCGGCCAGGCCTTGCCGGTGTTCGCCATCAGCCGCAGGGCGTCGAGGCTCAAGGCGCTGCCGGCCAGCTCTGGCAGGATGACGCCGGGCAGGGTGATGGTGTCGTCACCGCGCCCAACAAACTGCCGAGCCGGAGCGGCGCCGACGCGGCTGTTGCTCGCATGTCGCCATTCGGTTTGGCGTTGCAGCTCCTGATAAGCGGCGGTGGACAGGCTGAACACGAACATGCCCAAGGCAAGCATCATAGGGATTACTCCAGATCTGACAGTTTGCTGCGCTGGCGGGCGGCCTTTTCGCTGGCGATGCGCGCCAGCTCGGCCCGTACGGCGCGGCTGATCGCCTGGGCGTCCATGCCTGGCGTGGTGTGGATGTTGATTTCGTAGGTGTCGTGGCTGTCATGAACCGGCGCCGGGGTAGGGCTGATGGGCGCTCGATCATCGATCGACAACGAAGAGGTAGCGGCAGCCCCGATGGGGAATTGCGGCAACGGCATGGCCGCCAGAGGCATGGCGGTTGCGCCGAGGGCCAGCGTGCCGGCTGCCGTGAGCTGTTTGCTCAGGCTGGTCATGGCGCTCAGTGGCCCGTTCTGACTGCCCTCAAGCCCCTGGGCCAGGCCGGCCATGGTGAAGCCGCCCAGTTCTGCGAACACACGCGAGGGGCTGTGGATATCGAGCTTTTCCTTGAACCAACCAATCACCGCATCGCCTGCCCCGGTGATGGCCTCCTTGGCTACAGTCAGGCTGTTGGTGATGCCATTTGCCAGGCCTTGAATCATCTGCGTACCCAGTTCAGCGAACTGAGCAGGTAGACCTAATAGAAGGCTGAGCATATTGCCGATGACAGCGCCGAAGCGTTCGCCCATTGACTGAGCGGCGCCACCGACGTCTTCGACGGGCGCAAGTAGCTGGCCGAACCAGGTGATCAGGCTGCTGACGCCATCTGATATCAGACTGAACAGGGGGCGTGCGATGCTGCCCAGAAGCTCCATGGCCGCGCCGACACCTGGCAGCGTCATGACGGCCTGGCCCAGGTTCAGCAGCGATTGGCCGAGCCCGGCGAAACTATCGAGTACCGGTTGCAAGGCCCTGACCAGGCCTTGCCAGAAGCCGAGGAAGAAGCCCTTGATCGGGTTCCAGTATTTGTAGACCAGCACGCCAGCAGCAACCAGGGCAGCAATGGCCGCCAGCAGCCAGCCGATGGGCGTCGCCATGATGGCGGTACCGACCGCACTGATCGCACCGCCGAGCATCGGTAGCACGCTGGCGGCAGCCAGGCGGGCGCTGCTGACGAAAGCGGGTAACGCACTGAGCAATCCACCCGCCGAGCGAGTGGCTACCAGGGACCGCCAGACTTTCCCAAGCCTACCAATGTTGGCTCCGGCGCCTGCTGCTGCGGTGCGCGTACCTATCAGTTGGGCTTTCACGATGCCCAAGCGAATGCCAAACATGCCCATGCCGTATCGCACCATGGCGAAAGGGCCGAGCAGGCTCGCCATAGTCAAGGCCAGCCCACCGAACACGAAGGCCAGGCCAGCGACAGCCGCTACAACCTTCACCAGGCCGCCCGCCAGTCTCGGGTTCTCTCGAGCCCAGGCGCCTACGCTGTTGGCAACTTCTCCGAGGGTGGTGATGATCTGTTTCAGCTCGGGCGCAACGGCGGCGCCAAACTCGGCCAGGGCGTTGGTGAAGCTACCCTCTGCTGCTTCCATGACGTTGGTGAGGGTGGCGAGCTGTTCGTTCACCCGCTTGCGCAAATCGGCTTGGTTTTGCAGCTTCTGCTGCACTTCCCGATAGCCCACGATCCCCTTGTTCATCATGGTGTTCAAGGTGGTCATGGTTTCGGAGTCGTCGCCGAACAGCAGCTTGATCGTGGACGTGCGGTCCTCGTCGTTCAATGACTTCAGTTTTTCGACCTGAGCGAACAGATTTTCCAGGCCGGCAAAATTGCCTTTGTCGTCGGTGAACTTGAAACGGATGTTTTTGCCTTCAAGCTCCATGATTTTGTTGACGTCTTTGATCCCGTCCTTGTCCAGGCCTGCCTGGAAGATTTTCCGGTAGGCGTTACCGGCCGCGCCGCCTTCCATGCCAGCCTGGTCCATCATGATCAGCAGCGGGGCCAGCTCGGCAGCGGCGTCGATGCCTGATTTCTTGATGGTGTCCATGACCGGTGCGATCTTGCTGAAACCCTGGAGCATGTTGGTCGGGTCTACGCCGGAGTAGAACCCACGCTGGATGATGTCCATCAGCGCCATCATGTCTTTTTCGGATGTTCGGGTAGCGTCCTGCATCTTCGCGGCAAATTCAGCCGCGGCGGTTACGGGCATCTGCAACTGAACGCCCAGGTACGCAGCCGCCTCTCCGGTGCCACCGAGGATGCTTTGCGCGCTGAGGCCCTGGCGACGCAGCATGGTCATCATTGCTTGAAAGTCGGCCGTGGTGCCGGGCAGGCGGTCGCCCAGCTTGGTCGCCAGGTCGGTGATTTTCTGAAAGTCTTCAGACACCTTGCCGGTGCCGTCCATCATCGAAACCTTGAGTTGCGTGGCCGAGTCTTCGTTTGGCGCAAAGGCACCGATGGCCTTAGCCACCGGCCGGCTCGCGGCATATCCCACACCCAGGCCGGCGGCGCCGTTCATAGCCATGTTGCCGGCTAGGTTCTGTGTTTTCTCCAGCTTGGCGCGCTCGATGGCAAGGCGCTTTTGCTGAGCATTCAACGCGACCAGGCGTTTGCCCTGTTCGCTGATGCTGGCGTTGGTGGCGCTGATTTGCTCGCGCAACTGGCGTTCGTGGCTGCTGAGGTTCTTGGTGCTGATGCCGGCGCCTTGCAGTTTGCTGCGCAGGGCCTGGAGCTGTTCGCCCTGTTGTTGATGTTGTTCCTTGAGCTTCTGCGCTTCGCGAACGGCTGCACGGAAGTCCTTGGTCATGGCCTTGGTTGGCGCGCCTGTAGCGGCGAACTGCTGGGACAGGGCCCGCACTTTGTCGCGGGCGGCGATGAGGGCTTGCTCGGTTTGCTCGGCGGCAGCGCGCTGGGTGCGCCAGGCGCTGACGTCCTTCTGTTGAGCGTTGAGTTCCTTGAGGCGGTCGCGGGCTTCCTTGAGGGCGCGGGCGGCCCCGATGCTGCCGTTGTTGATGGCCTTCAGGGGGCCGCTCGCCTTGTCGATGGCATTGAGCAGCACCTGAAGTTTTAAGTCATTCGCCATCGGTGGAACTCCGCACCCGGGCGCGCTCGCGCCACTCCATCAGTTCTTGCAGGCCCAGCTGGTCCATGTCAGCCGGTGCCCAGTGGAAAACCACGGCCAAGTCGGCCATGGCGTCTTCTACGCAACGAGGGACGCGTCCGTCTTCACCGACTTCTGCAACAAAAAACCGGAAATCTTGCTACCACAGGCGAGCAGGTCGGCCGGGTCCATGCTGGCGGCTTCGGGTGCCGTGATGCCTGGGCTACTGATACGCGGCAGGATCTTGATGAGGGTGGCTACGTCCATGTTCAGTAGCTCTACCAGTTGCACGCCGCGCAGCTCGCCTGATTGCGGTTTGCGAAGGGTAATGGTGTCGATGAAGGTTTTTCCACGGATGATCGGGGTGTCCAGGGTGACGGTGTTGTCGTCAACCGGGGGCAACGCTTCGAGGGTATCGTCAGTTTTCATGTAGGGCTCCAGCGTGTGGGATTAACCGCCCCGATGGGGCGGGGTGGGTCAGATGCCGAGGGCTTGGCGCTGCTTATCCAGCATGTCCACGCCGTTCACGTTCTCAATGAAATTGAGGAGGTCGATCTCGATGATTTCTTCGTTATCGACGATCAATTTGTAATAGGTGCAGGTGGTGGTGATGCTGTGCTCGGTGTCTTCACCAGGCTGTGCATCGCCCATTTCAATGGTTTCGTGTCGGCCGCGCATGACGATCTCCACGGCGCTGACTTCCTCGGTGTCGTCCTGCTGGAACGCACCGGTAAAGCGCAACGCGATGCCCGAGGCATTGACGGCGCCGAACTGTTTGAGGGCGATCAGATCCAGGCCGCCGGTCTTCCATTCGAACTGGATGCCGTCGTCCGAGAAGCCCAGATCGGCCTTGACCGGGCCGTTCATGCCGCCGCCGCGATAGGCTTCCATCTTGCGGCCCAGCGGGGGCAGGGTGACCGACTTGACCACGCCCAGGTAGCTGTTGGCGTCGTTGAACAGGTTGAGGTTTTTGAGTTTGCGGGGCATGGCCATGGCGGGGTTCTCCGTTGCTCAGGCACAGGGTCAGCTCCCCTTGCGGGGAGGCCCGGTTTAGCTGTTGATCTTGCTGGCGAAGTCGATCAGGTAGCGGTCAGTGATGCGTTGCCGCAACGTGAGGTCTTCCAGCGGTGGCACCGGCGTGTAGTCATAATCCAGGAACAACTTGCCGGCCTTGAGCGTGTCTTTGTCGTTGGCATCGTCTGGATACCAGCACTTGCCGCCGATCAGGTAGCCCGCCGCGATCATCTCGCGGAACTTGGCGTTAACCCCTTCAATGATGTCGCGTACCAGGGACGCATGCAGCGGCTTGTCCACGGCCCACATGTGCGCTTCGGCCATGGTGTCGGCAAGGATCTGCGCTGTGCGGGTGTAATTCTCGAAGGCAAACAGCGGGTCTTCGCTGGTGGTGCGGCTTCCCCAGAAGCGAAAGCCGCCTTCATTGATGAGGGTGGTGACTTCGTTGCTGTTCAGGTAGTTGGCGTCCGTGGCCGGGTTTTGCAGATCCCAGAACACATCGGCGCTGATGCCGGTGACGCCATTGACCGCGACGTTGGACAGGGTTTTGTGCCATCCCACTTCCTGGTCGATCTTGGCGCGCAGACCCAATGCACGGGCCACGGCCGAGGCGGTGACGGTCGCGTTGGTGACGGTGCTCCAGTTCTGGAACTCCGGCCAGATGACCATGGCTTCGCGAGCGCCGAAGTTGTCACGGTAGGCGACCACCTCTTCCTTGGTTTTACAGCCCCAGGCACTGACGTAGGCGAAGGCGCGCAACTGCTGGGCGATGGCGACCAGGGCAGTGGCGACCGGCAGGCTGTCGAGGCCTGGCACACCCAGGATGCGCGGCACCATGCCGACGCGGGCTTTGGCGGCGAGCAGGGCTTTCATGCCGGTGTATTTTCCCTCGGCCGTGGTGGTGCCGATCAGGGCACTGGTGGTTTCCGCCTCGGTTTCCCCTTCCTTCACCCGCACGACGATGGTGTAGGGCTTGGTCTGGTCGGCGATGGCCTGAAGACTCTTCGCCAGGGTACCCGTGGTGCCAGCCTTGCCGATGGCGGTTTGTACGTTGGTGAGCAGTACAGGTGTGTCAAAGGGGAAAACGGTGGCATCAGCGTCGTCGGCCGTGCAGACCATGCCGATAACAGCGGTGGGGATGGTGCGAATGGGGCGGGTGCCGTCGTTGAGTTCGATGACCCGCACGCCGTGAAGATAATCGGCCATGGGTTTGCCTGCGCAGTGATTGGGATGACAGTGCACAGGCTGCCGCGCGCGCGCCGGTTGGGCGAGCGCGGAGGCTTGTAGGGGAGGGGGTTACAGGAAGAAAAGGCGTAGCGTTACTGAATCTGCTCAGCTATCCATGACGGCGCGATGGGTCGAAACTCTACATCTGGGAAGTCCCCCGTCTGAGGCCAGTCTCGAAGTGCCTGGCGATAGATGAGTAGTTCGGAGTATTGCTCGGAGGTCAGCGTGGGGGGGCGCTCCAACGCCTGTTCATCACGATGGCGGGTAACCAGCCACTCGGTTGATTGCAGTTCATTGTTGCGCCATACCCGCTCAGCATCGGCCAAATCGGAGGCAGGGACGGTAGGCGGAGGTAAAAAGTCCTCCTCCTTTAACGTCCAGCCTGGCCGGGTCCCCGTGGGACAAGGTTGCCAGAGCAAATCGGGGTGGAAGCGTTCGGTTGGATCAATGTCAGTCGTTTCGACGACCGTCCCGTTTTCAATTCTTGCCCACATGCTGATCACCACTGAATAATTACGTTGCCGGCGGCACCTGCACCACCGTTATAGCCGAAGGCAGCACCTGAACCACCACCGCCAGGCCCAACACCTGTATTACCTGCGACCGACCCCTGCGTTGATCGACTACCGGGACCACCACCCGACCCACCGTATGGCCCATAACTGGGTTGTCCAACCCCAAGTGACGTGTTGAAGTCTCCCCCAGTGCCGAGCCCACCACTCCCCGGGCCATTTGCATAACCGGACGAGGCGTTACCAAAGCCCCCGGCCCCGCCAGTAGCAGATAGATACGTCCCAAAAGAAGAAGTCGCACCGGTTTCGCCAACACCCGCGTCTACGGTAGCGCCAGCGCCACCAGCGCCAACGGTCACCGTGACACTGGTCACGCCTGAGAGATCAACTAGCTCTTGTGCCAAGCCACCGCCACCGCCGCCACCTGATCCTGCCCCGGAGACGCCTGCGCGACCGCCGCCGCCACCACCTCCGATAACCGTAACCCAAGCCTTTTTCACGCCAACAGGCACCGTCCAGGTGAAGACACCTGCGGTTTTGAATACCTGGGTACCCCGAAAAGGCGCGTGCTCATTCGTAGAGCCAAATTGCCACGGCGACCACTCCCCCGCGTTCTGCATGACTCGAACGGCAAGAATCGGCATCTGACCGCTCGATAAGCCGCCAGTGATTCGTTGCACGAGGTAGTTGTTACTCATATAGCCTTCAACAACGAGGCTGTAACGGACCGATGAAGACCAGCCAGGCGGGATGTTCAATAAACCGGCCAAGGGCGTCAGATAATTACCGGGGATTAGGTAATTATTCATATCCACTTCAGTGCTCAAGATACCGCGACCAGTCCCGAAGGCGCCTACCGGCATCAAGGCGCCGGCGGTCTGATCGAGCGGACTTGCCTGCCGTTTCATTGCGGTAGACAGTGAGTCCGGGATAGAACCATTTTCCGCGTACCAAGTGATGCCCGCCCCCGTAGACAAGGTAATAGTGTCTAGCGTCTTGAGAACGAGCTGATTCGCCGCGATGCCAGCTACATAATCCGTGCCTTGCAGAATGATTGTCGCGGTTCCGGTCGACACGTTCACCAGCGTGATGGTGCCGCCGCTGAACCCCGTGCTCGCCTTCGGCAAGGTGATATTGACCGGATTCGCGGTGTTGATAATGAACGATTTCCCGAATGCATCGGCTGTCAGCACAGTGCTGACGTCAAGCCCGCCAACGCCTGAATGGTTGCCAAGTGCTCGCTGTACAAACGCAGTATTCGCAAGTAACTGGCTGCTGTTATTGAGCGGCGCAGTCGGGGCTGTTGGGCTTCCCAAAAAAGCGGGCGAATTGATCGTGGCAAATCCCTGTGTGATGTTCTGAAAAGAGAGTGACGTGGTGCCCAGAGCAATCGCCCCATCCGTTACCAACTGCCAGCGAGTGTCGGCCAGCGTAGCGCCTTGCTCGACGGACAGGATCATCGCTGAGGTGACCTCAGCACTGCTGTCGGCATCTGGAGCACGCTGCCAAGAAGAGCCAGCCGCGAGATAGATGCCGTTGTCCTTGGCAGCCGTCTGGTTCTTCACTAGCACCCGGTCGCCCGCCAGCAGCGTCACTCCATCGACAACCTGCAACCCCGTCAGGGCGATGTTTCCCGTGGTCGCTACGCGCACCGACTGCTTGCTGTCGAGCTTGTACAGTTCCTCACGAATTTTCGAATCCACGTAAGTGCGGGTGGCTAGGACAATGCTCGGATCGATCTTCAGCTCGACGTTGGCGGTATTGCTGACGATGAGGTTCATCCGTACCACCTGGGTACGGCCTGAGCCTTGAGTCAGCAGAGGCTTGAAGCTTGGCGCGCAGTTCGCCACGGCGACCAGGTCACCGTCGGCGTCATACAGGCCCACCTCACGAATCCACCAACCACCAATGTTCTCAGGAATCACCTGCTCGGCAACGATGATGTTGGGGTTGGCTGGATCAACGCTGAGCTGGTTCAGCGGGGCTCGGCGGCGCTCATTGATCAGGTGCGTCTGTTGCTCGTTGGGGATCGGGTCGGTGTCGTTAGCATCACCGACGCCCATCTGCGCGAACGTCCAAGGAATTCCCAAGGCGTCCGCATTGGCCTGCTTGGCTTTGCCGATAGCGGTGAGGATGGCGAAAAATTGGCTGTTTTGGTCTGTCATGGGTAGATGTCCATGGTGTCGATCTGGTGTTCACGGCCGCCCTGGTGGATGTAGCCCGTGACCTCGATGTCCCGCTGTGTGGGTGGATAGATATCAATCTCGTCGCCTTCGGTGATGCAGGCGCCGATATGAACTGAACCGGTGGTTTCCAGGCTGATGGCGAGCCCGGTGAGGTGGCGTGTCAGGGGCTTGGCATCGTCGATCAGCCAGGTGAGTTCCTGGTACATCTCTTCGGTGATACCGGTGTCGAGCACGCCGACCTTGAGCCTGAAGGTGGCGCGAGGGCCGACCGGAACGGTCTGCCACCATTCGATGATTTCAATCAGGTAACCGAGCGGTTCAACGACGCGGCGTAGTGAACCGATGGTGCCCTTGCGCGAATGGATGTAGTACGCGCTGCGTATGGCGGCGCGCTTGGCTGCTTCTGTCCACTTGCTGTCCCAGCGGTCCACGGAGAAAGCCCAGGCCAGGTAGGGCAAAAGGGGCAGTGGGCAGAGGTCGGGGTTGTACAGCGTGCGCAATGGAATCGGCACACGCTGGATCTGGGCCAGCGCCTGCGCCGCTTGACGCTCCAACGGCGTCGAATTGCTTGGAAGAAGGGGCGCGTCTGCCATCATTCGACCCCCAACGCCAAATCGACGGCCGTGCAATACGGGGCCTGGTACTTTGTGGCAACGATGTCCGCCCAGTTCTCCAGCACGACCTTGCGCACACCCTCGACGTGCAGCGAGGCGTGGATAATCGATTCCGAGACTTCCAAGCCCAGGCGACGCCGCTGGTGCACGAAGGCCAGCAACTGCTCATTGGCCGCCGCGAGAATCAACTCGCTTTCAGGGCCGGACGTTGAAAGATACAGCTTGGCCTTGACCTGGTAGTTGATGATCTGGGCGCTTTGCACGGTGAGTCGATCCCCGACAGGGCGACGGTCGTTGTCGCTGAGGTACGAATCGACCGTAGCCAGCAGGGCGGGCGAGGCGGTGCCGTCACCCAGGATCGATTGCACGGTCACCACCGCCTCGGCCGGGGCGGGACTCTCGGCAGTGGCGTCGGCAACCTGGCCGTCAGCAGACCGCGCATGAAAGATGTAGCTGTTGCGCGGGCCGGCGGTGCTCAGTCCTTCCCACGCCATTTGAGCCCGCTCCCGCAGGCTGTCGTCGTTTTCCATTAGCAACGGTACCGGCGGCACGGCTGTGGGCTTGGCGGCCTGGATGACCAGGCGCTTGACGTTGAAGTTGCCTGCCAGGTTCTCCAGATCGTTGCCCTTTGCCAGGGCCAGCATGTTGGCGACGGATGCTTCATTGACGCGCTGGCGCCACACCGTCTCGCGGTAGGCGTTCTCCTGGAGCAGTTTGGTCAGGGGCTCAGATTCCAGCTCAAGCCGTGCGGCGATCTCGGCTTGTTCCTCGACCGGCCAGAGGCTGATGGCGTAGGCCTTGCGCTCGGCGAGGATCTGCTCGTAATCAATTTGCTCCACGACTTCGGGCGCAGGGAGCTGGCCCAGGTCAATCGCGACGAATGAGTTCATGCGCTACCCCCAAGGTTCAGCGGCACGCTCAGACTCAGCGGCTCGTTGCTATCGACGATGCTGCCCTCGATGTCCAGTGATGTTTGACCTTGCAGGGTGGCGCCCTGGAACTGCACGCGGCTCAGACTGATACGCGGCTCCCAGCGCATCAGCGCCATGACGGTGGCCGCGTACACTTGCAAGCGGGTGATGTCGTTGAAAGGGTGGTCTACCAGCTCGGGCAACAGGCTGCCGTATTCGCGGCGCATCACCCGGGTACCGAGGCGCGTGCTGAGGACATCGCTCATGGATTGGGCAATGCTCTCCACGGTGGTGATGGCGGCGCCGGTGTGTCGGTTCATTCCGGTTTCCCCGTCTTGCCGCTGCCAGGCATGACGCCGCCGTGCAGGTGTTTCACCAGGCTGATGCCAGCGGCCACCACATCTACCGAGGCGGTGACCTTACCGGTGACGTTCTGGTTGCCGTTCTGGGTGTAGTCGCCCTGGTGCGTGATGTTGCCGACGATATTGATGCCGCCGGTGCTGATGAGGTTGGTGGTGCCGCCATCGGTGAGCGTGGCGTTGAGGTGGTGAGCGACGCTGTCGTACTCAATCACCGTGCCGTCGCGGTAGGTGACGCGGTGCAGGCCTTCGCGGTCGCCGTTGGCGGGGATCTGGTCGCTGAACAGGCCGGTCAGGACGACGCCGTTGCCGAGCTGGCCCGAGGGGCTGAATAACAGAACTTGTTCGTTGACGGTCGGCGGGTTCCACTCCCGGTCGGCGCCGGCCCGCAGGGCAATCCACGGTAGCCAGGCGGTGGTCAGGGTTCCAGTTTTGACCTGCACACGCGGGGGCTGCATCTGGACGGCAGCGATGGTGCCGAAGCGGATGAGGTTTTCGATCAGGCGGGCGAGGGTGGCTAAGTCGTTCATGGCGCTGATGGTGGCGCCAGCCACATGAATGTGCAGCCTCGGTGACTTGTTAGACTGTAGAATACAATCTCAAGTTAAAGAATATATCGTAGCGCTAAATGCTGGGCTCGATATCAACTAAGTACGGAGATCTGAGTGCGCATGGTATGTGCAGTCCGGTGAATGCCAAGAAAGAGAATGCTTTCAAACTGTTAAGTTCGGTTCCGTAGTTTGAGATCTCACCATGAAGCACTTGGTGTCGATTGAGTGCGTTGAATGTTTTTCCGCTTGCTAAACTTTCTTGGTCTCTGATTTTTTTGCTTTTTAAGATATCCATGGTGTGCAAGTTCAGTAGTTGATAGAGCAAGTTTTTTAATTCTTGATTGTCTCCTATCTGGGCTTGCACCCATGCGCTACCTTTGAGTTCAGGGCCGTTTCTAACTTTATCCATGGCGGAGGGGGTGCCTGTAACCTCTGAAAGGATTCCATCGGCTTGGGCAAGGAATACAGGAATGCTAAGGTAATAGCCTTCTGGGCTACAGATTTTGTGAGCGTTGATTGCTGCGTTTATTGCCTGTGCTCTGTCGGGAAATACTTTTTTTAATTCGCTGACATACCAGTCCATGTCGTTTAAATAGTGCGCCTTCAAAATATTGTCTACTTCGTCGCTGTTAGCATCTTGTAGGCTGTCGATAAGAGACCAGACATCGGAAAAAGAATTGTTCCAGTTAAAAAACCAACCTTGTTCGGAAGCTTTTATCATTGCTTCTCTTGATCGAGTTGGCATGTTTTCGATGCGTTCCTGTACTGCTTGCCAATCAATCTGAGCGATTTTTTCCAAATATGGGGCTACGTTGATTTGAATTTGTGTCAGCCATTGACCAAGTTGTTGCGCAAAAGAATTTATTACTGGAGCATGAGCTTCCAATATTTTGGTTACTTGCTTTGCAAGTAGCTCATTTCGCTCAAATATTTTATCAGTCAAATCTTTCATGATGCCCCCAGAGATTATGTGCCTTTGAGGCAAAATTTGTAAGTTCTGGCCCACCGAATCATTGGCTATCCCACAAGATGAGTGAGCAAGCCATCGCGGATTAGGTCTAAATCCGCATCTGTTAATCCTAGCATTTCCCGCCGTTCATACTTCACATTTGGGGCTCTTGGTTCAGCACGATCCTTCAGTCCATATTGGTGCACCTTGGCAATCCGGGCAACCCGTCCGGTAAAGCCTACGTAGATAGCATTCCCATCGCCCTGGACCCTCAAGTAGCTCGCCGTCCGCAGCTTCTGAAACATCTGCACCTTCCGCTTCAACCGTCCTTGTTTCCCTCGCAGATTGCGCTGCTTTCGCGGCGCGTACTTGCTCCCGTCCGGGTTGCGCTGGGCGATGATCCGCTGTTGCTGACTACGCCGCAGGGCCTGGCCGATGCTGCGGGCCAGTTTGTTGCGCGATGCCGGTTCCAGTTGTCCCAGTAGGCCGGCGGCCCAATCCTCCAGCGTTTCCAATCGGTTGGTCATTTCGGCACGACCCATTCACTGCCGGTGCCTTGGGTACCAGGTATCCACGCCGGGTCAAGGAATGCGGCCACCTGCTTAGGTTCGCCAGGATGGTGGAGGGTGGTATTGCCGTCGGCGTCTTTCCCCACAACCACACGCTCGGTTAGCGGCAGTGTCAGGCTCAGGTCCACCTTGCTGTTGTCCAGGATGTCGGCCTCGAACTGGATGCCCTCGGCGGACTTGTTCAGGTTCTCCAGCAGTTCGGACTGGTTCACGCTCAGCCAGCCCAGCAATGGCAACATGACGCTGTCGGGGTGACCTGCGTAGTCGGTGAGGATGACCTGTAAATCAAAGCTGTATTCGAACGACAGCGAGGCAGCCGCGGTGCAGCGGATTTTGCCGTTGTCGATGAAGATCAGCAGCCGGTCGGGGTTGTGCTTAAGTTCTGCCACGGTCGTCAGCAGGTGGGCACGCAGGCTTTCGGGTTTGTTCATGGGGCCGCCTGTTGATGGTTGAACACCATGTCTACCTGGCCGGCGCATTCAGCCCATGCGGCTTCGACGCGGTCCTGGTCGGTGAGCTGATCGCCGTTATTGAGTGGGCTTGTCGCCGGCAGGGTGCAGGGCACCACGGCCGGACAGCCACTGACGATAAGCGTCGGCGCCGGTGAGGGTGGGGCGCTCGCGCAGCCGGCGAGCAAGCTCAGGCAAAGGCTGGTCAGCCCAGTTGCGAAGGTCTTCGTTTTCACGTTTCAGCGCCTCAATGGTTTGCTCGCGCTTTGCCAGGCCCTGGCGCAGTTGATCCTGCTGGGTTCGCAGGGCAGTCTGGGCGATGCGCTCGTCGTTCAGGGTGTTTTGCAGGGTGTTGAGATTGGCGCGCAGCCTGTCAGCTTCATCGCGGGCGATTTTGGTGTCCTTCCCCGCGAGTTCGGTATTCTTCTCGGCCACGGTGATGCGTTGCTCTTGGCCCCAGATGAGCAGCGCCAGGGCGCCCAGCAGGGCGATGCTGTACAGCGCCTGGCGCAGGGTACTCATGCCCGGTACCAACCCAATTTGTTCATGTCGCCTACGTCCAGCAGCTCCACGGGACCTCTCACGACGACTACCCGGCAACCTGGTGTCACGTAGGCCAGTGCTTCGCACAGCAGCTCCATATCGGCTTGTTCGGTAATTTCGGGCACCACCAGCAGATCGCCGTCCTTCACGTTCAACTGTTGCACGCGTTCAAGGTCGATCATTTTAGGAATTCTCCAAGGTAGAGCAGCCGGAATTCCTCTGGGCTGTGCGAAGCACGGGCCTCTTCGAGAATGTCGGACATATGGATCTGCCAGGTGTAACGGCAGAAGTACCGGTTATTGGCTTCGATCAGACGTAACAGCAGATCGTTTTCCGAGGTATGAACGCCCACCGTCCGTTGGAATCTCGGTGTGGTTGCGTAAAAGGCGTCCGCCCGAATTCTGGTCGAATTGAGCCAATCGAATTCGTCGTAAAACCAGATAGCGTTTTCAGCGTCTTCATCGCATGGCACGTCTTTGCCATCTTCTAGAATCACCGCGCCAGGCAAGCGGCGGCGCATGTCTTCGACCAGCCCCTTCGAGGTAACGAAACAAACCTTCCTTCCCGCTACAAGGTAGGGTTTTGCACGTTGAATCAGCCGTTCGGTTTTCCCTGTTTGTCTCGGACTGATTTCAAGATGAGCAATTCGAGGGGGAATCATGCCGCCACCGCCTGGCCGCAGCCGCACTCAGCGTGCCGCTCATAGGCGCGCTGGAGCTTGATGTCGTACAGGTTTCGCTGGTAGTCCGGTCCGTTGTAGAGCTTGGCGAACTCGGCCCATTTGCGAGCTTTTAGCGCCTTGTGCAAAACCGGGTCGGTTTGAATGAAACGCACGAATGCGGCGAGCTGCTGAGACTCGCCTGCGCTCATGTCATCGACGAATGCCCGCACACTGGCGTAGCCCAGGCGCTGCCAGTGAAAGCCCATGATCTGGAACGCGCCCCAGGAGGCGGACTCCAGCGCGGCGGTGTCATCAATCAGACGCGCATGGCTCAGGCGTTGGTGTTCAGCAGTGCCGCCGGCATAGCCGCCGGACTTCGGATTGACGATGGCCGGATTGGCTGCGGCCAACTGGTCGGCGTGACGCTTGAGTTCGTCGGGGTTGTCGCCGTCGTGGCGCGGTGTGGCGAGCTGGCGGTACATGATGTGCCGCTCGAACAGAATCACCGGCTTACCGTTGGACAGGAAACCCTTTCCCTTCGATTCCACCTCGTTGACGGCATAGACGCTCGCCAACGGTACGTCGAGGATCTGCGAAGCCTGCACCAGGTCTTCATTTTTCAGCAGGAGCTGGCAGTCGCCACCGGCCAGGCTGGCCTGGGTCTTTTCGCCGGCAACGCCATCGGCGACCAAGCCGACTTTCAGCTGATACGCCCGTACGGCGGCCTCGGTGGAGTCACCATAGTCGCCGTCCGCTACCAGTCCGGCACCGTGTTCGTTCAGGTTCTTTTGCAGGATGCGCACCGCTTGCGAGCGGTCGCCGTGGCGGAGCGTCGTCATAACTGTTCTACCTTGCGAGTGAAAAATTTCTTGGCAGCGGCGCGAGTCCCCTCGACGCCGAGCAAACCGATTACTCCACCGAAGAACGGCGCGGTGGAGGCGGGAATGCCGAGCAGCGCTAAGCCATGGCTGGCGGCCAACGCCAGGGCACCGCAAAGCGGGGCCTCAACTGCCATCCGGCGCAGGGTTCCGCCGCCGTACATGATCCGTAGGGCGGCGATGGTCAGGGCCAGGATTCCCGCGTATAGGGCCGGCCAGTTCTGTTCGAGCCAGGCGGCGAGCCAGGCCCAGGTGTCGGGACGTTCAGGCATGCGCTTCATTCCGTAATCCAGGATGGGTAGGTTCGTGGGCTCGCTGCAGGTTGATCAGTCCCATAAATTCACCATCTGCCGCTGTGGGGCGGCCGTCTGGGCTTCGGGCATTTGCACAGCCAGGCCTTGGGGCAGGATCGGTCCGTAGTCGGCCAGGCCGGGGTTGGCTTCGAGTACCGCTTCGGTTGCGCCGGCGGTGCGGCCGTAGTGACGCCAGCACAGGGCGTCAACGGTGTCGTTTTGAAAGGCGCGGACGGTGACGGGCATCAGATCAGCTCCACGGTAGTGCGGTTGATGCCCAGGAAGTCACGCACGGCCCAGCGCAGGTCGCGGCGGTAATCGTCGATGTTTGGCGTGAGGTCTTCGGCGTTCTGGTTGCCGCTATTGGTGGTGTCGTAGGAGCGGTAGCGCTCGCACACTTCGGCACCGGTGGCGGCTTCGATGGCGCGGCGGTAGAGGTGCTCCAGTACCGATACGTCGTTGATCTTGTCACCAGGAACGTCTGCCAGTTCGGCATGGCCTGCGGCTTCCTGCCTGGCTCGCCATTCGCTCAGCTCACGGTTGACGCTGATGGCAGCGGCCACAGCGGCGGTTTCCAGGCGTGGCGCGGTGACGCTCGCGTCGATCCTCAGCGTGGCGCGCAATTGATCCAGATCGATGGAGGGCCAGAAGGCGTCGGTGTTGATATGGCCGCTGGCGACTGTGCCGCCGGCTACGAATCCGCTCATGGAACAGCACTCAAAAATAGGTCGCCGGTGGTCGGGGCTTCACGTTCAGGAGGAGCGGCCTGGCCGATCCGCCCCGAGCCGGCGGGGTGCGTGGGGACGCTCGGTTAGCCGGCAGGGCCGGCAAGTTTGTTGAGCAGGCGTTCGGCCCGCTCCAGATCTTTCTTGCCACCGCAGGCGTCGTGCAGAGCGATGGCTTTTTTCAGCAGATCCACACCGGCCTGGAGCTTGCCGGGTTGGCCCGGGGCCTCTTCGGTGATGCCTTCCAGCGTGGCGCGGCCCATGGCGAGAAACAGCTTGGCGCGGGCCTGGTCGGGCATGTCTTCGGCGTCGGTGAGTTCGGCGGTGCGGTGAAGGATTGCCAGGTCGAACGGTTCGCCCACCTTCTGAGCCTTGAAGGCTGCCGTCGCGACTTCCTCGGCGACCAGGCAACCCAAGGTGCGGGCGAAGCGGTCGGGCATGACCATCTTGTGTTCCAGCACGTAGGTCGCGATGTCGAGCCCACCGGTGAAGTCGCCAGCATCGAAGCGCCAGACCATGACGGTGGTAAGGACCTCGTCCTGGGCGCCCTGGCCGCCTTCCAGCACACCTTGCACATAGGATTCATAGCTCGGCAGTAACTGGCGCTTGAGTTCGGCCTTGCCCTGGTTGGACTGGACCTGTTTCAGGCGCAGGCGGTCTTGCAGCAGCTGGTTGAGCTGATGCTCGTAAGCCGTGGCGCCGGCCATGGTTTGGGTGGGCTCGGTCGCTGCCGCCTCGATGGCGGCAGTGACACGTTCAAAGTGACGGCGGCAGGGGTTGGTCATGATGGCCGCCTCAGTTCAGGGTGATGTTTTCGGCCATGGCCGCGCAGCCCAGGTCTTCGATGACGTAGCTTTCATTCACCGATTCGTAGTTCTCGATGCGGTCGCGCTTGGCGTTGTCCACCACGGTGCGGCGGCGGGTGCCTTCCTGCCAGTACAGCGACAGGTTATCCAGACGGGTGACCAGCAAGCCGTTGGCCGGGAAGTGCGGCACACGCACCGCCGGCAGGTTGCCGAGCCGTTTTTGACTGGTAACGATGTCGGCCGCCAGCATTTCGGTCGGCGCCTGGGTCTTGTTGATAATCGGGAAGTACTTGTCGGCCAGCAGTTGGCGACCGCAAATGACCACCAGTTCGGTGTCCTCTTGATACCAAGGCTCAATGAACTCGTTGACCATGCTGACGACCAGGGCGTCGATGTTTTCAAAGTCCTTGCCAGCGCCGATTTCGATTTTGCCGCTGCCGGCCACCACCTCATCCAGAACCCGGGCAGGGTTTTCCAGACGCATCTTTTGAAGCCAGCCGATGTTGACGTCCTGCAACAGCTGGTTGATGGCTGGGTTGGATGTCGCGGCGCGGCTGATGCCGTTCCAGCCAATCATGATCCGGTTGAGGGCCTGGGCCTTGATGATGGCGTCGCGGATGCGTGCTTGGAAGTCCTTGAACTTGGCCCACTGGTCCAGCTTCTGGTAGCGCAGGCTGGTATCGAAGTTGGTTTGGGTGCAGGTGTACCCACGGTCGTCCAGGCCGCTCGGGTCGCGGGGCTCGCGGTCTTTGGTAGTGGTGTCGGTGGTGCTGGCAATGGTGCCGTCGATACCGATGCCGACCTTTTCACCCGACTGTTCCGATACGCCGTAGACGTTGATGGCGCTGAGGAACGCGCTGGATTCTTGAATGCGGGTTTCCAAGGTCTGGGCGACGCTGGGGTCTGCGGTGAATTTGGTGGTGACGTCAGTCACCCCATGCAGTTGCGCCAGTTGTTGCAGGTAGGCGTTGAACAGTACTCGGGTGTCGTTACGCATGTTGATCGTCCTTCATGATTCGGGGCTGTGGTGGGGCTGACTGTCAGCAGTCGGTCACGACCAGGTCATTGCCGCCGGTAACTGGCGGACGCGTTTTCTGGCTGTGGTCCTGGGTGGTGGAGAGCTTGTTTTTCAGCTCTGTGAGTTCCGTGCTGACCTGGTCGAGCTGTGTTTTCAGCCCCGCCGAAAATTGCTTTTCTGCGGCCAGTTGGTCGGGCAGATCTTTGACGTGTTCGGCGATGGCTTCGACGGCTTCGCCGATCTGGGCGAATTCGGTGTCGTCCTTGGCCTGCTTGCCAGTCAGTAGCGCTTGCACCTTGTTGAACAACTGGGCGCCGATGCTGGGCTTCTCTTCGATTTCTTCGAACTTCAACTCGGTTTCCAGCGCCTCGGTAAACATCGACGTTGCCGAGTAGTGGCGATCCTTGAAGGGGCTGGCGTCAGGTTTCTGGGCAGAGAACGCCAGAACGTCGGTGCCCAGGCTGGCAGGCGAGTCAGTGACAGCCAGTCCGACGATGTAGGCCTCGCCGGTATCGGCGAAGCTGTCGTCGATTTCGATGGAGGTGTAGATCTTCTGCTTCGCCTTGTTCATGGCGATCAGCTCGGGGGTCGGCTCAACCTGGGCGAACAGGGCCAGCTTCTTCTGGCCGGCGATGTCCACCTCTTCGGTTTTCACCGCCAGCACGTCGCCATAGGCCTTGAACGGGCTGTCGGGCAACAGGCTGCGGAAGTGCTCCAGCCAGATACGAGCGCCGTAGGTGGACGGGTTGAAGTTCTTGGCGGCCTGTTCCAGCCAGCTGCGTTTGATGGTGCGCTTGTCCGAAGTAGCGCCCTCGACGGCGACGCGGAACCAGTTGCTGCGAAACTTCTTCATGCCGGGAATCCTCAGTGCGTGGGGCGCCTGCTGGGTTGAGCAGTGCGTTGCAATGAGGGGCATGGTCGTCACGGGCGCGAGCGGCGGCAACGAGACGGGACTGTAGGCGGGGAGGGTACAAGGGGCGGCGCTATTGAGTCGCCGCCGTGGGCGGCAGCATCTCGGCCATGACGACGACCACCCTGCTGCCTATCGATCCGCGACGCCAATCCAAGTTCCTGTACTGGATGGGGTGGCGCATCTGCGAGATTGCCGAGGCTACGGGCGAAAAAGAAAAAACGCTACACAGCTGGAAGGCCCGCGACGACTGGGACCGGGCCGACAACGTCGAGCGCATCGGCGGCGCCCTGGAAGCGCGCTTGGTACAGTTGATCCTCAAGGAAAACAAGACTGGCGGCGATTTTAAAGAGATCGATCTGCTGCATCGGCAGCTTGAGCGCCAGGCCCGCATTCAGCGTTTCCAGGGCGGCGGTACCGAAACCGACCTCAACCCGAACCTTGCCAAGCGCAACGAGGGACCGAAGAAAAAATCCCCGAAGAACGATATCAGCGAAGACCAGATCGAGCTGCTGCGCGAGGCCTTCATCGACGGCTGTTTCGATTACCAGAAAGACTGGTATCGGGCCGGCAACCAACGCACCCGCGTCATCCTCAAGAGCCGACAGATCGGTGCCACGTACTACTTCGCCCGCGAGGCGTTCATCGACGCCCTGGACACCGGCCGCAACCAGATTTTTCTGTCGGCGTCGAAGAACCAGGCCTACCTGTTCCGTGGCTACATCCAAGCCTTCGCACGGGAAGTCATCGGTGTCGAGCTGACCGGTGACCCGATTGTATTGCCCAACGGCGCCGAGCTGTTTTTCCTCGGAACCAACGCCCGCACCGCCCAGGGCTACCACGGCAATTTCTACTTCGATGAGTTCTTCTGGACGTTCAAGTTCGAGGAATTGAACAAGGTCGCCTCGGGCATGGCGATGCACAAGAAGTGGCGCAAAACCTACTTCTCCACGCCGTCGAGTATGGCCCACGAGGCGTACACCTTCTGGACGGGCGAGCGCTTCAACAAGGGCAAGCCCGCCGCGCAGCACACCAAGGTTGATGTGACCCACGGCGCGCTCCAACAGGGGCGGTTCTGTGAGGACCGGCTGTGGCGCCAGATCGTCACCATCCTCGACGCGGAGCGGGGCGGCTGCGATCTGTTCGACATCGAAGAGCTGCGTCGGGAGTACAGCCCCGAGGCGTTCGCTAACCTGCTGATGTGCGAGTTCGTCGATGACGGCGCGAGCATCTTCCCGCTGTCGGTGTTGCAGTCCTGCATGGTCGATAGCTGGGTGGAGTGGGCCGAGGACTACAAGCCGTTCGCCATGCGCCCGTTTGGCGACCGCCAGGTATGGGTCGGGTACGACCCTGCCGAGACGGGCGATTGTTCCGGCCTTGTGGTGGTTGCGCCGCCACTGGTGCCGGGCGGCAAGTTCCGCGTGCTCGAGCGCCACCAGTTTCGCGGCATGGACTTCGCCGCCCAGGCCGCCGCCATCAAGGGCGTGTGCGACCGCTACTGGGTGACCTACATCGGCATCGACGTCACCGGCCTGGGCAGTGGCGTGGCCCAGCTGGTGCGCCAGTTTTTCCCGGCTGTGACTACCTTCAGCTACTCCCCCGAGGTGAAAACCCGTCTGGTACTCAAGGCCTACGACGTGATCCACAAGGGGCGGCTGGAGTTCGATGCCGGCTGGACCGACATGGCGCAGTCGCTAATGGCGATTCGCAAAACCATCACCGCAGGCGGTCGCCAGTTCACCTACACCGCCGGCCGCAACGACAACACCGGCCATGCCGACCTGGCCTGGGCGCTCTTCCACGCATTGCAGAACGAACCGCTCGAAGGGCAGACCGCTGCCAATACTGGGCGAATGGAGATTTACTGATGACCGAACAACTTGCCAGCCAGGAACTTTTGCCCGCCGCCCTCGATGTCGCCAGTGCGGGTACCCAGGTGTTCAGCTTCGGGGAGCCGACACCGGTGTTGGGTGGTCGGGGGGTGTTCGACTATCTGGAGTGCTGGTTCAATGGGCGGTGGTATGAGCCGCCGCTGTCGCTCAACGGCCTGGCCCGGTCGGTGGGGGCGAGCGTGCATCTGCATTCGGGGTTGATGTTCAAGCGCAACCTGTTGAGCAAGACGTTTATTCCGCATCCGATGTTGTCCCGGGCGGCTTTTGAACAGTTCGCCCTGGATTTTCTGTGCCTGGGGAATGGCTACCTGGAGAAGCGCCGTTCGGTGCTGGGCGGCACGCGGCAACTGGTGCCGTCACTTGCGAAGTACATGCGGGTTGGGCCGGAGGGGCAGTTCTACCAGGTGCAGGGCTGGAAGAACGAGCACGCGTTTGAACCGGGCAGTATCTTCCATCTGCGCGAGGCGGATTTGCACCAGGAAATTTATGGGTTGCCGGAGTGGATCAGTGCGTTGCAATCGGCGCTGTTGAACGAGTCCGCGACGCTGTTCCGGCGTAAGTATTACGAAAACGGCAGCCACGCCGGTTTCATCTTGTACATGACCGACGCGGCGCAGACTGAGGCGGATATCGACGCTTTGCGTAAAGCGCTGAAGGATTCGAAGGGACCGGGGAATTTTCGGAATTTGTTTGTCTATTCGCCCACGGGCAAGAAGGATGGGATTCAGCTAATCCCCGTCAGCGAGGTAGCGGCTAAAGACGAATTCAACTCGATCAAGAATCAGACCCGTGATGACGTCCTGGCAAGTCTGCGGATTCCACCGCAGTTGATGGGGATTGTGCCGCAAAACGCGGGTGGGTTTGGGTCGATTAGGGAGGCTGCGCAGATCTACGCTGCCAACGAACTGGAGCCCATTCAGACGCGGATGACGCAACTGAACCACTGGCTAGGGGAAGAGGTCTTGCGCTTCAAGCCTTACGAAATCGATGGGGAGGCTTAAAACCCTCGCGCACCGCGTACTGGCTGAGCAGGGCCTTGAACGTGTCGTCGTGAATCGCTTCGCCGATCATCATTACAGCATCACCTGGCGTACCGTGGCCGCCTGCTCAAAGGCCAGGTACGCCCCTCCAGGCTGGACGCGTTCAGCGCCCGGAGCGTTTTCAGGCCCAGTACAAAGCCCTCCGCACGTTTCTGGATCAACTCCAGGACGTGCAGGTCTTCGACGTGGCCCAGGCGCACCAGGCGCACCAGGTGCTCCTCCACTGGGTGCGGATCAACACCGGCAGGGTGATCCCGTTCAGGACTGACACCTCGCTCATGCCGGCACCGGGCTCAGCGTGTCCAAGGCGGCGCGCAGCTCGTACAGCGGGAAATGCTCACCGCGCTTGCCGATCAGGCATTTATCGCGATGCGCGGGGAAGGGTTGACCGCCGCCGCCGCCGTGGAAGGTCTGCCGAATGCCGCAGTGCCGGCAGTGCAAAAACGTCTTACCCAACTTCCAGTCACGGGTCCATTCCTCCAGAGCGGCGGTGACGTCATAGTTTGGGTCACGGCGGTCACGTTCGCTCATTCTGTAACTCCTTTCGGGCCGCCGTGGCTGGCCGCTTCGGCCAGGAACGCGGCCGCTTCGGCGTGTTGCAAGGCTTGGCCGTGGACCAGGCTGTAAAACCACACGCTTAGGCGTGTGACGCTGCGCGCCTCTTGTCGGCCAACGGCCTGCAAGTGGTCGAACAGATCACTTTCCAAGGCGCTGGCAGGCTGTGCCAGGGCTTCGGGCTTCATCGCCTGGGTGATGCGCGCGGCCAGTGCGGCCACTTCGGGGGCATAGCTGCGTAGGGCGCTCAGGCGTATCTCATAGGATGGCGTGACGGGTAACGGCATGGGGCTGATTCCTTTCGACTGAGTGGCGGGTAGTGCGTAAAACCAGTCTAGGGGGGCTACTTATGTAAACAGGAGATACACCCTGGTTGGGTGTACCCCCTGTTTACATAAGTGGCGTTATTGGTATTCGCGGAAGTCCACCTTAGCCGGCTCGCCCAGCCCTTCCCAGGCCAAGGTGTACAGCGGCCACGCCGAACCGTCTTCCATGGTTCCTGGGGTCATGCCTTTGTAGACCCATCCGGCCTTAAGGTACGCGTTGACTTCTTTGCTATCCCGAATATGCCGGATGGCCTTTACGTCGCTATCTGCCATGCAGTGCTACTCCTTGCGTTGAATGATGGCCCATTGTAAGCACAACGGCTGACAGGGTGGGGGGCCTTTCGATTATTCATCGTATGCGGACTCAACCACGCACGTCCATCTGCACTGTTGACTGAACGCCGCTGCCTTCCGGCGCCTGGCTCGGCAAACCCAAGCGGTACTCCGTGAATTGGTTCACGTCGTCCTGGCGCACGCACTCGGCCATCAGCCCCCAGCCATGAGCAACGCCTGCGCCTGGGCTTGGGGCGGGACCGTTTTTAGTTGCTGATATCAGCGATTGCTATCGGTGCGGCTCTTTGTTGAATGGGTCGAGGGCGAAGCTAATACCGTCCCCCAAGGCAGCTTTTTTCGACCCCGTGAACGCCCCGGTATGGTGCGTTTTTTTGGCTGTGGCGTGCTTCACACCTGGCGCGCGCCGTCGTCCCCCCACCGCGCCTCCGGTCTAAATAGGTCTTTTTTTCCGCACTTCTGCACCCCCATTGAAACCAAGCCCGCTGGGCGCTATCGGAGCTTATCCAGGCTATCGAATACCTGCGGATCCCTGCGAAGGTGGGTGTCTTTTCGCAATGCTCATACGCATGCACAGGCATACGAATTTCGGAGGCGCCACGGGAAAAGGGTTAGGTTTTTTTTGAGAGGGGTGTTTTGAGCTGGAGGGCCCGTATTTGTTGGGCTTGAGACCTAACTTTGATGGGTTAGGTTGGGTTAGGTCAAAGGTTAGTAATCTATAACTAACTGTTTTTAAAGGAATTTATAAAATGAATATTTAACATCAATAAAGGTTAGGAAATAACCAAAATCTAACCAAAAACTAACCTTCTAAATCCTTCGCAAAGCCTTGCCAGACAAGCCTTTCAGGGCAGCGAGTAAAAAACTAACCCTCCTAACCTCTTTCCCGTGGGTCAACATAAAAACGCCGGACATGCCTCGGGCGGAGCATCTACTGACGCTGCATACAGAAATGGACACTCCGCCTCACGTTCGTCATTTACACGCACACACCCTCGTACACACCGTATCAGTCGGTGCGTTTGTGGATGGTGTTGGGATTGGAGCGACAAGCATTACAGCGCGGCCATTCGCACGGGTCAGCTCACTAGGGGAGTGGATGTTTCAGGAAGTGAGTGGTACGAAAATGGTACGGGCGTTTTTGGTAGGTGCTGGAGATCTTGTATTACGCGGCCTCCAGAGTTAGAGGTTCCAATCCATCATGGGTGCAACACTGAAGCGCCGAGACAGCGTAGGCCGTGGATTTACTGGGCTAAGGCTCTGTTTTACTAGCATTTTACTCAACGGGTTCTTGGCGTGATTTCGGGTGTTTTCAGGCGTTTTACGGCTCGGTGGTACGATGTACCGCTTTTAAGCTGACGCGTACCACTATCGATATGGCAACTATCCGGGCAAGAAAACTGGCTGATGGGTCTGTTAGCTATACGGCTCAGATCCGCATCAAGCGCGACGGAGTGCAAGTCTATCAAGAGAGCCAGACCTTCGCCCCGAAAACAGGCGGGGCAGGCCTGGGTTCGCAAGCGAGAATCTGAGCTGGAGGCCATGTCTAAAGCCCCATCGGTTTTCGCCCTGATCGATAGCAACAGCTTCTATGCCTGTTGCGAACGAGTGTCCCGGCCGGGCCTAGCCCGGATGCCTATCGTGGCCCTTCAATTAGGCAACCAGTCCTGTTGATCGGCAACGCCACGCTCACCTACCTTATATGCATGCAGCAGGAAGCTACGGTTATCCTTCCAGATTGCATCGATTAGTTCGGCGACGTCGGTCTGTTGCTTGAGGTACGCGTCCAGCCCCTCTTGGTCTCCAGGGCAATGGCGTTCAATAAATTGGCGTGTGACATTAGCGATGGTGGTTAGGCGATCCGCAAGCGGTGGGTGCTTCTGCTCTTTCCGAAATCCTTCTTCATCACCAGTGAGCATGATTTGATGCCCGCGCTTGATAAAATCGAGTACGGATAGGATGAGGACGGCGCCAACATTGGTTTTAGCACAGTGATTCAAGCCACGAGGGTTATTCTGCCCCAGCAACATGCAAATTACTGTGCCTAAAGTATCGGCTTCGGTTTCCTTCGTTTGGGAAATTGATGACGCTTCACCCCCTGCCTGCGCAATGCCTCCCCAAGAATGTTCAAGCACGTGATGGCTGTATTCGTGAGCAAGTACGAACCAGGTCATAGCCTCGTCTATGTCACCAATCAAATGAATTTGCTGGTCTCCCGAAATCTTTATGGAGCGGCCTATGTCAGGCGCCTTTGGGTTCCGGCAGTAGTCGAGGAAGAACATTCCCCAGTCCCTGCGAAGCTCTATGTCGGCCATCAGTGATTTCATCACTGGCTTCGCTTCCCAGTTCATCTGAATGATACCGTCATGGGTGGGGCCCATAATTACAGTGCGAGCGAATAGTTTTGCCAAGCGGTAAATCAACGTGGTCAAGTGCCTGGTCATCATGATCACGCTCGCCTGTGTGGTCATTACGGGCATTTGCATGGCTTCCAAGTGGTCTCCGTGCAGGATACCCACTGTTACGCCGCTGCGTAAGGAAAGGCCAAGTCCTGAGATGACTTTCTCGATTTCACGGGCTTCCGACTCCAAGCTGAGGTGGGTGAGGGGGTCGTCCTCAGGTGCTACTTGAGCAACCATTTTATTGAGAATACTCTGCCGCAAATCGGGCAGGGCCGTGTCTGGAAATTGCTGCTTGATGAACTCAACGGCGGCATCCAGCTGATCAGGCTCAAGACGCAATCGGTAGTTTTCATCGGTTTTGAAGCGTTTCTGCTGCTGAGCCCTATAGTCTTTTGCTGCTTCCAACTCCGGATTGTCGGAAGTGCTCATACCTGCTCCTTCAGTGAGTGTACTTATAGGCGTAGCTCGAAAATGGTGTCATGCATCCAGCCCACCAGCCGGCCATTGTACTCGGTCATGGCGACAACTAATCACTGGCGACAGGTCAATCGCGTCTATTTGAAGTATGAAGACTCATCTAACGTGTCTCTACTTGACGTGCGCCATCATCCCCCACCACACCTGCGGGGCTAAATAGGGAGGATCTACTGAAGCCGCATGCAGGCTTGTGTTCTGCACACGTTCTTTACTATCCCTGTTCGCAATATCGCCCCGCTAGATCATTGGACAAACGAAAGTCTGGTGCTTGACTGAGAGGGGGCAGGAGCCGCTACGTACAGGAGGAACCCCCTATGCTGAGGTTAAGTAGGCGTCTTGAGACTCGATCCGCTTCACATTTTGGCTCACATATCAGAAGGAACTATCAAACGAATGCAAAGCTGAATGTCTTTCAGGAGAAGGGTTCGTTTATGTGCACGCGAGCGGCGGTGGCAACCATCATGAACAACCTCAAGGGAAGCGTCTGGAAAGACGTCGATTATTACGACGAGTATCTTCGGACTAAAGTCGCAGAGTATGACCGGCGGTTTGCCGCTGAAACACCAATACTCGAGGAGAAGGCTTTGACTGAGCTTTTTCAGAAGGAAGGGTTTGTTGTCACTCCGTTGTCGATGACGCCGGGCCAACTGGTCAACCCTGATACCTATCAGCTGTTCAAAAAGAAGCTGGCCAGCGGCTTTATTCTTTCAACCAGCAGACCACCGGGAAATCCAGGCAATATCACCCATTCGGTGGTAATTGCGGATTCCCTGCCGTCAATCTGCCCCGGCAGTTGTTTTTATGACGTGTTTGACCCTTATCCCTACGAAAAAGGGCCTGAAGACGGCATGCATTTGTATGATATTAATGACATTGTCGATAACAAAATATCGACCAATTTACTGATTCAAAAAATTCATGGAGATTTAAGCCGCGATTGATTCGACTCTTCGGTAGCGCGTTTTTTGGGCTTTCGTCAGGGCATTCTGACTGGAAGTGCCTTGCTGACAAGTTCGGTCAGGCGCGCCGCTATTCAATTGGCATTAGTGGAGCGGCGCTCAGCTGAGCATGTCGGCGCCCAACCCACCAGTTATATGGCATCATGGCATCACCCATGGACGAGGCGATGAAAGTTGGTCAAAATCGCCAATTTTGTAATGGCTTGGAGCCACATATGTTTCCTGAGGAAATTCGCTTCAAAACTAATACCTTATTGAAAATTGCACTTTCTCCACCAGGTGCTTTTTTTGTCGGCTGCGCTTTCATCATGCTGTTTACAAAATCGAGTGAAAGTGCGGCTGCTTGGGTGCAAGCAATTGGTTCCATAGGTGCCATCATTGGGGCTTTTTTGGTTGCAAGACAGACACATATGCTCGAACAGAAGGCTGGGAAAAAGTCTGAGCTTGACATTGAGATACGAGCGGTGCTCTTGGCAGAGGGAATAGTTCAAGAGGCTCACGCGGCGCTGTCCACTGCCTTCAGGAATGCCCGGAACTCTAGCGATACGCCGGTGAGTGCAAGGCGTCTTGAAAGCGTCCATCAGGCGTTAATGCTTGCTATTACCCAACCAGTAAGTGAGCACGCGCTCAAGCCGATATTGAGGACCCTCAAAAGGGTTAGTAATTCTTGTGGTTTTCTTCAGGATGCGATGCAACACAACGGGGTGCTCAGGCCCGCCGATCTCGAGAACATGAGTCGGTTCTTGGATGAGTTGATAGCTAATAAAGCCATCCTCAGTGAAATACTGAATGACCTTCGTGACCGTCGAAAAAAGTCCCGATGAAGATTGCCTGGCGTCCATAACTTTCCTACATACCATGACAGGTTGCGCGGTCGGTCGGTCCTTAGCACTATTGACGATGTCACGCCAAAGGCCGCACTAACCCATTTGTCGGGTGATTTGCAGCGTCAGGCATCTTGGTCGATATCTCGGAATGACGGCAGCGTTGTGCCGACCTTTCCAAGAGAGACAAAAAATGAATGTCAGGACTATGAACCTCGCCCCGAGGTCTGCCACTTTCTTCTCAAGCAGATCGCCGAGACGATTACCCGTATCAATGAACGCAACCTGCTGATCGCCACCGTCTCAGAAGAGCAGGCGCAGGTGGCCCGCGAGGCCGACCAAAACCTGACCAGCATCCGCGAGCTGTCGATCCAGAGTTCGGCGGGCGCTACTCAGACCGCCGGCGCCTGCGGTGAGATGGCGAACTTGGCGATTGGGCTGAATCGCCTGGTTGCGCGTTTCAAGGTCTGACACGTGCAAGCGAAGTGTCGTACCCATTTCCGTTTCGATTATGGGCGCATTGTTATGCAGGTTGTGGTATCCGCATTGAGTTCTACAAGACTCAACGCCCCATCGTCAAAGGAACAGCCGGTGTCGATGTAGACGACATTACCCAGGCAGGTGACGTTCGATACCGTTGAGTGCCCGACGTAAAGCCGGTTTATGCCCCTGATGGGGTCATTGTTCTGTTGTTCTATTTTACCCCGGGCATACAAGGCTATTTTCAAAGCGCGGTGGCGGCTATCTTCGCCAAAATGTCCGGACAAGGCGTCTTTGGCGGTCTGCCAGTCATCATTGTCGCGCAGTAATGGAGCTTCGGCGTGCACGATGCCCATTTTTCTGCCGTATTCCAGCTCAACTTCAATGATCAGCGGAAGTTCCTGGAGAACATTGGACAGTTCATGCTGGGTCGTGGCTGCCAGCTCATAGAGCCAGGCCCCGCCGTTTCGGGTGTGCCTGGCAATATCTCCCTGTCCGGACACGCAGTCGATGAGCATCTGTTCATGATTACCCCGGACCGCGTGAAACCAGGGTTCTGCCAGCCAGTTCAGCACTTCCAGGGAGTCCGGGCCGCGATCGATCAGGTCGCCAACAGAAAACACCCGATCCCGTTCAGCATTGAAGTCGGCGTGAGCCAAAAGCGACTTTAGAAGTTTGAAATGCCCATGAACATCACCCACGACAAAGTCTCGGCCTTTTCCATTGGGGGAGAACGTCCTTATCGTGTCCATTGTCGGCGTTTCATGTGGAGAAGGGAGGAGAGGAAGTAGTTTGCTCCCTCTTCTGGCCCGATAGAATCATTTTTTCAACTGATAGTCCTGGCCCCATACCCGTACAGAACTGATGGGCTCGTTCTGCCCATCGAAGATGAACTTCTGCCGCACGGCTGCCTTGGGTGGAACAGTGACTTCATCCGGGTTTTCCATTGCCTTGAGGCTGTTGGCATAACCTGCCTGATCAATTGCCAGCAAGACACCCGTCTGCCTGAGGTTGATCAGGCGCAGTTGCGTGTCGGTGCTGTTCTTGAAACCGAGGGTAACGGTGAGATTGTCGTCGCTGGGTTCCAGTTTCAGAACTTCGACGCCAATGCGGTCTTTCATTTGTTCGCCTGAGGAAATGATCGCTGCGCCATCTGTGCCCTGGGCTGATTCGCGGCCGTCGAGTACACCTTCGCTGACACCGCCCAACAGGTTCTTGCCCGCCGTGATGAACGATGAGACGGCTGCTTTGGTCGAGTCCTTGATCAGGCTGCCGTCGGCCGGTTCGGTTTCGGCGAAGCACAGGGTGCTGGCCAGGAGAGTGGAGACGAAGAAAAAGGAGCGTGACGGCGAGAGAGTCATACTGGAGTCCTTGAGGATGATCTGCAGCGTCGAGGCATGCAATGGTTGCCAAGTTTATCGCTGACCAACACTCAAGATGAAATAAATCCATTGACGCGGTTTCAATTGGGTTCGTGCGATCCATTCATGGAGCGACATTACCTGCGTCGGCTTGAATCGCCTGGCCAATGCACTTCTCGAACACCTGCTCCATGGGGCCGGGCATGCAGTTGTAAGCCGCAATGTTTGCAAAGATCCACTCGTCCTTCTCGATACCCCACCAACTGATTTCAAACCCGGCATTCATGATGAGATGCTCGAAGAGGATGCGCTGGGCGCGTCCATTGCCTTCGCGAAAGGGGTGGACCACGTTGATATCGGAATAGGCATCGGCCACGGCAATGATCAGGTCCGCCCGTGGCAGCCCTTCGAACCAATGGGCGGCGGCCATGTTGCTGAAGATTTTCCTGGCTTCTTTTTCCATGAACTGTGGCTGGCAGAAGCGTGTGTCTTGTTTGGCCATCCCGACGGTGCGCAGTTCTCCGGCCCACTCGTACAAATCCGAGAAAAGTCGTCGGTGGATGTTCTGGAGGTAGGCCAGGTCGTAAGGGGGAGCGTTGAATTCGACCTGGTCCGCCGCGATGGCCGTGAGTTGTTGTTCGGCTTCGCTCAGGGTGGGTTCGTCGCGGATATCGAGTCTGTTACGAAGGACAGTGGAGCCCGGGTAGCAATAGGCGTCCTCACCAACCCCATATTTGTCGGGCATCAGGTTCTGGTCTTGGTGAAGATCTTCAGGACTTCTTCACGGGTCGGCATTTTGCCTTCGCTATCGGAAAAGGTCACTTTGAAACCTTCCAGGCGCAGGCTGGCCGCATAGTTGGACCGACGCGTCCTGGCCGCGTAGGCCTTCTTGGTTTCAAGGCTGATGTTGCCCATGGGGCTGAACCTCAAATCGCGTGGGTGGGCGGATTATAACCCATCGATGACCAATGGCGCTTGCATCGCCTCGCATCTCCAAATACTGTATGCATGACCAGTATAGAGAGCCTTCCCATGCAATTGATCGCCAAGCTCGGCATTCTCGCCGACGCTGCCAAGTATGACGCCTCCTGCGCCAGCAGTGGTGCACCCAAGCGCAGCTCTCGCGGTCGTGATGGGTTGGGAGCCACCGACGGCATGGGCATCTGCCATAGCTACACACCGGATGGGCGCTGCGTCTCGCTGCTCAAGGTGTTGTTGACCAATTTCTGCCTCTACGACTGCCAGTACTGCGTAAACCGTCGCTCCAGCAACGTGCCAAGGGCGCGCTTCACGCCTGAGGAAGTGGTGCGCCTGACCCTGGATTTCTATCGTCGCAACTGCATCAGCGGGCTGTTCCTGAGTTCCGGCATCATTCGGTCGGCCGACTACACCATGGAGCAACTGGTGCGCGTGGCGCGTCTGTTGCGGGAGGTGCATCAGTTCCGGGGCTATATCCATCTCAAGACCATTCCCGATGCCGATCCGTTGCTGATCGAGGAGGCCGGTCGGCTGGCCGATCGCCTCAGTGTGAACATCGAGTTGCCCAGCGAGGCCAGCCTCAAGCGACTGGCACCGGAGAAGCAACTGGTCACGATCCGCCAGGCCATGGGCACCATCCACCAGGGCCAGCAAGCGGTGGCTGGAGAAGTGCGCGCGCCGCGCTTCGCCCCGGCCGGGCAGAGTACCCAGGTGATCGTCGGGGCCGATGCCACGGACGATCATGCGATCCTGCAGAACGCCGAGTCGCTCTACCAGGGATACGGCCTGCGGCGGGTCTACTATTCAGCTTTCAGCCCCATTCCCGACAGCCCCGCCAGCGTGCCATTGGCGGCGCCGCCGTTGTTGCGTGAGCACCGGTTGTACCAGGCTGATTTCCTCATGCGCGGGTACGGCTACAAGGCGGGTGAAATCCTGGGCGGTGCCGGCAACCTGGACCTGGACATCGACCCCAAGCTGGCCTGGGCGCTGGCGAACCGTGAAGTGTTTCCCCTTGACGTCAACCGTGCCGAACCCGCGCTGCTGGCGCGTATTCCAGGGATTGGCCTGCGCAGCGTGCAACGCCTGGTGACGTTGCGCCGGGAACGACGGGTCCGCTACGACGATCTGGTGCAGTTGCGTTGTGTGCTGGAAAAGGCGCGACCGTTCATCGTCACCAGCGATTATCGGCCCGCCGAGGCGCAGATGCGTAGCGGCCTGCTGCGGGCGCGCTTGCGTGAGCCCCAGGGGCCCATGCAAATGGGGTTGTGGGGATGATCGCGCTGGATTGCCAGGATGATTTCCTGGTATGGCGCGACCAGGCCCGCAAGCTGCTCGGCCACGGCATCGACCCCGTTGACGTGACCTGGAGCCAAGGCCCCATGGCCGACCTGCTGGCCATGCCGACGCCGCTGCCGTCAGGTCCGGGTCCGTTCTCCACGCGAGTGCCGGCGGCCTTGTTGACCCAGCTTGAGCAGGCCGGTCGTTACCAGGGCGAACAACGCTGGAGCCTGTTGTACGAAGTGCTCTGGCGTGTCGCCCATGGAGACCGCACGGCGATGCTCGCCGGTGATCGCCTGGGCAGCGAATTGCAGCGACGGATCAAACAAGTCAGCCGTGAGGCCCATCACCTCCATGCGTTTGTACGCTTCATACCCTTGCCGCAGGCGCTCGCCGAGCAGTTGCAACTGGACCTCGTGGCCTTTCACGAGCCGGCCCATGACATCCTCGAAAGCGCGAGCGGTCATTTTGCCGAGCGGCTGGGCCGACAACGCTGGCTGATAGCGACGCCTCGCGATGGCATCCGCTTCGATGGTCAGGCCCTGGATTATCAGCGCCATTGTCCTGAGCAGTGGCAACAATGGGCGCGTCATGCTGAAGACCCGGACGCAGAGTTATGGCGCACTTACTACCGGCACACCTTCAACCCGGCGAGGGTCAATCCCCAAGCGCTGCGACAGCACATGCCAGGGCGTTTCTGGCAGCACTTGCCGGAGGGGGCGTTGATTCCCCGGCTGGTGGGGCAGGCACGGCAAGGTAAGCAACGGGATGGACAGGCGTTGGAGGTGGGGGAGAAGGTGGGGAAGCGGATAGTTGTGGGTGGTAATGTCTAGTTAATACACAAGTCTGTAGAGGCAGGAATAAATTTAATCATCCAGAGTGCTCGCTAAGTGAATGTGATACATGTCGCTCAAGTCGAGCCTTTCATCCCTGCCGAAAATGGCGGGGAGTTCGCTTGTTCATGATGCCCGGCATGACGCTGATGCGTCCGGCGCCCACCGGCAAGTATCTTGTTTGTGCAAATCCCGAACAGGTTCTGTGCCGTCCCCACTGTGTTCAAGCTCCGGACCTCTTTCTAGCATTCCTTCCCTCAACAACCAGGAAGGAATTCCCATGCAACGATTCACCCGCCGTTTCCTCGCTGCCTGTGCATTTTCCGGCGTCGTCGCCAGCAGCGCTGCACTCGCTGAAAACCAGCCAACCATTCGGGCCATGTCAGGCGCAACGCCGACCAGCCAATTGCCTGTTGGTAAAACCGCGTTACTGGTGATCGATTTTCAGAACGAATACTTCACCGGTAAGATGCCGATTCCTGATGGCGCTGCCGCGCTGGCCAATACCCGTAGGCTGATTGCCTTTGCCGATGACCACAAAATGCCGGTTTTCCATGTCCAACACATCGCTCCCGCAGGTTCGGCGGTGTTCGCGAAGGATGGTGAAACCGTGAAGTTTCACCCGGACATGCAGCCCAGGGCCAAGGATGTGGTGCTGCAGAAAACCACCGTCAGCGTCTTCGGCAGTACTGACCTGGACAAGCGTCTGAAGCGCGCCGGTATCGAGAATCTGATCATTTCCGGTCTCATGACCCATGCGTGCGTGGCGGGTGCCGCCCGGGATGCGGCGCCCCTGGGCTACAATGTGCTGGTCGCCTCCGATGCATCGGCGACTCGCGCGATTACCCGGGGCAACGGTGAGGCGATCGACAAGGACGCCTTGCACAAGGCCGCGTTGGCTGAAGTCGAGGATACCTTCGGTGATGTCATGACCACCGAGCAGATCATCAAGTTACCGGTACGTTAAGTCGATATGAATCAGATGCTCGCCATGGGCGTGTTCCGCTGCATTGTGGAGACCCAAGGGTTTTCAGCCGCGGCCGAGCGACTGGGCACCACCCATTCCTCGGTGTCGCGACACTTGCAGCAATTGGAAAGCGCCTTGGGCGTGCGTTTGCTCAATCGCAATACCCGGCGCATGAGCCTGACCGCGGCCGGCGAAAGGTACTACGCGGCTTGCGTGGATATCCTGGAACGCGTCGAGGCCGCCTCCCGCGCCGTCACCCTGGAGCAGGAGCGTCCCTCCGGCCTGCTGCGAATCAGCGTGCCGCTGGTAACCGGTACGTTGGAATTGGCCCATTGGTTGCCGACCTTCCAGCAACGCTACCCGGACGTCCAGGTCGACTTGTCGTGCTCCGATCCCCTTGTCGACCTGGTGGCCGATGGTTTCGACGTGGCATTGCGGATCTGCGGGGCGCTGGCCGACAGCAGCCTGGTCGCCCGCTTGCTCAGCGTGTCACCGCAAGTATTGGTGGCGGCGCCGGGCTATGTATCCAAGTACGGTCTTGCGCGCAGCGTCGTTGAGCTCAATGAGCACCGGTTACTGACGTATGGGGCGGCTACCCAGTGGTCGTTGGCAAGCGAAGGAGGGCAGTCAATAACACTGGATTGCGACAGTGCCTTTCATACGGACACCATCACCGCCTTGCATGCGTGCGCGTTGTCGGGCGGGGGAATCGCGGCGTTTACCCTGGCGACGGTACGAGATGATCTGCTGAAGGGAAGGTTGGTGCGGATTCTGCCGGAATACACCCTGGGAATGAGGCACTACTATGCGTTGTACCCTCATGCCCGGAATCTACCCCTCAAGGTCCGCGTATTTGTTGATCACATGGCCCAGTACTACGAAGGAAAGCTCTGAATGGGGGGAATGTCCTCCGAGAAACGGATTCAGCTTTTCATGGCCAGCTTGACGACCTGTTGGGCCTGGGCAGCCGACAGCTTTCCATTCTTGCTCAGTTTGTCCAGGGAGGCGCTCGCTGTCATCAGGCTGGCGGTGAGTGTCGAGAGCGTCGCTTGCAACGCGCCGGCTTTTACCTGCTTGGTTTCCGGGGACATACTTTGATCGGCCATGAGCGCCTGCATTTCTGACTGCTTCTCTGCGATTTTCTGCTTCAGCTCCCGAATCATTTTCAGGATCTTCTGCACCTGATCGGGCAACCCGCTTTCTTCAATGTCCTTGTTGGCATTGGCGGTGCGGTCATTCGCTGATTTTTGAAGTCCGACCCCGGACAGCGATACTTTCACCCCCTCAACCTGCGTACCGGTAGACGATTTGTTCGCAGGCGCCTGTGCCACTTCATCCGTGGACTTTTTGGGTTCTACGCTGATTGTGGAGAGTGGGAGAGCACTGGAGCGCTGGGCATCGAGGTTAATCATGTTCAATCCTTGGAGGATGGGTATTCGAAACCTATCGGCTTGTTCTTGAATGTGTTTAGGTTTCTACCGGGAGAAAATTGTTAAAGGTTGTAATCCGCAAAGGAAATTTGTAGTGACGCGTAAACGAAAGCCCACTGACTGATCACCGCAACGAAGCCCCCTCCAACGTCTTCCACAACTTGCGCATCGTCGGGTTCCGATTGGCGATCGCACAGTACGAGCGAATCTCCAGCTGCGTGCTCCATTCCTGCTCTCCAGCCCTGACCAACAACCCTCGCTCCAATTCATCGGCCACCGCGCTCTGCGGTAACCAGGCCACACCATAGCCTTCGACCGCCATGCGCATCAGCAGCATCGCCATGTCGGCCTCATAGCAACGCTCCAATGCCGTCGGCGCGGGGCCGTTCTTGATGACGATGTCGGCGACGCGGCCGAGGAAGGTGGTGGCAGTGTAGGCCAGGTAGGGCACCGGTTTGCCGGCGCGGCCGGGCAGGCGGTACAGCGGTTCGCCTTTGGCATTGGGAGCGCACAAGGGGATGAACGCGTCGTGGCCGAGGGTCAGGCTGCCGAAGCGTTCGGCATCCAGCAGGATGGGGGCGAGCGGATGGTGATAGACCATCATCAAATCGCAGTTGCTTTCTTCGAGGGCGATGACGGCGTCGTGGATGTTGGCGGCGACGACCCGGGCATTGAATTGCTCGTTGTGCTGTTGGAACTGGGAGAGCCATTTCGGCAGGAAGGTCATCGAGAGGCTGTGGGCCGCGGTGATCTGGATGGAGCGGCCCGGCATCCGCTCCACGTCGCGCAACGTCGAACGCAACCGCAGCAGGCCGGCCAGTGCGTCCCGGCTTTCCTCGCAAAAAGTGATGCCCGCCGCCGTCAGCTGGACGGGGTAGGTGCCGCGGTCCACTAGCTTGACCCCCACCCACTCCTCGAGTGAGCGGATACGGCGTGACAAAGCTGATTGTGTCACGCAACGGACTTCGGCGGCGCGGGAGAAGTTCTTCCACTCGGCGATTGCCAGCAGGTCATCCAGCCATTTGAGTTGCATGTCCGGTCTCCCGTTAAAGATGCGCCAGTTTACGTCGCAATCACCCGGCCCAGCGTGTCCTTCGCATAACTATTCCGAAAGTGCATGAAGGTAGCTGGATTACTCATCATCTCGTCCGAGCCGCTCCTTAGAATCGACCTTGCCAAGTAAAAAACTCCAAGAACTACTTGAGGACAACACCGTGAAGAAGAATAAGCTCCCACGTCGAATTGCAATGGGCATAGCCCTGGGCGTGCTGGTGGGTTGGGCGTGTCACCATGTCGCAGGGAGCGAGCAAAGCGCCAAGGAGATCGCCGGCTATTTTTCGATGGTCACCGACATTTTCCTACGCATGATCAAGATGATCATTGCACCCCTGGTGTTCGCGACCCTGGTCGGCGGTATCGCCAGCATGGGCAACTCTCGTTCCGTCGGGCGCATCGGGGCCCGGGCGATGGCCTGGTTCGTGACGGCATCGATCGTTTCGCTGCTGATCGGGATGGGCCTGGTGAATCTGTTTCAACCGGGCGCCGGGCTGAACCTTGACGTTGCGCAGCATGCATCTGCTGCGGTGCCGGTCAACACCGGGGATTTCAGTCTCAAGACGTTCATCGGCCACGTGTTTCCCCGCAGCATCGCCGAAGCCATGGCGAACAACGAGATTCTGCAGATCGTGGTGTTCTCGCTGTTTTTCGGCTTTGCACTGGCCGGGGTCAAGCGGGCGAGTTACACCCGGATCACAGACTCTATCGAAGAGCTGGCGAAGGTAATGTTCAAGATCACCGACTACGTCATGGCCTTCGCACCGATTGGTGTGTTTGCCGCCATTGCCTCGGCCATCACCACCCAGGGGCTTGGTCTGCTGGTCGACTACGGCAAGCTGATCGGCGAATTCTACCTGGGTATCCTGATTCTCTGGGCGCTGTTGTTCGGTGCCGGCTACCTGTTCCTCGGGCGCTCCGTGTTCCGACTCGGAAAACTCATCCGCGAACCGATTCTCCTGGCCTTTTCCACCGCCAGCAGTGAGTCCGCCTACCCGAAAACCATCGAGGCGCTGGAGAAGTTCGGCGCGCCCAAGCGTGTGTCCAGCTTCGTATTGCCCCTGGGTTATTCGTTCAACCTGGACGGCTCGATGATGTACCAGGCTTTCGCCATCCTGTTCATCGCCCAGGCCTATAACATTGACCTGAGTTTCACCCAGCAGATGTTGATTCTTCTGACGCTGATGATTACCAGCAAAGGCATGGCCGGCGTGGCACGGGCTTCGGTGGTCGTGGTCGCGGCCACCTTGCCGATGTTCAATCTTCCTGAGGCGGGGCTGTTGCTGATCATCGGCATCGACCAGTTCCTGGACATGGCACGCACGGCTACCAATGTGGTGGGCAACAGCATTGCAACGGCGGTGGTCGCTCAATCCGAACCTCACGAGGAGGCGGCCGAGGACCGAGGCACCGCCCCCGTCCAGTCTCGATCCAACCCGGTTCCGGTTGTGTAGGGAGCAACGCCATGAAGGTGAAAGCGAAGTCGACCCGGCAGACGCCTGCGGTTCGGAAGCTGGGCATCGTCGGCGGGCTTGGCTCGCTGGCCGGTGGCGACCTGTTCTACAAACTGCTCAAGTCCAGAGCGGTGCTCGAGGATCAGGGCCGCTACCATTTTCTGGTCGAGCAGCACCCGTTCAAGGACGTGCTGCTGCCCCTGGACACGAATGCGAGCATGACGTCGCGCAAGTTCTATGTGTTCCAGGTGTGCAAGTTTTTTGAGGATAATGGCTTCGACGCGGTGCTGCTTCCATGCTTCGCCAGCCATACCTTCCGTGCGGAAATCCAGGACGAGTTGGGCATTGCGGTGCTGGACATGATGGCGGCCCTGGCTCGCTACGTCAGGCGCACTGTCCAGCCCCGGGCAACGTTGGGTGTCATTGCCTCCGATTTCGTGCGCCACTGTGGGATGTTCGAGCGGTACTTCGCGGAGGACTTCCGGATCGTTTACCCCGACGCCGAAGCTCAATCGGCCTTGATGGAGGCCGTGTATGGCGTCGATGGCATCAAGGACGGTTATCTGGAGGGCGCGCCACTGGAGGCGCTGTATCAGGCGTGTCTGTCGTTGCAGGCCCAGGGGGCGACGGTGATCCTGCCCGGCATGACCGAGCTTTCACTGGTCTGTACCGATCTGCAGCGACGCGGCATGGCCGTGCTGGACATCAACTCGATCTACGCTGACTTCGCGACGCAGCAGCGGACACCACCAGGTCGAGCGACCTTCAAACTAGGCATCATGGGCGGCGTCGGGCCGGCCGCCACGGTGGATTTCATGGCCAAGGTAGTGGCCAATACCCCGGCGGACAGGGACCAGGACCACATCCGGATGGTGGTCGAGCAGAACCCGCAGATACCGGATCGGACGGCCAGCCTGCTGCGGGGAGAAACCGATCCGACCCTGGCGATGTACGCCACCTGCAAGCGTCTTGAAAGCGCAGGCGTCAATGCCATCGCGATTCCCTGCAACACCGCCCATGCCTTTGTCGAACGCATTCAGAAGAACCTGGGGGTGCCCATCGTGAACATGTTGAGCGAGACGGTGGAGTGGATCCTGCACAGGCACGGGGCGAGCAAGGTCATCGGGCTACTGGCAACTTCCGGTACGGTACAGAGCCAGGTCTATCATCAGGCAGCCCGCCGAGCCGGGTTGCAGATACTGACGCCGGGGCCCGACTATCAGGCGATGATCATGGACGCTATCTACGGGCCGCGGGGAATCAAGGCCGGTTTCACCGACGGACTGTGCAGGGAACAGTTGCTGCTGGCGGCCGAGCACTTGTGCGAACTGGGGGCAGGGGTGTTGATTCTGGGATGCACGGAACTGCCCCTGGTGCTCGAACACGGCGAGGCGTTTGAAATCAACGGACATGCGGTGGCGCTGGTGGACCCGACGATGATCCTGGCGTTGAAGTGCATTGCCTTGGCGGAAAAGACAGACAGCCGCTTGCAAGGGGGGAAGTGAATGTCGTGGCGAGGGAGCTTGCTCCCGCTGGAGTGCGGAGCGCTCCCATCATTCGGGGCTACTGCGCAGCCCAGCGGGAGTAAACTCCCTCGCCACAGTGGATCACGTCAAATGTCCTTGCCCCCGCAACGCCGCAATATCCCGCTTGGGCGGCGTGCCAAACAAGCGGCCATATTCGCGGCTGAACTGGGCGGGCAGGTCCAGTGAGGTGATAAGGAAGCGCGAGGCATCGTAGCCATAGGCCTCGCCGCCGAGCCACAGTTGTTTCGCACCCTGGGTCACGAGGACGATGCTCGGTTCGATCATGCAGATGGCAGGCGGCGCGGGGGCATCACGTCGAAACAGGCTGAGTCCGGCGATCGATGTTGCATAGTCCCCTGTCCGCTGGGCCCGCGCGCCAATGTTGTCGGCGAGAGTTTCTTGCAACGATGTGCGCCGGATCGTCATGGTGTGTTCGGGTTTCAGGTTCGGTTGATAGCTTTAGGCAGAACATTACCTCGCCAAGCGAAGCGCTGCCTATATCTCGCGTGCAGGTTCACAGAATCGGGCAAGAATTACAGAGAAATACTCTACCGGTCATCCAGAGATAACCGCTGAAATGGACGTGTGCTGCGGGGCTTTTCCCGAGGCTCGTGCGGACCCGCTCTTGCAGTACAGCAAAAGTGTTTACCTCAGCGACAGGATGCATACTCGATGACCGATACCTCTTTGCCGAAATCACACGGCCAACCCGCATGGAGTGCCGTGCTTGCCATGGCGCTCGCCGCGTTCGCGCTCGTAGCGTCGGAATTCATGCCGGTCAGCCTGCTGACGCCGATAGCGGCGGATCTGCAGGTCAGCGAGGGGCAGGCCGGACAGGGCATTGCCGTGTCCGGCGCCTTCGCGCTGATCACCAGTCTGTTCATAGCCTCGATTGCGGCCAGGATCGACCGTAAGTGGCTGCTGTCGGGTCTGACACTGCTGATGATCCTCTCCGGGACGGTGGTCGCGCTGGCGCCTGATTACCTGACGTTCATGGCGGGACGCGCCTTGATCGGGGTCGCAATCGGTGGCTTCTGGTCGCTGTCAGCGGCCACGGCCATGCGACTGGTACCGGACAATCAACTGCCGCGTGCCTTGGCCATCGTCAATGGTGGCAATGCCCTGGCGACGGTGGTGGCGGCGCCGTTGGGCAGTTTCCTGGGAGCGATCATCGGTTGGCGTGGCGCGTTCTTTTGCATCGTGCCCGTTGCTGCGATTGCCCTGGCCTGGCTGCTGTTGCGGATGCCGACAATGCGGATCCGGCACACGCAGACGAAACAGGGCAGCAGCAATGTTTTCAGGCTGATGACCCGGGCGCCGGTTGCATGGGGCATGTTGGCGGTCAGTACGTTTTTCATGGGGCAGTTCATGCTGTTCACTTACCTGCGTCCGTTCCTCGAAAGCGTGACCCAAGTGAGCGTCTCTCTGCTTTCGTTCATGTTGCTGGTCATCGGCGTGGCCGGTTTCCTGGGCACCTTCCTGATTGGCGCGTTCCTGAAGAAGGGCTTGTATCGGACCCTGATCATTATCCCCTTGTTGATGGTGGCGATTGCCATTGCGCTGGTGGGGTTCGGCGCGTCTGTGGTTGCCACGACCGTCTTGCTGGGATTATGGGGACTGGTGGCGACTGCCGCGCCTGTCGGGTGGTGGACCTGGCTGGCGCGGACACTGCCGGACGACGCAGAGGCCGGAGGGGGGCTGATGGTGGCAATTGTCCAGCTCGCCATCGGAGCGGGCGCGACGGTCGGCGGCTTTCTGTTTGATCTGAACGGCTACCAGGCGACCTTCGAAACCAGTGCGGCGGTGCTGGGCGTTGCCGCCATCCTGGCCATGCTGGCCGCTCGCGCTACGGCTCGGGAGTCGTTAGCGATGCCGAGCACCGCGGCATTCGGCGCAGCGGGTGGCTGAGCGAATCAGCTGACCGTTGAGCGCTTGCGGTTGGTGGCCTATTGATATCTTGGTAAACTCTGCTCTCATGATTCATCAGGCCGTCAGTTGTGTCTACCGAACGAATTCCCCAGTTGGAGCAAGCCCTTATGGCCGTTATCGCTGCCGCGGGGAAAATGGGTGTCTGCAGCGATGAACTGTGTGCTCAGGCGGTGGGCGGATTGATGTCCGATCACTACTGGAGCTGGGCCAATGCCCTTTATGCACAAGGCGCGGCCGATGAGATCGACAACGCCTTGAACAGGCTGGTGTCACGGCCGATGGCGCAAGTGACGTCGCCCGACGCTGAAGTTGGCAGCGACGTGACACTCCAGTCGGCCTTTCAGGCCAGCAATTAGACCGAGTGCGTTAAACCCAGACCTTCCTCCACCAGCGCAACCAACGCCTCTTCGTCCAGTGCCAAGGGCTCGGACAGCGGCTGTCCGCTCGACTGGACATGCCACCGCGATTCGCCATGTTCACCGACGGTTCGCAGCAGGCAGCGTGTCTGCCCCTTCAGGTGGATTTCAACACAGCCCTCTCCATGAGCGGAGAAGCGGGCAATCGGGTCGAGCTCGATGCGGTGATGGTTCCCTTCCATCAACAGTCGATCAATGGCGTAGTTGTACGTCGAACCGCTGGCATGGCTTTCGAACACGTGAGTGGGATTGCGCCGAATCGTCAACCCGGCTTCGCAGACCGGCGCCAGCCAGGTTTCGATCTGGTGGTACAGCTCATAGACCTGGGCGGGCCAGTGTTCAATCGCCAGGTCGGCATTGTTATCCGTGTCGGCACGGCTTTGCCGGGTTTGCCTCAGCTTGGCCGCCAGCTCGTCTGCTTTGCTCATGTCGATGCTCCCTGTCGTAATGATGAGGTGAGCTTAGCTGATGGGGTCAGGTGTTCAGTTGCGTTGGGTCAGGGAAGGCTTTCGAGTGTCGGGGCTGGTTTTGCTTTGGCAACGCAATCTCCGCGATTCCTTGTGGGAGCGACGCTGCTGGCGAAGGCGTCCGGTCCTTTGCATCAAGGCTGGCTGACCCACCGCCATCGCGAGCAGGCTCGCTCCCACATTATTCCGGTTGAAGCTGATATTAATGCCGTGCCTGATATTTCGGCGTCGCCCGCGCCGGGGTCTCGTGGTCGCTTTCCCCGGCAGGCTGTGCGGGCATATTCGGTAGCGAAGCGACGTGGACGGTCCGCGCAGGAATCGCGAAGCGCACGCCGATTTTCGCGAATTCTTCCATCATGCCCAGATTGATCGCCTGTTGGATGTCCATGTAGATGTTGTAGCTGGGGTCCAGCACGATATAAACCGTCTCGAATTCCAGAGCGCTCTGACCGATGCCGCGAAAATGCGAGCGGTCGAAGCGGGTCTTTTCCTGTGCCTTGATGATGCGTTCGACGATGACCGGCACCTGCTTGAGTTGTTCCGTGGAGCAGTCGAGGGGCAGGGTGAATTCGAAAACGATGCGCCGTTCCTGGAGCCGTTTGTAGTTCTGGATGGTGGTGCTGATCATCTCCGCGTTGGCCATCACGATCTGTTCGCCACCCAGGCTGCGGATCCGCGTGGTCTTCAGGCCGACGTGTTCGACGGTACCGGCCAGGGATCCGACGACGATGAAGTCGCCGACTTCGAAGGGTTTGTCCACGGCAATGGACAGCGAGGCGAACAGGTCGCCGAGGATGTTTTGCACCGCAAGCGCGACGGCGATGCCGCCGACGCCGAGGCTGGCGATAAACGCGGTAATGTTCACGCCGAGGTTGGAGAGCATTGCCAACAGCACCATGGCCCAGAGAAATACCTTCGCGCCCCACAGGCTCAACGTCGCCAGGGCACTCTTCTGATGGATTTCGGTGTGGTTGTGGCGGGCGAAATAGTGCAACAGTGTAAGGGCGATTGCCCGGTTGGCCCACAGTCCCATTTGCAGGGCCGCCACCACGAACCAGAGGCTGCTGACCCGGCTGAGCCAACGTTCCGGCAAGTCCAGCACGCCGATGCCGATCAGGATCGAAGCCAGCAACAACAGGGTGTTGCTGGTGCTGGAGAGCACTTCGACGGCGATGTGGCTGAGGTAGGCGTTGGGCTTCTGCGCCCGGGCCCGTACGTTCCTGAGGAGGAAGCCGATGCTCGCCCTGGCGACGATGAAGCTCACTGTCATCACGCCGAGGGCGAGCAGCCAATTGGCGATGGAGATGCCCAGCAACTGGGTATCGGTAAAGATTTCGAGGGAGCTTGAGTCCATGGATCGGTCACCTGCGCCGTTGCTTTTCGGGTTCAGGCCCTATCTGGCGTTAGAGTCTGGACAGGGCCAGGAACTTCGTTAGGTGACGTAAGGTACGGGCCGTTCAATTTTATTACCGGCCTGTTGTTGCGAACATCGGTGGGCGTGGCGACTTACCCGGGCGAGCGTCTCTCTTAACGCAACAGGTGCACCGCCAGCCCGGCCAGCCCGCATGCCACCAATACCTGGATCACGCCACGCTTGTAGCGAAACAATGCAATGGCGGCCAATAGGGCGATGATTGCCGATGGCCAGTCCAGCGCACCGACAAAGCCGTTGGGCCAGAGTACGTGGTAGCCGAAGAAGCAAGCCAGGTTGAGGATCACGCCAACTACCGCCGCGGTAATCGCCGTCAGCGGTGCGGTGAACTTCAGGGCGTTGTGGGTCGACTCGACCAACGGGCCGCCGGCCAGGATGAACAGGAACGAAGGCAGGAAGGTGAACCAGGTCACCAGGGTGGCCGCAACGGCACCGGCGAGAAAGGCCTGTTCGGGGCCGAACACCTGCATGACATAGCCACCAACGAAACCGACGAACGCCACTACCATGATCAAGGGGCCTGGGGTGGTTTCGCCGAGGGCCAGACCGTCGATCATCTGTGTCGGTGTCAGCCAGCCGAAGTGTGCGACCGCTCCCTGATACACGTAGGGTAAAACCGCATAGGCACCCCCGAAAGTCAGCAACGCGGCTTTGGTAAAGAACCAGGCCATCTGCGTGAACGTGCCTTCCCAGCCGAACATCAGGGTCAACAGGCCCATCGGCAAGATCCACAGCAAGGCACCGATGGCCGCCAACCGGATGAGTCTGAAGGTGCTGAACCGGGCATGCTCCGGGGGCGGGGTGTCGTCGTCGATCAACGCTGGCCCGAAGGAGCGATGCCCGGCCGCCTGGCCGCCCAGGCTGAATTTTTCCGGCGCCCAGCGGCCACCGAAATAGCCGATGACCGCGGACCCGAGCACGATCAACGGGAAGGGGACATTGAAGGCGAATATTGCCGCGAACGACGCGACGGCTATTGCCCACAATCCACTGTTCCGGAGCGCACGGGAGCCTATGCGGTGGGCGGCATGGACGACGATTGCCGTCACGGCGGGCTTGATGCCATAGAAAACGCCCGCCACCACCGGCACTTCACCGAAGGCGACGTACAGCCAGGACAAGGTGATGAGGATAAACAGCGAAGGCAATACGAACAGCGTGCCGGCGATGACTGCGCCCCGGCCACGGTGCATCAGCCAGCCCAGGTAGGTCGCCAACTGCTGGGCTTCGGGTCCCGGCAGCAACATGCAGTAGTTGAGAGCATGCAGGAAACGCCGCTCGGAGATCCAGCGTCGGTGCTCCACCAGCTCCTGATGCATGATCGCGATCTGTCCGGCCGGCCCGCCAAAGCTGATGAAACCCAATTTCAGCCAGAACCAGAAAGCGTCGCGCAGGCTGACGGCCGAGGGAGCTTCAAGGGGACGGGAGGTTTTGTCCATGGTCGACGGCGCATTGGCAGATGGAAGGCGGACTACGTTATGGGGCGTTACGCAATTTGGATAGCCCCTGTCTGGGTTTCCCTGTAAAAAACACCTCCTTTCACCGGCTTGAAACACAGGCCTTGAACAATCACCGACCGGATCGAGGTCACTGCTTTCCACAGGGCTGCCCGAGGAGCGGGTCAATGAAACAACGTTTTGCAACAGTCATGCTGCTTGCGCTTACCCTGGGCTGCATGGGAGTGGGCAATGCCCGTGAATCACGCGCTGCCCGGGCGGAGTCCGTCGCGGGAGTATTCGATTACTACGTGCTGTCACTGTCCTGGTCTCCGACGTTCTGCCTGACTCACTCGGGCGATGCGCAGTGCTCCGGCAAAGGCTACGGTTTTGTCCTGCACGGTCTCTGGCCGCAATACGCCAAGGGGGGCTGGCCGCAATCCTGTGAACCGAGGGTGCCGCTGACCGACGCGGAACGGGAGAAGGGCCTGACGTTGTTTGCGACTCGCAAGTTGCTGGAGCATGAGTGGTCCAAGCACGGTACTTGCAGCGGCCTCGGCGCCATGGGCTTTCTGCAGGCGTCCGACAAGGCGCTGGCGGAGGTGAAGGTGCCGTCGCAGCTGCAACCCCCCAGTTCCTCGTATTATTTCGAAGCCGAGGAGATCGCCAGGCTGTTCCGGCAACGCAACCCCGGCATTCCGGCCGACGGTATTGCTGTCATCTGCAGTGGGCCGCAATTGTCGGAAGTGCGGGTGTGCATGGACAAGAGCCTGACGTTCACCAGTTGTGGCAGAGGCGTCAAGACGCAATGCCGGAGCGGGGATATCCGGGTGCCACCGGTGCGCTGAGGGCCGTATCTGACTGTCCATGGTCAAAGTTCTTGTGGCGAGGGGATTTATTCCCTCGCCACACATTCAGCGCTGTGCTGGCCGGCAGGCGATAGGAGATTTTTGGATCCACAATCCCACCCATCGGCTGCACTGCACCGGCAAATTGCCGCCATACGAGCGGTAGGCTAAGCTCTTGCCTATTGGGGGGCTTTGAGCGATTCGCTCATGCTTTGCCCTCCCGGGAATTCGCTTGCCTATCGTCATCCCTGATCCGCTCAATACACCCGGCGGTGCCCTCAAGCGCCTGCCGTTGCTCAAGGCAGCGGTGGCGTTTATCGCGGCGGTCTGCCTGTGCCTGTGCGGCTTGCTTTATCTGCAACTGGAGCAGTCCCGGCACCACGATCTGGACGCTGCGCGTATCGCCTCGGCCAACCTTACCCGGGCCATGGCCCAGCAGGCCCAGGATACGTTCCTGCAGGCAGATCTGGTGCTCGCCAGCCTGACCGACTGGATTCAGGTCGATGGCTTCGGCCCGGCGCTGCAACCGCGCCTGCATAGAACCTTTGCCCGACGCGTGCAATCACTGGAGCAGTTGCACGGCCTGTTCCTGTTCGACAAGAGCGGACATTGGGTCGTCACCTCCTTCGATGACTTGCAAAAAGGCGACGGGGTGGCAGACCGGGAGTATTTCGCTTTCCATCAGCAGAATGCCTCACTGATCGCCCATATCGGGCCGGCCATTCGCAGCCGGCAAAATGGCGATTGGATCATTCCGGTCTCCCGGCGCGTGAATGATCAGGACGGTAATTTCCAAGGCGTGCTGCTGGCCGGGATCAAGATGTCCTACTTCGATAGCTTCTTCAGAAGCTTCAGCCTTGACGACCAGGGCGAGATGGCCCTGGCCTTGACCGACGGAACCTTGTTGGCCCGCCGCCCCTTCGATGAAACGCAGATCGGCCGAGTCATGGCCCAGGAGAGCCTCTTCCGGCATGGCCCCGGCATCCAGAAGCCCGACACCGCAATGATCCGCTCCGCCGACGGTGTCGTCAGGCTATACGATCACCAGCACCTGCTGGCCTATCCGCTGATGGTTACGGTCGCGATGTCCGAGCAGGCGATTCTCGCCGGTTGGTACGGCAAAGCCTTTCAGTCCAGTCTCATCGTGGCCCTGGTGGTCACGGGCATCTGTCTGTTCGGTTGGGTGTTTGTGCGTCAGGTGCGTAACAGTGAGCGGATCGAGGCCGACCTGCGCAAGGCACAGGAAACGTTGAGGCTGATTGCCACCCATGACAGCCTGACGGGGCTGGCGAACCGTCGGTTGTTCGAGCGGGCCCTGGACATCGAATTTGGTCGGGGTGCCCGCCAGCGCAGTCCTTTGAGCCTGATCCTGCTCGATATCGACTACTTCAAGCGCTACAACGATGCCTACGGGCATGTGGCCGGCGACCATTGCCTGGCGCAAGTGGCGAAAGTGCTCAAGGGTTGCTGCCATCGCAAGGCTGATCTGGCGGTGCGTTATGGCGGTGAAGAGTTCGCGGTGCTGTTGCCCGACACCGACCTGCAGGGTGCCATGACGTTGGCTGAGCAGATCCGCCAGAGCCTTATCGACAAGCACATCACCCATTCCGGCTCCCCCACCGGCTACCTGACGGTGAGCCTGGGCTGCCATGCCTTCGTGCCCAGCAGCCTGGACAGCATCGAGGTCTTTATCCAGAGGGCCGATGCGGCGCTTTATCAGGCCAAGCACAGCGGCCGCAACCGGGTGCAGGCGTGGTCGACTGAAAGCGGCTTCGATACGCTGGAGCGTTCGGACCGTTGAGATCCGTTGGAATCATCGCCGACTGACAAGGGTCCACTGCTCAGCATCTCGCCGTTCGCCGATCGGACAGGAGCAGGTATATGGAGACCGCCGCCGATATTCCTTCCAGTGTCACGCGCCACACACCGATTACCCGACGACTGGTGGCCGCGGTCGCCGGGTTGTTTGTCCTGGGGGTCCTGGTGGCCGTTGCGGCACTGTTCAATATTGCCCGGCAGTTGGATGCAGAGGATGTGCGCAAGACGCACTTCTACATTGAACGCGCCGTGGAAAATCGCATCATCGCGTCGAAAAACTACATCACCAGTTACACCTACTGGACTACCGCCTATGAGCACCTCAACGGTGACGTCGATGTGCAATGGGCCTACGCGGAACAGAACATGGGCAAGACCCTGTTCACCAACGATGGCTATGAGGGAGTGTTCGTCGTCGACCGTGAGCGCACCAAATACGCGGTGGTGCGGGGGCAGCATGTCCAGGCGGAGGCGACAACGTATCTCGACGCGCCGTTGAAGGACCTGGTGGATCAGCTCCAGGGGCAATCCGACCTGACCGTTCCTGCGGTCCGCTACACCTTGTTCGAAGGCTGGCCGGCCATCGTCACCGCTTCGGTTATCCTGCCCAATGACGAGCGTCCCCGGGTCGATGCCAAGAGCACGTCGATCCTGTTGTTCGTCGACCAGCTGACCCAGGTCAAACTGCGCGCGCTGGGCAAGCGTTACGGCCTGACCGACCTGAACCTCAAGAAGGATAACGAACTTGCGTCCGGCCAGCCGGCAGTGCCGCTGGACAGCACCGGCTACAGCCTGGTGTCTCGCCTTGAACAGCCGGGCCGGCAATTGCTCTGGTCACTGATGCCGCCATTGGGTGGGGCGCTGTTGATCCTGGCGCTGCTTACTGCCTATTTTTTCCGCTATGCCCTGCGCACGGCGCGGCAGGTGGACGCCAGCTACGACAGCCTGGAACGCTCGACCCAGGCCCTGGAAGCCAGCGAAGAGCGTTTCCGGGCCGTGGCCGAGGCTGCTTCCGACTGGATCTGGGAAGTCGACGCTCAACAACACATCACTTATCTGTCGGGCCGCTTCAACACGGTCACCGGCTTTTCCGCCCAGCAATGGCTGGGCCAGGACATCGAGCAACTCCTGTACTGCGACACCACCCCGATTGCCCTGTGGCTCGGCGACCTGACGGAAGAGCAGAGCGCAAGCAACCTGCGCTGTTCCTACCGTGATCATTCCGGGCAACTGCGCTTCTGCCGGGTTTCGGCGCGGCCGATCTACGCCAGGTCCGAAGTGGTGGGCTACCGCGGCACCGCCAGCGACATCACCGATGAGGTCGCCGCCCACGCCCAGGTCCAGCATCTGTCGCTGCACGATGCGCTGACGGGCCTGCCGAACCGCAACAAGCTGGCGCGGCACCTGGAAGAGGCGCTGGCCGCCAAGGAGCATTCCGCCCCCTTGACCTTGCTGATGGTGGACCTGGACAACTTCAAACCGATCAACGATTCCCTGGGCCATCCGGCCGGCGACGCGGTATTGCTGGAAGTCGCGCAGCGCTTGCGTGACAGCACCCGTGAGCAGGATCTGGTGGCACGGTTGGGCGGCGATGAATTCGTCGTGGTGCTCAGCGGGATGGAGAACACCACTGAGATCGACCGATTCTGCGCTCGACTGATCGATAGCCTGCAGCAACCGATCCACTACGAAACCCATGCCCTGCACATCGGTGCCAGCATCGGTATTGCCGTGAGTCGTCGTCAGGGTTACGTGCCCGGCGAGTTGATTCGCTGTGCCGACATTGCCATGTACCAGGCCAAGTCCGAGGGCAAGAAGACCTGGTGCTATTTCGCCCCACAGATGAACGATCAGATCCAGCATCGGCGCCAGCTGGAAAGCGACCTGCGCCAGGCGCTGAAGAACAACGAATTCATCCTGCATTTCCAACCGCGCTACAAAGTCGACGGCCGGGAAATCGTGGCCGTCGAGGCCTTGGTGCGTTGGCAGCATCCCACCCAGGGCCTGCTCGGTCCCGATGCTTTCATTCCGCTGGCCGAGCAGACCGACCTCATCGTTCCGCTTTCGCGCTGGGTGCTGCGTGAAGCCTGCGAAACCGCACTGACCTGGCCTGGGGACCTGATGGTGTCGGTCAATCTGTCGCCGGCGCAGTTCGAGCGCAGCGATGTGGTGGAGGATGTACGCCAGGTGCTGGTCGAAACCCGTTTCCCTGCGAGTCGCCTGGAACTCGAAATCACCGAGAACGTGATGCTTAACGATGTGGACGGCGCCCTGCAGGTGATGAATGCCCTGAAGGAGCTGGGCGTGCGGTTGAACATGGATGATTTCGGGACCGGCTACTCCTCCCTGGGGTACCTGCGTACCTACCCCTTTGACGGGATCAAGATCGACAAGCGTTTCATCGCCTCCATGAGCAACAGCAGCAACGACCGCGCGGTGGTCCAGGCGATCATCAACCTGGGCAAGGCAATGGGCCTGACCGTCACGGCCGAAGGCGTGGAAACCCTGGCCCAGCTGGGTTCGCTTGGCTCGGATCAATGCCATGAGGTACAGGGCTATTTCCTCAGTCGTCCGATCGATAAGCAGGCATTTTCCGACTTGCTGGAAAACTCTCGGCCGCTGTCGAAAACCGGCTCCTGAATACTCCTGACGTCCTGGTACTTCGAGGTCCTGGCCCATGAAAAAACTGCGCATCGCGACTTTCAATATCAACGGTATTCGCGCTCGGTTGCCCAACCTGCTGGAATGGCTGGAGCGGGAGAAACCCGACATCGTTTGCCTGCAGGAGCTCAAGGCGCTCGACAGGGATTTCCCGGCGGCCGAGCTGGAGTCGGTGGGTTATGGGGCGATCTGGCACGGCCAGGCTTCCTGGAACGGCGTCGCGATACTGGCCCGTGATGCGCAACCGCTGGAGAGTCGGCGCGGCTTGCCCGGCGATGAAGGCGACAGTCACAGTCGCTATCTGGAGGCGGCCGTGCATGGCGTGCTGGTCGGTTGTCTCTACCTGCCCAACGGCAACCCACAGCCAGGGCCCAAGTTCGATTACAAACTGGCGTGGTTCGAGCGATTGATCGATTACGCCCAGGCGTTGCAGGCCAGTGATCACCCCGTGGTGTTGGCCGGCGATTACAATGTGGTACCCACCGACATGGATATCTACAACCCGCGCTCCTGGCTCAAGGACGCGCTGTTGCAGCCCGAAAGTCGCGAGTGTTATCAACGGTTGCTGGACCAGGGCTGGACGGATTCGTTGCGCCATTTGTACCCGGACGAGCGGATCTACACCTTCTGGGATTATTTCCGCCAGCACTGGCAGAAAAACTCCGGGTTGCGCATCGATCACCTGCTGCTCAACCCCGCAGCAAGCCCCTATCTGAGTGAGGCGGGCGTGGACGCCTGGGTCAGGAACCAGCCGCACCCCAGCGATCATGCACCCACCTGGATCCGGCTGGCTTCACGCAAGCGACGCTGACCGACAAGCCCAACGGGACCGGTTGTCGCTGCAAGAATAATGCCTTATACCTTGCTCCAGCAGATGGCTTACCGTAAGCCCTGCATTGGATAAAGGACACCCTCATGGACACCTCACGACTGAGCGATACGGGCCGTTATCTGCAACGCCTGGGTTTGGACGCACCCCCAGCGCCGACCCTCGACACCCTGCGCCTGCTCCAATGGCGCCACACGGCTGAATTCCCTTTTGAAACCCTCTCGACACTGCTGCGTCTGCCGGTGCCGATCGAGCTCGAAGCGGTGGAGCGAAAAATCTTCGAGCAAGGACGCGGCGGCTATTGCTACGAACTCAATCAATTGTTCCTGGTGCTGTTGCAGACGCTGGGCTTTGACGCCCGAGGCATTACAGGACGGGTGGTGATGAACGCACCCGAAGGTGCCTGGACCGCTCGCACTCACCGTCTCAGCCTGGTGACGATAGACGGCGTGCGCTATATCACCGACGTTGGCTTCGGCGGCATGGTGCCCACCGGGCCGCTGCTGCTGGACAGTCGTGACAGCCAGGCCACTCCCCATGAACCTTACCGTATCGAAGAGCATCCGGACGGCTATCTGCTGCGTGCCAACGTCGCGGGCGAATGGCGGCCGATGTACCTGTTCGACCTACAGCGCCAGGAAGACATCGACTACACCGTGGGCAACTGGTACGTCAGCAGCCACCCGGACTCGCCGTTCATGGGCCGGCTGATGGCGGCCCGCACTGGCGATGGCCTGCGCAAGACCCTCAACGGCAACAGCTATGCCGTGCACCGGATAGGGCAGAAGAGCGAGCGGCGGGAAATCACCGATGCCGATGAACTGATCGATTTGTTGGAAAATGAATTCGGTCTGCGTGTGCCGCCGCGCGAGCTGTTGCGGCCAGCAGTGTCGGGGCTGCTCTGACAGTGGGATGGGCATCCTGAGGATGTGATGACCTTTAGGTCGTAATGTGGCTAAGAAGTTGTATACAACTCTATGGACATTTGTCCTGAGTTTTGAATACAGTGTGCCCATAACAAAAAACAGGGAATCCCCGAACCATGAAAACGCCCCATGTTTCACTTCCACGGCCCGAGGACGAAAACCTTGGTATCGGTGCGAATATGGCTTACGGCCTGCAGCATGTGTTGACCATGTATGGCGGCATCGTCGCGGTGCCCCTGATCATCGGCCAGGCGGCCGGGCTGTCTTCGGCGGACATCGGTCTGTTGATTGCGGCGTCATTGTTTGCGGGGGGGCTGGCGACCTTGTTGCAAACCCTTGGCCTGCCGTTTTTCGGGTGCCAGTTGCCCTTGGTGCAAGGTGTATCGTTTTCTGGGGTCGCGACCATGGTGGCGATTGTCGGGACTGGCGGGGAGGGGGGCTTCCAAGCCATCCTGGGGGCCGTGGTCGCCGCGTCCCTGATCGGTTTGCTGATCACCCCGGTGTTTTCGCGAATCACCCGTTTCTTTCCGCCGCTGGTCACCGGCATCGTCATCACCACCATTGGCTTGACGTTGATGCCGGTGGCGGCGCGCTGGGCCATGGGTGGTAACAGTCACGCCGCTGATTTCGGCAGCATGGCCAACATTGGTCTGGCCGCCGTCACGCTGGTGCTGGTGCTGTTACTCAGCAAGATGGGCAGTGCGACGATTTCCCGGTTGTCGATTCTGTTGGCGATGGTGGTTGGTACGGTGATCGCCGTGTTTCTCGGCATGGCTGATTTCTCATCCGTCAGCGAAGGCCCGATGTTCGGCTTTCCCACGCCATTCCATTTCGGCATGCCGACGTTCCACGTCGCCGCGATCCTGTCGATGTGCATCGTGATCATGGTGACCCTGGTGGAAACCTCGGCCGATATCCTGGCGGTGGGCGAGATCATCGACACCAAGGTCGACTCGAGGCGCCTGGGTAACGGCCTGCGGGCGGACATGCTGTCGAGCATGATCGCGCCGATCTTCGGTTCCTTCACCCAGAGTGCCTTTGCGCAGAACGTCGGCCTGGTGGCGGTGACCGGAATCAAGAGCCGTTTCGTGGTCGCCACCGGTGGGTTGTTTCTCGTGGTGCTGGGGCTGTTGCCATTCATGGGCCGGGTGATCGCTGCGGTACCGACCTCGGTCCTGGGTGGCGCAGGCATCGTGCTGTTCGGTACCGTGGCTGCCAGTGGCATTCGAACCCTGTCGAAAGTCGACTACCGCAACAACGTCAACCTGATCATCGTTGCCACCTCCATCGGTTTCGGCATGATTCCTATCGCCGCGCCAAACTTCTACGACCATTTCCCGACCTGGTTCGCGACGATCTTCCATTCGGGCATCAGTTCCTCGGCGATCATGGCGATCATCCTCAACCTGGCCTTCAATCACCTCACCGCAGGCAACTCCGACCAGCAGTCAGTCTTTGCCGCCGGCACCGAGCGGGTGTTGCGTTACCAGGACCTGGCGGCGCTGCGTGAAGGCGATTACTTCAGCGACGGCAAGCTGCATGATTGCGATGGCAATGAAATTCCGGTGCTGGCAGAGCCTTCCCACTCGACTGCGGAGCATGGGCCGATGCGGTTGAAAAGCGGCGAACATGCCTGACTGGGCCAGTTGAACATCAGCGGCAAATCCCCTGTGGGAGCGGGCTTGCTCGCGAAGGCGGTGTGTCAGGCAACATCAGTGTGATCGACAGACCGCTTTCGCGAGCAAGCCCGCTCCCACAGGTTTTGTGGTGTTCACATAATAAAAAACAGCCTGTGATCCTCGATCACAGGCTGTTTGTCTATTCGCTTACCAGCGACCGTAATGGCCGTGGGGCGGGCCGTAGTAGTAGCCCCGTGGTGGCCCGTAATACACCGGTGCTGGGCGATAGTAGATAGGCCGCTCGATGTACACCGGCTGTGGCTCGTAATAGACCGGTGGGGGTTGTTGTACATAAACCGGTTGCGGCTGGACGTAGACCGGTTGTTGCACGTACACCGGCCGGTCACGGTTGATGAGCGCCGAGCCGACAATAGCCGAGCCGACGATTGCACCGAACACTGCGGGACCCTCCCAACCACCGCGACCATGGGCGGATGCCTGGCCGGTGACCGCGAGTGCCCCCACGAGCAGGGCGATGACAGGGAGTTTACGATTCATGGTGGTTCCTCGTTTGGCCCCGTTTGCAACAGACCGCTGAAAGGTCACGGGGGTACTTGCTCTGACAACGATTTTCCCAGGATTTGCAGCGCCGTTGGGTAAATATTGTGTAAGGTCGGGCGGGCGGTGATCCCGCTTGTCAGAAAGTGGAATGCAAGGAAATAAACATGCAAATCAATCCCAACAAAGACACCCAACTGTGCATGTCGCTGTCGGGGCGGCCCGGGAATTTCGGCCTGCGTTTTCATAATCACTTGTATGAGCAACTGGGCCTGAATTTCTATTACAAGGCCTTCAGCAGCCAGGATCTACCTGGTGCGGTCGGCGGTATCCGCGCCCTGGGCATCCGCGGGTGCGGGGTGTCGATGCCGTTCAAGGAGGCCTGCATTGCCCTGGTCGATGAACTGGACGCCTCCGCCGCCGCGATCCAGTCCATCAACACCATCGTCAATACCGATGGCCATTTGAAGGCTTACAACACCGACTACATCGCGGTTGCCCAATTGCTGCAGACCCATGCCGTGCCCAAGGACTCGACCTTTGCCCTGCGCGGCAGCGGCGGGATGGCCAAGGCCGTGGCCAGCGCCCTGCGTGATGGCGGCTACCAGCAGGGGCTGATCGTCGCCCGCAACGAAACCGCCGGACGGGCCTTGGCCGAGTCCCTGGGATATGAGTGGCAAGCCGAGCTGGGTGAGCAACGGCCGCGGATGCTGATCAATGTCACACCGATTGGCATGACCGGAGGGCCGGAAGCCGATCAGCTGGCGTTCGAGCCCGTTGCCATCGCCGCAGCCGAGACCGTGTTCGACGTGGTGGCAATTCCATCGGAAACCCCGCTGATCGTGCGTGCCCGGGCTGAGGGCAAACGAGTCATCACCGGGTTGGAGGTAGTTGCCATCCAGGCCCTGGAGCAGTTCGTGCTTTACACCGGCGTGCGGCCGAGCCTGGAGCAGTTCGAGAAAGCCGTGGCGTTTGCCCGGTCCGCTTAGGGCTTATTCCAGACGCGCGAGGCGTTCCTCCAGCGCCACGATCCGCGCTTCGAGCTCTTCGATGCGCTCCAGCGAGACGCCGCTGCCGGCACCGCGTTCCACCGGGTGCTGGCGGGCGGCGAGGATCGCTTCGATGTCCGCCGGGTCGCCCATGGCATGGACATAGCGGTCTTCCCGCTGGCCGGCCTGGCGTGGCACCAGCAGCGCCAGCCCGCGGGCGATCAGGCGTTCAAGTTGATGCAGCACTTGGTCGGTGTCTTCGAAATCATGCATGCGGCCACTACGGGTCAACAACTCATTGACCGTTTGCGGGCCGCGCAGGAACAACAGGCCCATCAGGATGACCTGGGCCGGTACCAGTTCCAGGGCCTTGTCGACCCGATGCTCCCAGCGGTCGGCGCGGCTGCCCATGACCAGTTTGGTAAAGCCGCGACCCTCCAGCGCCCGCAAGCTCTGGCCGACCTGCCCCGGGGTGAGGTTCATCACCGGTTCACGGCTGGTTTTCTGGTTGCAGGCCAGTACCAGGGCGTTGAGAGTCAGTGGGTAGGTTTCCGGGTTGGTGGCCTGTTTTTCCACCAGGGCACCGAGGATGCGGATTTCCATGCTGTTGAGCCTTGCTTGTTCGGCCTGGCCTTGTTCTTCGATGCTCATCGCGCGTCCCCTATGCTGTGAAGCCGCCTAGCCTAATCCTTGCGCAATAAAAGACAAGGTGTGCAACAAGCCGTGGCTATAATCGCCTCCGTTTGCTGTGTTCCTTCCTTTCACCTGCATGAGATCGCCATGACTATTTCTCTTTATGCCGCTTCCATCCCGGTTTTCAAGCAGATGCTCAACGCCATGAGTGACGTCCTGAATAAGGCCGAAGCCCACGCGACTGCGAAAAACATCGAGCCGAACGCTTTCCTGCAAGCCCGCCTCTACCCGGACATGTTTCCGCTGGTGCGTCAGGTGCAGATTGCCGTGGATTTCGCCAAGGGCGTGTCCGCTCGCCTGGCCGATATTGAAGTACCCAAATATGACGACAGCGAAACCACCTTCGCTGAGCTGCAAGCCCTGATCGCCAAGGTATTGGCCTTCATCGACGGCATCAGCCCCGAGCAGATCGATGGCAAGGAAAATATCGAGATCGTCACCCGCCCGGGCACGCCGAAGGAAAAACGCTTCACCGGCCAGAATTACCTGCTGACCTATGGCCTGCCGCAGTTCTTCTTCCACGTTACCACCACTTATGCGCTGCTGCGTCATAACGGTGTGGAAGTGGGCAAGCGCGACTATATGGGCGCGTTCTAAGCGCGCAACCATGAAAAAGCCCGGGACGGTGTGAGCCGTTCCGGGCTTTTTTTGCCTGTTGGTCACCGGTGAAGGTGCCGCCTATCCCCACAGAGGATTCAGGGTGGATACAAATCCCGAGACCACTCTAAAACAAATGTGGGAGCGAGCCTGCTCGCGATAGCGACGGCACCTTCACCGCAGCCATCAAGCCGTACGTGCGAGCCTCTGTTCCTCACCCAGGCAAGCCGCCGCGGTGAACAGCACATCGGTGGACGAGTTCAACGCCGTCTCCGCCGAATCCTGCAGGACACCGATGATGAATCCCACGGCAACCACTTGCATGGCGAGTTCACTCGGGATACCGAACAGGCTGCACGCCAGGGGAATCAGCAGCAGTGAACCACCGGCCACACCGGACGCGCCGCAGGCACAAATGGCCGCGACGACGCTCAGCAATACCGCTGTCGGAACATCCACCACGATCCCCAGGGTATGCACCGCAGCCAGGCTCAGCACGGTGATGGTGATAGCGGCGCCGGCCATGTTGATGGTCGCGCCCAGTGGAATCGATACCGAGTAGGTATCCTCGTGCAGGCCCAGGCGTTTGCTCAGTTCCAGGTTCACCGGAATGTTGGCCGCTGAACTGCGGGTGAAGAACGCGGTGATGCCGCTTTCGCGCAAGCAAGTGAACACCAGCGGATACGGGTTGCGCCGCAGTTTCCAGAACACGATGAGCGGGTTGATCACCAGTGCGACGAACAGCATGCAGCCGATCAGCACGGTCAACAGATGCAGGTAACCGAGCAGGGCGCCGAAGCCGGAGGTGGCCAGAGTCGAGGCAACCAGCCCGAAGATCCCCAGCGGGGCGAAGCTGATCACCAGACGCACGATCGCGGTCACGCCGTTGGACAGATCATCGAGCATGGTGCGTGTGGTTTCGCCGGCGTGGCGCAGGGCAATTCCCAGGCCGATGGCCCAGGCCAGGATGCCGATGAAGTTACCGTCGGTCAGCGCCCGGACCGGGTTATCCACGACGCTGAGCACCAGGCTTTGCAGCACTTCGCCGATGCCACCGGGAGCGGTGACAGCTACGTCCTGGGCGGACAACACCAGGCTGGAGGGGAACAGGGTGCTGGCTACCACCGCAACTACCGCCGCTGCGAAGGTGCCCAGCAGATACAGGAGCAGGATTGGCCGGATATGGGTCTGCTGGCCTTGCTTATGGTTGGCGATCGAAGCCATGACCAGCACGAACACCAGGATGGGGGCGACCGCCTTGAGGGCGGAAACGAAGACCTTGCCGATGAATGCGGTGGATTTCGCCACATCCGGCGCCAGCCACGCCAGGGCGATACCGATGATCAGGCCGATGACGATTTGCGTCACCAGGCTGGTGCGTTTGAAGCGTTGTAGAAGGGAAGGGGATAAAGCAGTCATACGGCTATCCATGTGTTTTTTGTTGTGGGCAACGGTCCGCGTTCAGGGCAACAAGCGGGCAGGCCACGTGAGCGGGACCGGAAGAATGTTCGATGTTTGCGGGGCGCGGACTTTAGCACAGCCCGGTAAAGAATCTGACGGACCTGTGACGATCCGTCACTCGGGTGTTTAAGCACATTTGTCTGTGGCCCACATTCTGTTAGGCTTTGATTCTCTCACCTCTCTCTTCCTCCAGCGGGCCCTCAGGCCAACGCTGGTGTTGTCGTTTTCTCGGAGTTCTGCATGTTGTTAGCCATTTTCCTGTTGTCGGCTGCCGGTTTCACGGTGCTGACCACGGAATTCATCATTGTTGGCCTGCTGCCATCCGTCGCTCGCGACCTGCACGTCAGCATTCCCCAGGCCGGGTTGCTGGTGACGCTGTTCGCGTTTACGGTGGCGGCGTTCGGGCCATTCCTGACAGCCTGGTTTGCCCGTTTCGAACGGCGCAGACTGTTTATCAGCGTACTGCTGATGTTCGGCCTGGCCAACACATTGGCCGCCGTTGCCCCCGATATCTGGGTCATGGCCCTTGCCCGGTTGATCCCGGCCCTAGGCCTGCCGGTATTCTGGGCGCTGGCCAGCGAAACGGCGGTGGACATCGTCGGGCCGCAGCACGCCGGGCGGGCCATTGCCCGGATCGGCTTTGGCATTGTCTGCGCCACGGTATTCGGAATCCCGGTGGGAACGCTGGTTTCCGATGCGTTCGGTTGGCGCAGTGCTTTCGCGATCCTCGCCGTCATCGCCTTCGCCAAGGCGCTGTTGCTGTTCATCTACCTGCCGAAGACGAACCTGCACCTGCATCAAGTCAGCTTCCGCTCGCAGTTCAAGATCCTGCGCAGCCCGTTGATGCAAGGCCACGTGCTGTTGTCGATCCTGGTATTCAGCGGCATGTTCACCGCCTACACCTACCTGGCCGACATCCTCGAACGTCTCGCCGGGTTCGATGGCACGCTGGTGGGCTGGTGCCTGATGGGGTTCGGCGCAGTGGGGCTGGTGGGCAATTCCCTGGGTGGCCGAGCGGTGGACCGGCATCCGCTGATCGCGTCGATGGTGTTTTGCCTGTTCATGATCGGCGGCATGGTGGCGTTGGTGCCGAGCATTCATTCGAGCCTGTGGCTGGCCGCGGCGATGGCGATCTGGGGTGTGACCCAGGCCGCGCTGTTCCTGGTCAGTCATGTGCGACTGATGAAGGCCGCCCCAGAGGCGCCAGCCTTTGCCGCGTCGCTCAACATCGCTGGCGCCAACCTGGGGATTGGTTTGGGGGCGATGGTCGGCGGGCGGGTCATCGATACGCTGGGCCTGGGCAGCGTCGGTTTTGCGGCGGCCGGTTTCATCCTGCTATCGATCCTGCTGGCGTTGCTGCTGATGACCTTCAAGCCCCGACACGCGTCTAGTGGAACAACTCGCGACGTGCACCTTCGGCAATCGCGACGATGCCCGGGTGGCTGACCTTGCGCTCCACGGAGATGGCATAGAACGACTCGCTCACCGCGTCGGTCTGGCCGATCTCCTGCACACCATACTGGCGCTTCACTTCTTCGGCGATCACGCTCGGGCCGATGAAAATGCCGCTGCCTGACTGACCGAAGGCCTGCATCAACGCACTGTCATCGAATTCACCGACGATGCGCGGCTGGATCTGCTGCTCGGCGAACCAGCGTTGCAGGCGGCTGCGGACCACGGTTTCTGGACCGGGGATCAGCAGCGGGGCGTCCTGCAGGCCTCGGGGAAAATCCTGCCCGTAGCGTTCGGCCAATGCGGCGGTGGCGAAGAAGCTGATGCCGCATTCCCCCAATTTCTGGCTGTAGCCTTTGATGTCCAGGTGACTGGGCATCGGGCTGTCGGAAATCACCAGGTCCAGGCGCTGGATCGCCAGGTCCGCCAGCAGCCGTTCGAGTTTGTCCTCGCGACAGGTGACGCGCAGCGGTTCGCTCAGTTCCATGGTCGGCGCCAGTAGTCGATAAACGATGGATTTGGGTACTACATCCGCCACCCCCACCCGGAACAACGTCTGCTGTTCGTTGGGCTGGGCACGCAACATCAGCTCCAGTTCGCCTCCCAGTTGGAACATGTGCTCGGCGTAGGGCAGCGTCTGGCGACCGGCTTCGGTCAGCTCCAGTTGTCGTCCGACACGGCGGAACAATTTGATGTTGTACGTCTGCTCGAACAGGGAAATCTGCCCGCTGATGGTCTGTGGGGTCAGGTTCAACTGCTCGCACGCCCGCACGATGCTGCCTGTCTTGGCTACGACCCAGAAGTAATGCAGTTGCCGATAATTGAGCATGGTTCACTTGGTTTCGTAAAAATCGAAGTATAACCGCTGAAAATACGAATTTTCCTGAAGTATCGACGTCTCTAGAATCCCTGGCCATTGGTGAGCCATCTTCAGGTTCCGTCTTTTCACAGAGGCTTCTATTCATGACGTACAAATCCCTGGGTCTTGCAGCCCTTCTGGCGATGTCTTCAATGGCACTGGTGGGCTGTGAGCAGGCTGAGAAAAGTGCTGAACAACTGGCCCGGCAGTTGAAGGAACAAGCGGTCGACGCGGCCCGGAAAGCCATCGACGATACCCACAAGGCTGCCGAGCAGGCGCTGAACGACGCCACTGGCGGGTTGATCAGCCCCAAGAAAGAACCGAAGGAGGATGCTGACAAAGCCGAATCTTCCACCCAAGCCATCTAACTCCGTCACATCGAGCCAGGACTGACCCATGGATTATCTTCTACAACTCGCTGCCAGCCCCACTGCCTGGATCGCCCTGGCGACCCTGGTCGTCATGGAAATCGTGCTGGGCATCGATAACCTGATCTTCATTTCGATCCTGACCAACAAGCTGCCCGAACAGCATCGTGCCAAGGCGCGGCGGATCGGGATCGGCATGGCGCTGATCCTGCGCCTGGGCTTGTTGAGCACCATTGCGTTCATCGTGCAGTTGACGGAGCCGGTCATCGAAATTCTCGGCCAGGCGTTCTCCTGGAAGGACATGATCCTGATTGCCGGCGGTCTGTTCCTGCTGTGGAAGGCCACCACCGAGATCCATCACAGCATGGATCCTGCGCCAAACGATCCCAAGACGGCCACGTCAGGCGTGACCCTCGGGTTTGCCGCCGCTATCGGTCAGATCCTGATGCTCGACCTGGTGTTCTCCATCGACAGCATCATCACGGCCGTGGGCATGACCGAGCATTTACCGATCATGATCATCGCGGTGGTGGTGTCGGTACTGGTGATGCTGTTGGCGGCCGAGCCGCTGGCCCGCTTCATCAACAATAACCCGACGGTGGTCATGCTGGCGTTGGGCTTCCTGATCATGATCGGCATGACGCTGATCGCCGAAGGCTTCGGTGCCCATGTGCCCAAGGGCTACATCTACGCGGCGATGGCGTTCTCGGCTGCGATTGAGGTGTTGAACATGATGGCCCGTCGTGCCCGGCAAAAGGCGTTGGGCAACGAGGCCTGATTGCAGGCATGTAGAAGCCGCCCGGGTTCAGCCCGGGCGGCTTTTTTCTTTTTTTGAAGAAAGTAGCAATCAGTGCGCGGCGGCGTGGCGCCGGCTGGACTCTTTGGGCTTTTCCGTGCGCAATGGCGACGGATGATGGCGACGGGTAATCCGCAGCACGCCCCACAGCATGGCTGCCGCTACGCTCAGCCAGCCGAATACCAGCATCAGGATAGTCGTTGTCAGGCTCATGCGGGCCTCCCTCAGCCCCGGTCCGGGGCAAACGCTCTCAGTTCAATGGACAGTCTAGTCGTTCAAGTGTTGCAGGCAGTCGTTCGCGGGCATTGGCGGCGGAGCGGTTCGTTCTATCGCGGTAGCGAGACTGCTGTTTAAAGCTATACCCAAGCCAGTGGGCGCTTTATGATCGACGGCCCAAGCCTGGCCCGTTCATCGGGTACCTGAACTAGAGACTCATCATGTTGCCGGTCATTCCCTCTTTTCGATCACTGGTATTCGCGACGGCCTGCCTGGCGGCCCTGGCCGGTTGCGCGGGCAGTGTGTCGCCGCAGATCCAGCGCCTGCCCGAACGGGTGGAGCTCAACAGCGTGCCCTTCTATCGAGGCGATATGTATCAGGGCGCCCCGCAATCCCTGGCTGCCGTGTTGACTGCGCAAGGTACGGTGATTACCCCGGGGTTGCTGGAAAAACCATTGCACCTGCCAGGTGGTGAGGCCGGTTTGCAGCAGAATATGCAAACCCTGGCGCGAGAATACGGGTTGGTGGTATACCCCCTCGACAGTGAATTGTCCGCACTGTTGGAGCAGGTGGCCGCAGGCAATCCGGTGTTGCTGCGCTACACCGAAGGCACGGCACTATGGGGTGGGCCTCGGTACGGGATTCTGGCCGGCTATAACCGGCAGAAACGCACGGTCTTGCTGCGTTCGGGCATGAACCGGCGGCTGTTGATAAGCTTCAGTGGGTTCGAGTCGGCCTTCAAGGATGCCGGCGGCTGGGCGGTACTGCTCCAGCGGCCGACGCAGCTGCCAGCCAATGTCAACCCACAGCGCTGGTTGAAAGCGGCGGACGAGCTGGCCGGGGCAGGGCAGGAGCAGGCAGCGGCGCGCGCCACCAAGACCCTGGGTGCAGCGCACTGATGGTTTGCCCCGTTCGTCACCTGTCGGGCACGACCCGGCACGCCTGAAACTCTTATCGTCAGGGCCCGGACTGTCCGGGCCATGATTCGAGGAGGCAGGTATGGCACAGTCGAAAACACCCACGGGACCCCATTCTTCCGAGCATTCGTCCGCTGATGATGAACTGGGATTCGATCCGGATTCCCCGGATCTCGATGATCCGCAAGTCGATCCGATAGGGCCGGCCAAGGCCCCTCGTGACGAGCAAGACAAACGGGGCGAGCCCGAGGCCAAGGCCAAGGCCTATGATCCGCTCGGTGATCTGAAACACTGAAGCAGAAGAAGCAAGTCAGGGAATGTGCAGCGGACCATGGCGAGGGAGCAAGCTTCCTCGCCACATGCATGCTCTATGCGGGGCACTGTGACGCTTATTTCGAAGCTTCCACCACGGCGCTCTGGCGACTCTTGAGGTTCTTCGCCGCCTTGTACTGCATGGCCACTGCCGGAACGTTGGAGCTTTTGCCCGTTTCCACCCAGCTTCGAATCCGGCTGGCGTCAGCGAAATGGGTGTATTTGCCATAGGCATCGAGAATAACCAGGGCCATCGGGCGATTGCCCATCTTCGTCACCAGCACCAGACAGTGACCGGCCTGGTTGGTGAAACCGGTCTTGGTCAACTGGATATCCCAGTTGTCCTTGTGGATCAGGTGATCGGTGTTGCGAAAGCCCAGGCTGTAAACCGGCTTGCGGAAGGTGACGGTTTTCTCCTTGGTGGTGCTCAATTCGCTCAGCAGGGGGTATTTGCGAGCGGCGATCAGCAGCTTGGTCAGGTCCCTGGCGGTGGAAACGTTATGGATCGACAGACCCGTCGGCTCGACATAGTGGGTGCTGGTCATGCCCAATGCCTTGGCCTTGGCGTTCATGGCGGCGATGAAGGCTGCGTAACCGCCCGGGTAGTGATGCGCAAGGCTGGCGGCGGCGCGGTTTTCCGAGGACATCAGTGCAATCAGCAATACGTCGCGACGGGACAGTTCGCTATTGAGCTTGACCCGGGAAAACACCCCTTTCATTTCCGGAGTGTTGGCGATGGTGATGGAAATGTACTCGTTCAGGTCCTGCTTGGCGTCCAGCACAATCAACCCGGTCATCAGTTTGGTCACCGATGCGATGGGTACCACTACATCCGGATTGCTCGAATAAACCACTTTATCCGTCTGCAGATCCAACAACATCGCGCTGCCGGAAGCGACCTGCAATTTTGACGTGTCTCGTGGGGCGGCGATGGTTTCCTGCGCGTTGATGTTCTGCGTGATAAGCGCGCCTGAGAAAGCGATGAACAGGCTGAGAATCGAAAGACGGATTTTCACGCGAATAGACTCGATAGAATTGAGGAGGCCGTTCAGCAACGGTTTTGGAAAAAAGCGCTGCATTTTATGAGTATGGGCGACAACAGCGCTACGTGCCTGTACCGCTGGGCCTCGAGAATAAATAAAGTTTAATGAAAGAAGGGTGCAAACCAATGTGGGAGCGAGCCTGCCCGCGAAGTGGTGTACCAGTCAGCCATGAAATCGCTGACACGCCGCCTCGCGAGCAGGCTCGCTCCCACAGGGTTTCGCTTTTGCCGGGAAACTCAGCTATGCAGCGTCTCGGCCGCGTACAGCGTGTTTTCCAGCAGACAGGCCCGGGTCATCGGGCCCACGCCGCCAGGTACCGGTGTGATCCAGCCGGCGCGGGGCAGGGCGGTCTCGTAGACCACATCGCCCACCAGCTTGCCGTCATCCTGGCGATTGATGCCCACATCGATGACGATGGCGCCTTCCTTGATCCACTCGCCCTTGACCAGGCCTGGTTTGCCAGCGGCCACGACCACCAGGTCGGCGCGTCCCACATGGCTGGCCAGGTCCCGGGTGAAGCGGTGGGTCACGGTCACGGTGCAGCCGGCCAGCAGCAGCTCCATGGCCATTGGCCGGCCAACAATGTTGGATGCGCCCACCACGACGGCATCGAGGCCATAAAGGTCCACACCGGTGCTTTCCAGCAACGTTATGATGCCTTTGGGCGTGCAGGGACGCAGCAGCGGGATGCGCTGGGCCAGGCGACCGACATTATAAGGGTGGAAGCCGTCGACATCTTTATCCGGGCGGATGCGCTCCAGCAGTCTGGAGGCGTCCAGATGTTCAGGCAGGGGCAACTGGAGCAGGACGCCGTCGATGTTCGGATCATCGTTCAGGCGATCGATCAGATCGGCCAGCGCTTGCTGGGTGGTTTCGGAAGGCAGGTCGTAGGCCTGGGAAAGGAAACCGACCTCTTCACAGTCTTTACGCTTGTGCGAGACATAAACCTGAGAGGCGGGATCGCTGCCGACCAGGATCACCGCGAGACCGGGCGTGCGCAGACCTTGCTGGCGACGCTCGGTGACGCGTTGGGCGATCTGCTGGCGCAGGCTGGCGGCGATCGATTTGCCGTCGATAAGTTGTGCAGTCATTGCGCGTGGTTAACCATCGAGAGGGGAAAAAAAGAGAGCGCATTCTCGCATGCCGAGGCGTGAGGGCAAAGGCGCTTGGTCTGCAAATTCCTCTAACCCCTTTAATTAAATGAATTTTTTTTAAAAAAGAGTTGACGGCCTATCGGGCCGTCTATAACATTCGTCGCACTTGTCGGGCACAGCCTAGCACTGGTTAAGAAGGTGGAGTGGAGTTGGTTGTTTCAACTCGGCGAAACTGAAAGCACTTAGTTTGTAATCGTCAAAGAATACAGATTAAAAAGGCGCCCGTAGCTCAGCTGGATAGAGCATCCGCCTTCTAAGCGGATGGTCGCAGGTTCGAGTCCTGCCGGGTGCGCCATTAGGCAGCTTTGGCACAAGTAACGCAACATGGCAATATGGTGGGCGTAGCTCAGTTGGTAGAGCACGGGATTGTGACTCCCGTTGTCGTGGGTTCGATCCCCATCGTCCACCCCATATTCTAGAAAGGCGCCAGATCTAACAATCTGGCGCCTTTGCTTTAAAAGCTTGATACGCGGATGTGGTGGAATTGGTAGACACACTGGATTTAGGTTCCAGCGCCGAAAGGTGTGAGAGTTCGAGTCTCTCCGTCCGCACCATACAAGTCGCTATTTGAATAGCAGAAAACGGCGCAGTACCTGAAGAGGGCTGCGCCGTTTTTGTTTTCGGCATTCAGGTGGTTTGTTGCCGGTCTGTTTCGCGGCAGGTTTTGGCGATGGGTTGTTGCGATTGTGTTTCGCGATGATGCGCGGTATGCCCGTCGGTCTCCTGGCGGAACTCGAGTGCTGGGGAGGTGCAGGTTCACGCTTCTATATATAGAAGCGTTGGTGCAGAGCCTCTGGAATGATCGGCTGTATTTGCAATCCGGGCGAGGCATGACCGTTTGCCTTGCCCCCAATGCCGGCGCCTGTTTTCCAGCCATTTTCAGTAGGGTGACTTCTTGGGTTTGACCTACTAGAATGCATGCCCTTGATTCTGGGGTCGGAAAACGCCCGGCCAACGTCTGTGCAACGAGGAATATCCATGCAAGTTTCTGTTGAAAATACTACTGCTCTTGAGCGCCGCATGAGCATCACCGTGCCGGCTGAGCGCATCGAGACTCAGGTCAACAAGCGTCTGCAGCAGACTGCCCAAAAGGCCAAAATCCCAGGTTTCCGTCCAGGCAAGGTGCCAATGAGCGTGATCCGTCAGCGTTACGAAGCTGATGCGCGCCAGGAAGCCGTGGGCGACGTGATCCAGTCTTCGTTCTACGAAGCCGTGGTCGAGCAGAAACTGAACCCGGCCGGCGCGCCATCGGTCGAGCCTAAAGTGCTGGAAAAAGGCAAGGACCTGGAATTCGTTGCCACTTTCGAAGTGTTCCCCGAGTTCACCGTTGCCGGTTTCGAGTCGATTGCCGTCGAGCGCCTGAGCGCTGACGTGTCGGATGCCGACCTGGACAAGATGCTGGACATCCTGCGCAAGCAGAACACCCGTTTCGAAGTGGCCGATCGCGCAGCCCAGAACGAAGATCAGCTGAACATCGATTTCGTCGGCAAGGTCGACGGTGAAGTATTCGCTGGCGGTTCCGCCAAGGCCACCCAGCTGGTGCTGGGCTCCGGTCGCATGATCCCGGGCTTCGAAGATGGCCTGGTCGGCGCGAAAGCCGGCGAAGAACGCGTGCTGAACGTGACCTTCCCAGAGGACTATCAGAACCTGGACCTGGCTGGCAAAGCCGCCGAGTTCACCGTGACCGTAAACAGTGTTTCCGAGCCTAAGCTGCCTGAGCTGAACGAAGAGTTCTTCGCTCAGTTCGGCATCAAGGAAACCGGTCTGGAAGGTTTCCGCGCCGAAGTTCGCAAGAACATGGAGCGCGAGCTGCGTCAGGCCATCAAGTCCAAGGTCAAGAACCAGGTCATGGACGGTCTGCTCGCTTCGAACCCGATCGAAGTGCCGAAGGCCCTGCTGGAGAACGAAGTGAACCGTCTGCGCGTGCAGGCTGTTCAGCAGTTCGGCGGCAACATCAAGCCTGATCAACTGCCGGCCGAGCTGTTCGAAGAGCAAGCCAAGCGTCGTGTCGTACTGGGCCTGATCGTTGCAGAAGTGGTCAAGCAATACGAACTCAAGCCTGACGAAGCCCGCGTTCGCGAGCTGATCCAGGAAATGGCGTCGGCTTATCAGGAACCTGAGCAAGTCGTGTCCTGGTACTACAAGAATGACCAGCAACTGAACGAAGTCCGTTCGGTTGTGCTCGAAGAACAAGTTGTGGATACTGTTCTGCAGAAAGCTAGCGTGACCGATAAAGCGGTCTCTTACGAAGAAGCGGTCAAGCCGGTGGAAGCTCCACAAGCCGATTGATTGCTCTGCGGTAAGAAATACACACCATAAGCCAGCCTTCGTGCTGGCTTATGCGTATTCAAGACATAACTATTTGGGAGTGACTGCGAGACATGTCCCGCAATTCTTTTTATCAGCAGAGCTCTGACATCCAGGCCGCAGGCGGCCTGGTCCCGATGGTTATCGAGCAGTCCGCCCGTGGCGAACGTGCCTATGACATCTATTCGCGTCTGCTCAAGGAGCGTGTCATCTTCCTGATCGGGCCCGTTGAAGACTACATGGCCAACCTGGTTGCGGCGCAACTGCTCTTCCTTGAAGCGGAAAACCCGGACAAGGATATCCATCTTTATATCAACTCCCCCGGCGGTTCGGTGACTGCAGGCATGTCGATCTACGACACCATGCAATTCATCAAGCCGGATGTTTCCACCATCTGCATCGGCCAGGCCTGCAGCATGGGCGCCTTCCTGCTCGCCGGCGGCGCAGCGGGCAAGCGCCATTGCCTGCCTAATTCGCGCATGATGATTCACCAGCCATTGGGCGGTTTCCAGGGCCAGGCGTCGGACATCGACATCCATGCCAAGGAAATCCTCCATATTCGTTCGCGTTTGAACTCGCTGTTGGCTCATCACACCGGTCAAAGCCTCGAAACCATTGAGCGAGATACCGAGCGTGACAACTTCATGAGCGCCGAGCGTGCGGCCGAATATGGCCTGATCGACTCCGTGATCAACAAGCGTCAAATGCCTGCCTGAGCCATTCAAAATGCAGGTGGTTGGGATGACCGGCCGCCTGCGGGCTTGAAAAAGCCCGCAATTGCCTTCATCTTGTGTTGCAAGCCTATCGGATTTGGATCGATCGAATGACTGACACCCGCAACGGCGAGGACAACGGCAAACTGCTTTATTGCTCTTTCTGTGGCAAAAGCCAACATGAAGTACGCAAATTGATTGCCGGCCCCTCGGTCTTCATTTGCGACGAGTGCGTCGACCTGTGCAATGACATCATCCGCGAGGAGGTGCAGGAAGCCCAGGCCGAAAGCAGCGCGCATAAGTTGCCTTCGCCTAAAGAAATCAGCGGCATCCTTGACCAGTATGTAATTGGTCAGGAGCGTGCGAAAAAGGTATTGGCCGTAGCGGTTTACAACCACTACAAGCGCCTCAACCAACGTGACAAGAAGAATGACGACGTCGAACTCGGCAAGAGCAACATTCTGCTGATCGGCCCGACAGGCTCGGGTAAGACCCTGCTTGCCGAAACATTGGCCCGTTTGCTGAACGTTCCGTTCACCATCGCCGACGCAACCACCCTTACCGAGGCGGGTTACGTAGGGGAGGATGTCGAGAACATTATTCAGAAGTTGTTGCAGAAGTGCGACTACGATGTGGAAAAGGCCCAGATGGGCATTGTCTACATCGATGAAATCGACAAGATTTCCCGCAAGTCCGACAACCCGTCCATCACCCGGGATGTATCCGGTGAGGGCGTGCAGCAGGCCTTGCTCAAGTTGATCGAAGGCACGGTCGCTTCCGTTCCGCCCCAGGGTGGTCGCAAGCATCCGCAGCAGGAATTCCTGCAGGTCGACACTCGCAACATCCTGTTTATCTGCGGTGGTGCGTTCTCCGGTCTGGAGAAGGTCATCCAGAACCGTTCCACGCGCGGCGGCATCGGCTTCAATGCCGAAGTGCGCAGCAAGGAAGAGGGCAAGAAGGTCGGTGAGTCCCTGCGTGAAGTCGAGCCTGACGATTTGGTCAAGTTTGGTCTGATCCCGGAATTCGTTGGTCGTCTGCCGGTCCTGGCGACGCTGGACGAGCTGGATGAGGCTGCGTTGATGCAGATTCTGACCGAGCCGAAGAACGCCCTGACCAAGCAGTATGCCAAGCTGTTCGAAATGGAAGGCGTAGACCTGGAGTTCCGTTCCGACGCGCTGAAGTCGGTGGCCAAGCGAGCCCTGGAGCGCAAGACCGGTGCCCGTGGGTTGCGCTCGATTCTCGAAGGCGTATTGCTCGACACGATGTACGAAATCCCCTCGCAGTCCGAGGTGAGCAAAGTCGTGATCGACGAAAGTGTCATAGAAGGCAAGTCCAAGCCGCTGTATATCTACGAAAACAGCGAGCCGGCTGCCAAGGCTGCACCGGACGCCTGATCGTCCTGCTGCCGGAACAAAGGAGGGGCCTTCGGGCCCCTTTGCTTTTATGTGGCGAGGGGATAAATCCCCCTCGCCACATAAAGTTGTACATGACTTTTATTTCTTTTAACCGTCTGGCATTTGCCTTAGCGCTTGTTTTTTTTCAAGGCTGCCCCCATCTTGGTTTCAAGCTTACTTCCATCTGTTTCCGGCCTTGTGGCCGCCGTTGAGGCGAAATCATGAAGACAACCATCGAATTGCCTCTCTTGCCATTGCGCGATGTCGTGGTATATCCGCACATGGTTATCCCGCTGTTCGTGGGGCGCGAGAAGTCCATCGAAGCCCTCGAGGCCGCGATGACGGGTGACAAGCAGATTCTGCTGGTGGCCCAGAGAAATCCTGCTGACGATGATCCTGGTGAGGACGCACTTTATCGCGTAGGCACCATTGCAACGGTCCTGCAATTGCTCAAGCTGCCCGACGGCACCGTCAAGGTCCTGGTCGAAGGCGAGCAGCGCGGGGCGGTCGAGCGTTTCAGCGAAGTGAACGGTCATTGCCGCGCTGAAGTGTCACTGATCGACGAAGCCGACGTACCCGAGCGTGAGTCCGAGGTGTTCGTCCGCAGCCTGTTGTCCCAGTTCGAGCAGTACGTACAGTTGGGCAAGAAAGTGCCAGCTGAGGTGCTGTCGTCGCTGAACAGCATCGATGAGCCCGGCCGGCTGGTCGATACGATGGCCGCCCATATGGCGCTCAAGATCGAACAGAAGCAGGAAATCCTCGAGATCATCGATCTGTCCGCCCGTGTCGAACACGTGCTGGCATTGCTCGACGGCGAGATCGATCTGCTGCAGGTCGAGAAGCGCATTCGTGGTCGCGTCAAGAAACAAATGGAGCGTAGCCAGCGCGAGTACTACCTGAATGAGCAGATGAAGGCCATTCAGAAAGAGCTGGGGGACGGTGACGAAGGCCATAACGAAATCGAAGAGCTGAAAAAGCGCATCGATGCCGCTGGCTTGCCCAAGGATGCCCTCGCCAAAGCCCAGGCCGAGTTGAACAAGCTCAAGCAGATGTCGCCGATGTCCGCTGAAGCCACCGTGGTGCGCTCCTACATCGACTGGCTGGTGCAGGTGCCGTGGAAGGCTCAGAGCAAGGTGCGCTTGGACCTGGCCCGTGCCGAGGACATCCTCGACGCCGATCACTACGGTCTGGAGGAGGTCAAGGAACGTATCCTTGAATACCTCGCCGTGCAAAAGCGCGTGAAGAAAATCCGTGGCCCGGTGTTGTGCCTGGTTGGTCCTCCCGGGGTCGGTAAAACCTCCCTTGCGGAGTCGATCGCCCACGCCACCAATCGCAAGTTCGTGCGAATGGCCCTCGGCGGCGTGCGCGACGAAGCGGAAATCCGTGGTCATCGTCGTACCTACATCGGTTCGATGCCAGGAAGATTGATTCAAAAGATGACAAAGGTCGGCGTGCGCAATCCGCTGTTCCTTCTGGACGAAATCGACAAGATGGGCAGCGATATGCGCGGCGATCCCGCTTCCGCATTGCTCGAAGTGCTCGATCCGGAGCAGAACCACAACTTCAACGATCATTATCTGGAAGTCGACTACGATTTGTCGGATGTGATGTTCCTGTGCACCTCCAACTCCATGAACATTCCGCCGGCGTTGCTGGATCGCATGGAGGTGATCCGTCTGCCGGGCTACACGGAGGACGAGAAGATCAACATCGCCGTCAAATACCTTTCGCCGAAGCAGATCCAGGCCAACGGCCTGAAGAAAGGCGAGCTGGAATTCGACGAGGAAGCGATTCGCGACATCATCCGTTACTACACCCGCGAAGCCGGTGTGCGGGGCCTGGAGCGGCAGATTGCCAAGGTCTGCCGCAAGGCGGTCAAGGAGCACGCGCTGGAAAAGCGCTTTGCAGTCAAGGTGACTTCAGACCTGCTGGAGCACTTTCTGGGCGTGCGTAAATTCCGCTATGGCCTGGCCGAGCAGCAGGATCAGATCGGTCAGGTGACCGGCCTGGCGTGGACTCAGGTCGGTGGTGAGTTGCTGACCATTGAAGCCGCCGTGGTACCGGGCAAAGGCCAGTTGATCAAGACCGGTTCCCTGGGCGATGTGATGGTCGAATCGATCACCGCAGCGCAGACGGTCGTTCGCAGCCGCGCCCGGAGCCTGGGCATTCCCCTGGACTTCCATGAGAAGCGTGACACGCATATCCACATGCCCGAGGGCGCTACGCCCAAAGACGGCCCCAGCGCCGGCGTAGGCATGTGCACGGCCCTGGTATCGGCATTGACCGGCATTCCGGTGCGTGCCGACGTTGCCATGACCGGTGAAATCACCCTGCGTGGACAGGTACTGGCCATTGGCGGGCTGAAAGAAAAACTGCTGGCAGCACACCGCGGCGGGATCAAGATCGTGATCATTCCAGAAGAGAATGTGCGCGATCTGAAAGAAATTCCTGACAATATCAAGCAGGATCTTCAGATCAAACCGGTTAAATGGATTGACGAGGTCCTGCAAATTGCGCTGCAATACGCGCCGGAGCCCTTGCCGGATGTGGCTCCGGAGATTGTCGCGAAAGATGAGAAGCGAGAGTCTGACTCTAAGGAAAGAATTAGCACGCATTAATACGCATTTGCCTGGGGGGCTTCCTTGACAGTTTTTTAGAGCCCTTGTTATAAAGCGGCTCTTAAGTGTCTGTAGGCCATTCAGCACTCGTTTTTGCTTTCACCAAAAAAACTTAGAATCATCTCAAATAGATATAAGGGGACTTAGAGTGAACAAGTCGGAATTGATTGATGCTGTCGCTGCATCCGCTGATATCCCGAAAGCTGCTGCTGGCCGCGCGCTGGACGCTGTAATCGAATCCATCACTGGTGCTCTCAAGGCTGGCGACTCCGTTGTTCTGGTTGGTTTCGGTACCTTCGCCGTTACCGATCGTCCAGCTCGTACCGGTCGTAACCCACAGACTGGCCAGGCTCTGCAGATCGCTGCTGCCAAGAAGCCAGGCTTCAAGGCCGGTAAAGCACTGAAAGACGCCGTTAACTAAGTTTCATTGAGTTTATCCGGGTCGGGGTCATGCCTGGCTTGGCAGCGGAGCGGTAGCGGGGATCGGTTCCAACCGGTCTGTCGTACCAGGGCTCGCGGGTTCGAGCCCGGTCCGCTCCGCCAGTTACGAGAAGGCGCATCTTCGGATGCGCCTTTCTTCTATCCGGATTCTACCCACGCTCCACGGTTGCCTAATTTGAAGTTCAACCGTTTCTGGGGGACGCATGCTGCAGAATATCAGGGACAATTCACAAGGCTGGATTGCCAAGACCATCATCGGGGTCATCGTCGCATTGATGGCGTTGACCGGTTTCGATGCCATTTTCAAAGCCACCACCCACAGCAATGACGCGGCCAAGGTCAACGGCGAGAACATCAGCCAGAACGAGCTGAGCCAGGCGGTCGACATGCAACGCCGTCAGCTCATGCAACAGCTGGGCAAGGACTTCGACGCCTCTCTGCTTGACGAAAAGATGCTCCGCGATTCGGCGCTCAAGGGCCTGATCGACCGCAAGTTGCTGCTGCAAGGCGCGCACGATGCGAAGTTCGCTTTTTCCGAAGCCGCGTTGGATCAGGTGATCCTGCAAACGCCTGAGTTCCAGGTGGATGGCAAATTCAGCCCGGAACGTTTCGACCAGGTGATTCGCCAGCTGGGTTACACCCGCCTGCAGTTCCGCCAGATGCTGGCCCAGGAAATGCTGATCGGCCAGTTGCGCGCTGGTCTCGCTGGAAGCGGTTTCGTGACCGATGCCCAGGTGCTGGCGTTCGCCCGTCTGGAAAAACAGACCCGTGATTTCGCCACCCTGACCCTCAAGGCCGATCCGTCGGCGGTGAAGCTGACCGATGACGAGGTCAAGGCCTACTACGACAAGCACGCCAAGGAATTCATGAGCCCCGATCAGGTGGTGATCGATTACCTGGAACTGAAGAAAGCCGCTTTCTTCGATCAGGTCAGTGTCAAGGATGAAGACCTGCAAGCGGCGTATCAGAAAGAAATCGCCAACCTCTCCGAACAGCGTCGGGCGGCCCATATCCTGATCGAAGTGAACGACAAGGTCAGCGAAGCCCAGGCCAAGGCGAAGATCGAGGAAATCCAGGCGCGCCTGGCCAAAGGCGAATCGTTTGAGGCTCTGGCGAAGGAGTTTTCCCAGGACCCGGGTTCGGCGAACAATGGCGGTGACCTCGGCTATGCTGGTCCCGGCGTCTACGATCCGGCGTTCGAAAAGGCGCTGTATGCGCTGAGCAAGGATCAGGTTTCGGCACCGGTGCGCACCGATTTCGGTTTTCACCTGATCAAGCTGCTGGGTGTCGAAGCGCCTGAAGTACCAACCTTTGCCAGCCTCAAGGACAAGCTGACCCGCGAGCTGAAAGCTCAACAAGTGGAGCAGCGTTTCGTTGAGGCGACCAAGCAATTGGAAGATGCTTCGTTCGAAGCTTCCGATCTGGCGCAGCCAGCCCAGGACTTGAAATTGACCGTCCACACGTCGGCGCCGTTCGGCCGCGAAGGTGGAGAAGGGATCGCGGCCAACCGTGCTGTGGTCACTGCTGCGTTCAGTCCGGAAGTGCTGGATGAAGGTGCCAACAGTACTGCCATCGAGCTGGATCCGGAAACCGTCGTGGTGCTGCGTGCCAAGGAGCATCGCAAACCCGAGCAACTGCCGCTGGAAAGCGTGGAAGCAGCCATCCGTACCCAGCTGGCCAAGGAACATGCCAGCGAGGCCGCCAAGACCCGGGCGGACGAGTTGATCGCCAGCTTGCGCGAAGGCAAAACGCCGCTGGCCAAGGCTGTCGACGGTCAAAGCTGGAAGGTTGTCGAGGCGGCGACTCGCAGTCAGGAAGGTATCGACCCGGCGGTGCTGCAGGCCTTGTTCCGCATGCCCAAACCCGAGTCCAAGGACAAGCCGACGTTTACCAGCGTGACCTTGTCCGACGGCAATCTGATGCTGGTGCAACTGCGTGGCGTGAACGAAGCCGCGGCACCGACCGACGCGGAGAAAGCTGAATATCGCCGCTATCTCGCGTCCCGTGTTGGCCAGCAGGACTTTGCGGCTTATCGCAAGCAGTTGGAAAGCGAGGCGGACATCAAGCGTTACTGATGCCTTGATGGCTTGCTGATAAAGACCTCGGCCGAAAAGCCGGGGTCTTTTTGTAAGTGCCTGTTGCCAAATGACAGGATGTTCATCGGTCCACTGGATTTACGTCTTTTTCCCGCAAACATCCCCCAGTAGACTTGTAACCCCTTTGAGACATGAATACCCACGCTGCCGATGGGCGTTCTGTTGCACAATACGCCCCCGGACCGTTTTCCTCAGGATGTTCAATGTTCAGATCATTTCACATGCGCACCGTCGGATTGGCACTGATACTGGTCGCCGCAGCCGGTTGCTCGTCGAAGAAAGCCGCTATTTACGAGCATGAGAACTTCGATGACTCCGGTACGTTCTCCCGTACTTATCCGGTGAGCGACACGGTGACCTGCGAAGCGGGGCGCCGGGCCTTGCTCAGCCAGGGCTATATCATTACCAGCAGCGATCCGAAGCTGGTCAGTGGTCATAAGAGCTTCCAGCAGACCGGTGATACCCACATGGAGATCAGCTTCAACCTGGTCTGTGCTGAAGACGGCGGTACTGGACATCATGCGACCATGTTCGCCAACGCGTTGCAGGACCGTTACGCGCTGAAGAAAGTCAACAATTCCGCCAGCCTGGGTGTGGGTGTGTTGGGGTCGGTGTCAATGCCGATCGGGTCGTCGGATGATTCGATGGTCAAGGTGGCCAGCGAAACCGTCTCGGCGACCAAATTCTACGAGCGCTTCTTTGCCTTGGTGGAGATGTTCCTGCCTGCTGAAGCGAAGAAAGGCGCACCGGCTGCCGAAAAGCCGAATACTGAGCTGGGGGTTCCGGAGCCCAAGGCCGAACCGGCTGCGTTGACACCGGCTCCGGCGCCCGTTGCGCCGGCAGAGCCAGCGGCCCCAGCCCCAGCTGAGGTCGCACCTGCAGCGTCCGAGCCTGTCGCACCGCCGCCGGAACCTGCGCCGATTGCACCCAGCGAGCCCGCGCCCTACGTAAGCCCTGAATCGACGCAGGAAGTGGTCACGCCGCCCCCTCCCAGTGATCTGCCACCGCCGACCGAGGCGATTCAGCCGCTTCCTTCATCCTGAGAGACATGGCAAGGCAGTCATTCCTTGTCACACCTGTATAGGTTGATTTCCCATTGCTGTGCTACGTTTGAAACATGAAGCCTTTGCTTCATGTTTTGTTCATAAAGCAGCTTTATTCTGACACCAAGGCCATCAGGCATCGGTCAACGACATGGGAAGGATTCAAAATGGATGATTATCAGGAAGAGCTGCTGGAATATCAGGCCTACGAGCTGGATCCGCTGGAGCCTGCCGAGGATGCGACGGAGTTATAAGAGCAGCCGCAAGCGGCAGGCTTGAATTTCAATTCGCCCTCTGGCTGCGACGAAACTCCCCCGGCGTCTGGCCATTCCAGCGTTTGAAAGCGCGCTGGAATGCCTCGGCCGAGGCGAAGCCCAGCAGGTAGGCGATTTCGCCGAACGCGAGTTCGGTATCTCGGATGTAGGTCATGGCCAGGTCGCGGCGCGTGTCATTGAGGATCGCGCGAAATTGCGTGCCTTCCTCTGCCAGTTTTCGGCGCAGTGTCCAGGTCGGCAGCTTCAGGCGCGCCGCCACTTCCTCCAGGTCGGGTTCCCGGCCACCGTTGAGCAACGGCCCCAGCAGTTGAATGATGCGTTCGCGCAGGCTGCGGGTGCGGGTGAGTTGTTCCAGTTCCCGTTCACACAGTTGAACCAAGTGCCGCCAGGTGCTGGGGCAATGCTGTGGGTTGCGCCGGGCGAGGGCTTCCAGGCCCAGGCGCAGCTGATTCTGGTCGGCACCGAACAGGATCGGGCAATCGCCAAGCGTACGGTAGGCGTCCAGGTAAGCCGGTGCCTCGAATTCGATCTCGATGCGCTCGGCCCGTAACGGGGTATCGCTTACGCTGGACAACTGCTGGAGCCAGCCGGCGACGATCGAGTCCACCACGAAGCGGTTATAGGCGTTATAGGGGCTGATGGAGTAGAACCGCAGCCAGGCACCCCGGGCATCCTCGTGGAAACTCGATTGGCCACGATAGTTGGAGCCATACAACGGTTCGAAGCGGATCAGGCAGCGTGCCGCTTCGCGTACCGTCGGGGCCTGGGCCGCAGTGACGCCAGCGAGGCCGGCCTGGCTCAAGCGGCTGAGCTGGCCCATGCGCAGGCCCAGGGCGGCATCCTGGGTTTGTTGGATCGCAGCGTGACCGAGGCGCATATAGCGTGGAATCGATAATCGCGCCCCGGGCTCGGCCAGGCGTGCGGCGTCGAGGCCGTACTGTTCGAGCAGGGGATGGGGATCCTGGCCATGGCTGGCTACCGCATCGGCCAGGCTGTGGACGAAGCCCACGGACAGGTCGCCCAGGCGCATCGGCTTCATGCTCACAACCACAGGTTCAGCAGGCGGGCGCCACGGGCATCGCCGTCGGGGAAATGCTGGCCGTCGTGGCTGATGAAACTCTGGCCGGCGCTGCCGTTGTCCCAGAACTGGCCGCGCAGGAACACGCTCACACCGCCCTTGGCCTGGCTGATGGGCAACTGACTGGTCAACGTCAGGCGGTGCCAGGCCTGGCCTTCACTCATTTCACCGGGCTTGAGGCTCACTTCGCTGGGTGTGGACAGGCCTTTATAGCCGTTCCAGGGTTTGTTCCAGCTGTCACGTCCACTGACAAAGGCGGGCACCGCGATCAGTTGCACGCCCTGATCGTTGAGTTGTCGATAATAGCGCGGATACCAACTGTCGCTGCCGATCAGCACGCCCAGGCGTCCAGCGGGGGTATCGACGACGCGGAGCGCGTCCTGGCGGTCGGCTTCCAATACATCCCGTTGCTCGAACACCGGATGCTGTTGACGCTGGGGCTGCCCGAGCGGTCGACCGTCGCGGCCAAACACCAGGCTGCTGTTATACAGCGCGCCGCGGCCGATCTTCAGTTCACCTTCGCTGACGCTGGGCTCGGGCAATACGATGGAGCCGGCCACCAGGGTCACGCCGAACTCCCGGGCCAACCCACCGAACATGGCCTGGTAATCGCGGGCCATGCTGTCGGCTTTCATGCGCAGGTAGGCGTCGTCCAGGCGGTTGTCGCCTTGGGCACTGATCAACCCCCGGATGAATGCCAGCGGGTTGCTGATCGCCAGCCAGTTCATGGCGTCCTTCAATGTGCCGGCCTGATACAGCTCGTCCTTTTCTCCGCTGATCATCAACCAGGTGCCGATGTGTTCGGGCAGGACCACGACGGTCTTGTCGCTGAGCAAGCCCAGCTCGCGAGCGGTCTGCAGATAGGCCGCGAGTTTGCGGCGCAAGTGCCCGGGGTTCTGGTAGTCGGTGGGGAACAGCTCAGGCTGGATGCCCAGCAAGTTGCCTCGATCGGCGCGAACGCCCTGGTCGACTGCCAGGTCGATGCGCAGGTCCGAGAGGTAGTGCCCCGTCGGGCGATCCGCCGTCCACAGCGCATAGCTCGTCAGGGCGGCGATCAGGGCCAGTGAAAACAGCAGGTACAGAAGTTTACGCATGGAGAGCAGTCAGCGGCCGTGTACGGTTCTTACGGGGCAGGGTACGGTAAAACCTGGAATTAGCAAAAGAGAAGTCCTTGTGTGGGAACCAGCCTGCTCGCGATCGCGGCTGACACATCGCCATCGCGAGCAGGCTGGCTCCCACATTGGGCAATGGACAGGTTTGACACTCAGTGATTCTTGGCCTTTCTGATCCGCAGCATGATCAACAACATGATCAGCAGCACCGGTGGCGCCATCCCCAGCAATGCTTCGCGCGCCGATAGGTCCGCACCCAGCGTATGCAGTCCGCTATAGACCAGCTTGAACAGGTTGATCAGGTAGTAGGTGATGGCAATGATCGACAGCCCTTCCACCGCCCGCTGAATCTTGACCTGTGCATCGGCCCGGGCATTGAGACTGCGTAGAATCTCCGCGTTCTGGTCTTCCATTTCCACTTGTACCCGCGCCTGGAGCAGGTCGCCCAGGTTGGCAATGCTCATGGCCAGTTGTTCCAGGCGCTGCTCGGTCGCTGCGCAATAGCGCACGGTCGGCTTGAAGCGTCGCTCGATAAACACGCCCAGCCTCTGGCAGTCGCCCAAATGGCTTTCACGCAACTCGGCCAGGCGCTCGAAGACCAATTGTGCGTAAGCCCGGGTAGCGCTGAAACGGTGGCGACTTTTCACCGAGCTGCCGACGATCCGGCGAGACAGTTGCGCGATGTCCTCCAGCAAGGCCTTGGCGTGCACGCCGCTGGCGTTGGCGTTGCGTTCGGAGAGTGTCACCAGGCTGCGGTCGAACTCGTTCAGTTGCGGGTCCAGCGCCTTGGCGACGCTGAGAGACAAGGACCCATTCAACTGGGAGTCACCTGGGTGCGCTCCTCCATTGGTACTGGATCGCTGCGCATTTGGATCAATAAGTTGTCAGTTTCGGTCATTGAGCGCGCTTGTCCCGGCTTTTAGGCTGTGGGCATGACTGATGGACGCCGCAGAGCTTCCGCACTTTTCGTGTTCGCCCGTTGTGGAGTTACCGATGACCGCCCCTCACTACCCGCATCTGCTGGCCCCGTTGGACCTGGGTTTTACCACACTGCGCAACCGTACCCTGATGGGGTCGATGCACACGGGGCTTGAGGAAAAGCCCGGTGGTTTCGAACGCATGGCGGCGTATTTTGCCGAACGTGCCCGTGGTGGCGTAGGCCTGATGGTAACCGGCGGGATCGCGCCAAACGACGAGGGCGGCGTGTATTCCGGCGCCGCCAAGCTGACCACCGAAGAAGAAGCGCTCAAGCACCGGATCGTCACCCGGGCCGTACATGAGGCCGGTGGCAAGCTCTGCATGCAGATCCTTCACGCCGGACGCTACGCCTACAGCCCCAAGCAAGTGGCGCCGAGCTCGATCCAGGCGCCGATCAATCCGTTCAAGCCCAAGGAACTCGACGAGGAAGGGATCGAGAAACAGATCAGCGATTTCGTCACCTGCTCGAGGCTGGCCCAGCAAGCTGAATACGATGGCGTCGAGATCATGGGCTCGGAAGGGTATTTCATTAACCAGTTCCTGGCGGCTCACACCAACCACCGTACCGACCGTTGGGGCGGCAGCTACGAAAACCGCATGCGCCTGCCGGTGGAAATCGTGCGTCGGGTGCGCGAGGCGGTAGGGCCCAACTTCATCATCATTTTTCGCCTGTCGATGCTCGACCTGGTGGAGGGCGGCAGCTCCTGGGAAGAAATCGTCCAGTTGGCCAAGGCGATCGAGCAGGCAGGCGCGACGATTATCAACACCGGTATCGGCTGGCACGAGGCACGCATTCCCACCATCGCCACCAAGGTTCCCCGGGCGGCGTTCAGCAAGGTCACGGCCAAGCTGCGCGGTTCGGTGAGTATTCCTCTGATCACCACCAACCGCATCAACACGCCGGAAGTGGCCGAACAGATCCTCGCCGAAGGTGACGCCGACATGGTGTCCATGGCACGGCCGTTCCTGGCGGATCCGGATTTCGTCATCAAGGCTGCCGCTGGCCGGGCGGATGAAATCAATACCTGTATCGGTTGCAACCAGGCCTGCCTCGATCACACCTTCGGCGGCAAGCTGACCAGTTGCCTGGTGAACCCGCGGGCCTGCCATGAAACCGAACTCAACTACCTGCCGGTCACCCAGGTGAAGAAAATTGCCGTGGTCGGCGCCGGACCCGCCGGGTTGTCCGCGGCCACGGTGGCGGCCGAGCGTGGGCATCAGGTGACGCTGTTCGATTCGGCCAGCGAGATCGGCGGCCAGTTCAATGTCGCCAAGCGCGTGCCGGGCAAGGAAGAATTCTTCGAGACCCTGCGTTACTTCAAGCGCAAGCTGCAGACCACCCATGTCGAGTTGTGTCTCGACACCCGTGTGGATGTGGAGCAATTGGTGGCAGGCGGTTACGACGAGATCGTTCTCGCCACGGGCATCGCGCCACGGGTGCCGGCGATTCCCGGTGTGGAGCACGCCAAGGTGCTGAGCTACCTGGACGTGATTCTGCAGCGCAAGCCGGTGGGCCGCAGCGTGGCGGTGATCGGCGCCGGTGGTATCGGCTTTGACGTGTCGGAGTTCCTGGTGCACCAGGGCGTCGCCACCAGTCAGGACCGCGAGGCGTTCTGGAAGGAGTGGGGGATCGACACCCAGCTCCAGGCACGCGGCGGCGTGGCCGGGATCAAGGCCGAGCCCCATGCGCCGGCGCGGCAGGTGTTCCTGTTGCAGCGCAAGACTTCCAAGGTCGGTGACGGCCTGGGCAAGACCACCGGCTGGATCCACCGCACGGGGCTGAAGAACAAGCAGGTACAGATGCTCAACAGTGTCGAGTACCTGAAGATCGACGACGAAGGCCTGCACATCCGTATCGGCGACAGCGGCGAGCCGCAGGTGCTTGCAGTGGACAACGTCGTGATCTGTGCCGGCCAGGATCCGCTGCGTGAATTGCAGGAGGGCCTGGAAGCGGCGGGTCAGACTGTTCATCTCATCGGCGGCGCCGACGTAGCGGCGGAATTGGACGCCAAGCGGGCCATCAATCAGGGGTCGCGGTTGGCGGCGCAGTTGTAATTCTTCCCCAGGATTACCGCAAATCCCCTGTGGGAGCGAGCCTGCTCGCGATAGCGTCGGTCCAGTCACTAGAGAGGTTGGATGAGCCGCCGTCATCGCGAGCAGGCTCGCTCCCACAAGGGAATGGTGGTGAGGTCCGGGGCTGCGGTCATTCGTGAGCGCCTGTTAAGATGCAGGCTTCTTTGCGCCGGGCCTGCTCGCCATGCTTCTTTCTGCCCTTGATTGGCACCCCAACCCCAAACTCGAACCCCTTCATCTGGATTGGCTCACCCGCGCCGGTGTCGAAGTGGCGGTGTTGCGTCTGGATCGGATCGATCCACTGATCAGCGGCAACAAGTGGTTCAAGCTGGTTCACTCTGTGCGCGCTGCCCATGAGGCCGGTGCCGAGGGGATCATGAGCCTGGGCGGCGCCTATTCCAACCACCTGCACGCACTGGCCGCCGCTGGCAAGCGCTTTGGTTTTCCAACGGTCGGGCTAGTGCGTGGCCATCCCCAGGAAACACCGACAGTACTCGACCTGCAAGCATTCGGCATGGAGCTGCACTGGTTGGGGTACGGCGGCTATCGGGAGCGGCATGCCGTGGATTTCTGGGCACCCTGGCAGGTGCGGTATCCCCACCTGTATCCGGTGCCGGAGGGCGGTTCAGGCTTGCCGGGCGCGCTGGGCTGCAAGGCCTGGGTAACCAGCGCCCGTGGGCAGCTGACGGCATTGGGTTGGACGGATTATCACGGCTGGTGGCTGGCTTGCGGGACCGGAACGTCGCTGGCGGGGCTGGTGTTGGCCGAAGCGGGCGCGCATCCGGTCCATGGTGTGCTCGCGGTGCCCGAGGACCATGGCGTGGCGCAACAGGTCGAAAACATCGTGGGCCAGGCAGGCATTACCGACCCCCGTTATGAATTGCTCGATGGCAGCCGTGGCGGCTTTGCCCGGGTCGACTCGCCACTGAGGGACTTCCTCGATGCCACCCACGCAATCGAACTGGAGCCACTCTACACCGGCAAGGCATTGATGATGCTCAAGTCGCAAGTAGAAGCAGGCCGGTTTGCCCAAGGCTCGCGCCTGATCTTCGTCCACACCGGCGGCTTGCAAGGCCGCCGGGGGGTTGAGTGAGCGCCGTCAGCCGCGCTTCGGCATCATCCGCAGCAACGTGTTGTCGCGCACGATGTAGTGGTGATACAGCCCCGCCAGGGCATGCAGGCCGATCAACCAATAGCCGATGGTGCCGCCCAGCACATGCCAGCCTTCCAGCTGCTTGGCGAATGCCTTGTCCTGATCGACCAGCAGCGGCAGATCGAAACCGTAGAACATCACTTGATGCCCTTCGGCGCTGGTGATCAGCCAGCCCAGCAGCGGCATGGCGATCATGAACAGGTACAGCGCCCAGTGCATCAGGCGCGCAAGGAAGGTCTGCCAGACGGGCGAAGCCGGAAAGATGGCGGGTGCCTTGCCCACGCTGCGGGCGAACAGGCGCAGCCAGACCAGCAGGAACACGGTAAGGCCGAGCATGAAATGCGCTTCCTTGATCAGGGTTCGGCCGCCGCTGCCCTTGGGGAAGATCCCGCGAAATTCTATGCAGGCATAAACCACAGCCAGCAGCACCAGCATCAACCAGTGCAAGGTGATCGTGACGGTACTGTAGCGGTTTTCAGAGTTTTTCCAGGGCATGCGGGTATCTCCAGACATCAGGCTAAAGCGCCGTCTCGAGCGGCGTTGTGCTGCTACTGTAAGCCCGTTTCGTTGGGTTTGCATGAGCCGGATCAGGTTTTGTCCATACGAACTCCGGTTTACGCCCGCTGACCGGCTGCGGTATTCGGTGGCGGATCAGGGCGTTGTGTCCGGAGGGTTGAGCAGCCAGTCGAATAACAGCCTGACGTCGCTGTTGCCCGGTGCCGGTTTCTTCGACGCCACGTTGCGCGCGCCACCGCTATCGATGCCGCCCGGACACAGCACCGGCCGGTCGGGATCGCCATCCAGAAAGCTCACCAGCACTTCACTGCCGGCCATCAGGGGCGGGCTGTCGTGGAGGCTCAATCGTGACACGGGCAACGGGATGCCTTCGTCATCCGGCCCCCACAGGCTGACCCGGACCTGACCTCGCTCATCGGGCTCCGCCGGCCTCCCGGCAGGACCGAGGACATGCGCCACGTGGTAGCCGGGAATGCTCGGCCTGGAGTGTTTGACGGCGGGCCTGAACACGGTGGACCAGGGGATGGCAGAGAACTTGTTCCGATAGTCCCTGGCCGACGACACAGGCGGTTGATTGGCTTCCAGTATCGAAAACTGTCTGCCGCGATGCTGGACTTCGACAACCAGCCATTGATCGTTGAACGTCGATACCGGGTGTTCGCCGATCTGCACGATGCGGCCGCTGCGCAGGGCCGGTTGCGTGCTGTGGCCGTGGATTTCCCGTTGCCGACAGCGCAGGCGCTCCAGGTTCCGGCGTCCTATCTGATAAGCATGAGCCGACGCTGGATTGCTCCGCATCGCCTCGTGACCGGTGCCATTGAACCCATGATTCGCGGCGCCGGTTTCGGCGGGCGACGTTGCCCGCTCGGCGAAGCGGCCGGGCAGAGCAGGCTTCGTCGGGTGGTGACGCTGGTACAGTCGCACGAGTGCCGGTTGCTCATCGGTTTGTGTACACAGTGCAAGCTCGACCGCCCGTGCCGGAAAACTCTTGGGATCTTCGGCGAACACCAGGACGTGGCCGGATGGGGAGTGTTCGAAGTGGTAATGAATGCCTTCTTGCTCGCATAGCCGCTGCAACAGCTCCAGGTCGCTTTCCTCGTACTGGATACAGAACGGGCGGGATGGGTACTGTCCGTGAGGCAATTCGAAACGGTAGCTGTGGGCGGGCAGCGCGTTGTCGTCCAGCAGGCGCTGCAGTATCTGCACGACGCTGAGCTGATGGAAAACCCGTCGTCTCGGACCCTGCTCCAGACGCTGGAGATAGGGAACCAGCGTCAGGCGATAGCCGATACGGTGCGGTGCATGGGCGCTCAGGCTGACGCTATGGACGATGCCATGTACACCGGACTCGCCATCCAGGCGCAGGAACGCCGGTTGCCCCAACAGCGTATCGGGATTGATTGGCGGCGCGAGGCCGATCAGTTCCAGGTCGAAGCGGTACGGCTGGTTGAGGGCCTCCCGACCGTTGAACCGCAGCACTTGCAGCCGCAGGTCGCTTTGCGTGAGTGTCAGGCTGAAGGGGCTTTCCGTGTCGTTGCGCATCGCGGTGCTTACTTGAAGAGAAGAAGCCGCGAGGGTACGAAACCGCGGGGCGAAACGGTGCTCTTGAATCGCTATTTCGGAAACTGCCTACAGCATGTTGTGAAAATGTCGATTCGCCGGGGCGCATTTTTTGGTCGATCAGCCGGTTTAGGCCGTATAAACTTGCGCCACAGCGCCGGCCGGCAGATGTCTTGGCGCGTCAGACAAGAGAGTGAGTGATGGGCGCACAGTGGAAGGTTAAACACAAAGAGGCGGCTGCCAACGCCAAGGGCAAGATCTTCGGCAAGCTGGTGAAGGAAATCACCATTGCCGCGCGCAACGGTGCCGACGTGGCGACCAATGCACACCTGCGGCTGGTGGTCGAGCAGGCGAAGAAGGCGTCGATGCCCCGCGAGACCCTGGAGCGCGCGATCAAGAAAGGTTCGGGCCAGCTCGGCGAGACCGTGCAGTATCACCGTGTGACCTACGAAGGGTTCGCGCCGCACCAGGTGCCGCTGATCGTTGAATGCGTGACCGACAACATCAACCGTACCGTGGCCGAAATCCGCGTCGCGTTCCGCAAGGGCCAGCTGGGTGCTTCGGGTTCGGTGGCCTGGGACTTCAACCATGTCGGCATGATCGAGGCCGCCCCGGACAGCCCGGATGCCGATCCGGAAATGGCCGCCATCGAGGCCGGTGCCCAGGATTTCGAGCCAGGCGAAGAGGGCGCGACGCTGTTCATCACAGATGCGGCCGATCTCGATGCCGTGCAGAAAGCGCTGCCGGCCCAGGGCTTCACGGTGTTGTCCGCCAAGCTGGGCTACCAGCCGAAAAACCCGGTCAGCGGCCTGACCGACGAGCAGATGGCCGAGGTCGAAGCGTTCCTTGAAGGCCTTGATAACCACGATGACGTGCAGGATATGTTTGTCGGGTTGGCGGGTTAACGGGATTCCCTGAAGAGCAAAAGATTGTCCTTTGTGGCGAGGGGATAAATCCCCTCGCCACAAAAACAACCTTTGCTTGATCAGCCGCCGGCCAATACCTGCTCAATCTCCTCAAACCCCGGCCGCGCCAGTACGTCCGGCTGACAGCAACGCGTCTCCAATGCTTGAAGCGTCGCAAGCTGCACGTCATCGCCCCCCGGCTCGATCCGCGCCAGCAACTCACCCAGCAGAATCCCGAAAGCCCGCACTTCGATGCGTTGCAGTGCACGGGTTTGCGGGGTATCTGCGGTGGCGTGGAAAGATGCCGCGCCAAAATCCCCCAGCAGGCATTCGCCCTGGTCGTTGTACAGGATGTTGTGCCCGTATAAATCCCCGTGGGTGATGCCCTGATGGTGCAAGTGTGCCGCCACCGAGGCGATGCCTCGGGCGATACGTAAGGCTGCGGTGGCGCTCAAGCGCAATGTCTCGGCATACACATCGCGGGTGCAGGAGGCCAGGCTCGGCAGCCCGGCCAGGTTTCGATAGCTGGGCTCGATCAGCGCCATGACCAGCCCGGCCTGCCCGTCGGGATGTCCGGCGACCTGCCCCAACACTTCAATCAGGTTCGGATGTCGGCCCGCCGTGATACAGGCGTGCATTTCATGCAGGGGCGAGCCGTCGCTGGTCATCTCGCCCTTGTACATCTTCACCGCGACGTTTCGCGCCGATTGGCCGGTCGGTTGCCACTGCGCCTGATGAATCACCCCCGAGGCGCCTTCGCCCAATGGTTGTTGCAGGCTCAGTTGTGTCCAGTCGATGGGGGTCGTGCTGTGTTGCGCGGCCTCGTCGGCTTGGGTTTCCAGCGGGTTGCCGGCGTAGGCGAGCCAACTGAGGCGGGGCAGTTCCAGCAACCATTGCGGCAGATCGTCCAACTGATTGGCGGCGATCCGCAGCAGCTCGAGTCGGTGACACTGGGCCAGACTGGCGGGCAGTTCCTGCAAACGGTTGCCGGCCAGCATCAGCTTTTGCAGATGTGGGCGCTGTCCCAGTTCATCCGGCAACTGGCTGACGCGGTTGTCCGTCAGAATCAGCCAGCGCAGCAGCGGCGGCAGGGCCGCGGCGGGGACGCGCTCGATGCGGTTGGCCTTGAAACCGACCATGGTCAACGCGGCACAACGGCCCAGGCATTCAGGCAGTTCAGTGAAGCGATTGTCCGAGCAGAACAGCACCCGCAGCCGGCGCAGTCGATGCAAGTCATCGGGCAGGGTTTCCAACTGGTTGCCGCTGAGGTTGAGGATCTCGAGGGAGTCCGCCAGTTCGAAGATCTCCCGGGGGAACTGCGTCAGGCCACAGGCCAGGTCCAAGCGGGTGATGCCTGACAGCTGACCGGCGCGAAGTTGGGCGAGGGTGTTCATGGGACGGGGCACCGTTGATCAAGAGAAGTCCGATGCCACCTAGTTTGTTACAAAACCCTGTGGCGAGGGGATAAATCCCCTCGCCACAAAAGCCAGTTCGGCTAGCGCTCGATACTGCGACTCCAACGCGCATTCCACGCCGGACGTTGTTCATTGACCTGGTCCCAGTCCACCGCAATCGCCGTTTCCAGGTATTGCTTCATGGCTTGCACCTGGCCGCGAGTCTTGTCGGTGGTGGGGGTATTGGGATTGGATGGAATCTGGTCGCCTTCTTCCAGGGCAATGGCCTGGGCTTCAGACGTGAGCAGGAAGGCGGCGAGTTTCTGTGCCAGCTCGGGCTGGGTGTTGTGGGCGATGGCGCATTCGGCGACGTTGAGCACCACGGCGCCTTCCTTCGGTTGTGCATATTCCACTGGCATACCCTTGAGTTTCAGCGCGGTTACCTGGGTTGGCGTCAGCGGGAACAGCGCGGCTTCGTCAGTCTGCAGCATTTCGGAAATTTTCGCCGAGCTGGGGATATATTCCAGCACGTTGCGCCCCACGGTGTTCGGCCAGGCCTTGAAGCCCGGCTCGACGTTGGTCTCGTTGCCACCCTGGATCCGGTTGAACATCAGGAAACCGTGGAGGCCGAAAGTGGATGAGGCCACCGACTGGAACACCAGCTTGTCCTTGAAGCGCGGATCGGCCATGTCCATCCATGATGTCGGCGCGCTCCAGCCTTTTTCCTTGAACAGGCGCGTGTTGTAGGCGAGCCCCGTCACACCCAGGCTGACGGCCACGGCCTGATCCTTGATGCGGCCTTTGGCGGGGATTTGCGCCAGGGTCGGACTGTCCTCGAGTTTGTCGCAAAGCCCCATGGAGATGGCGCGGTACATGATGCCGTCATCCAGGAACATGACGTGCATCTGTGGGTTGTCTTTGCTGGCCTGTACTTTCGCCAGGATATCCGCCGAGGTCCCCGGCACGATCACCACTTTGACGTTGTTGGCTTTCTCGAAGGCCGGCAAGACCTTGTCGGCGTAGAGCCGCTCCATGGTGCCGCCGTTCATGCCCAGGTAAAGCGTTGGCTCGGCGTGTGCCTGGCCGACGGCGAACAATGCGCTCAAGCAGGAAAAGCCCAGCAGTGCGGTGCGTTTGACGTTATTCATGGCGCGACCTTCCTCTATCAAGAAACGGAGATGGAGTGAAACCGGGTGATGGAAAACGCATCCAGCGGCGTTTTCGATTTGCCGCAACAGATGATTTCGGTGAGCGCCTGGCCCACCGCCGGGCCGATCTGGAAGCCCGCTCCGGCGAAGCCGAACGCATGCAACAGGCCGGGTTGGGTGCTGCTGTGCCCGATCACCGGCTGGCGATCGGGCAGGTAACCTTCGGTGCCGCTCCAGGTGCGAATGGCCTGGGCGCCCTCCAGGAACGGGTAGAGCTCGATCGCCTGGCGCAGGATCTCGATCACGGCATTCTGGCCGGGCCGGGCGCGAGCGTCGTCCAGGGCGAAACCCTGGCCGCCGCCTAGCACGCAATTGCCGCGGGCAACCTGGCGCGCGTAAATCCCGCCGCCTTCCACGCCGGTACTGGCATCCATCACCAAGGGCAATGGCTCGGTGACCAGCATCGCCGGGTGCCCGGCATACATGGGCACGGCTTCACCAAACTGTGCGGCGAAATGGCTGGCCCAGGCGCCGGCGCAGTTCAGCAGCCAGGGCGCGCGCAGCGTCAGGCCGGTTTCGGTTCGCACGGTAAAGCGCTGGCCGTCATGTTCAACCAGGCTGACCGGGCATTGTTCATGAACCTGAGCGCCATGTCGGCGGGCGGCTTGGGCAAAGGCCGGGGACACCAGTCGTGGGTTGGCGTGACCGTCGTCCGGGCACAACGAGGCCCCGACGGCCACCGCACCCACCCAGGGAAAACGCGCGTGCAGTGCCTGGCGATCCAGCAGTTGCAAGTCAAGGCCAAAGCCTTGGCTGCTGGCGGCGTAGTCCTGCAAGGCACGCATGTCCTCGGCACTGCGGGCCAGTTTCAGATGGCCACTGCGCTGATATTCACCGTCGATGCCGATCAATTGGGGCAACTGGTTCCAGATCTCGTGGGCCTGCTGCGACAGGGGCAGTTGTGACAAGGGCCGTCCCTGGCGTCGCACACCGCCATAGTTCACGCCGCTTGAGTGCGAGCCGCAGAAGTCACGCTCCAGAAGGGCCACCCGGCGCCCGGCCTTGCTCAGGAACAGCGCCGCCGACGAACCGACGATGCCGCCGCCGATGATCACCACGTCGACTTCGATCATGGTTCTACCTCCAGGCCAAACGGTACGGGTTTGACCGGCGCCTGGGCCCGCAAGCGACCGATGCCGCAAATGGGCCGTCCACTTTCGCTAGCGATGATTTCCGCCGCCGCGGCGCCGCACATTCTTCCCTGACAACGCCCCATGCCGACGCGGCAATGGGCCTTGACCCGGTTGATTTCCCAATGACCTTCGCTGATCACCCGACGGATGTCGCCAGCGCTGACTTCTTCGCAACGGCAAATCATCAATTCATCAGCCGCGTCGGCGGCCCAGCCTTGCGGGAAGGCAAAGGCGCGCTCCAGGCCCTGGCGGAAATGGCCGATGCGTTCGAGTTCTGTTTCCAGTTGGGTGCACCGCTGCGGATCGACTCGGTAACCGCTGTCCTCGAGCAGGGCCAGGGCGGCGCGTTCGCCGGCTTTCTCGGCGGCGTCGGCACCCATTATTCCCGCGCCGTCACCCGCGAGGTAGATCCCGTTCACGCTGCTGCGACCGGCGCTGTCCCGCTGGGGCAGCCAGGCGCGGTTGAGGGCGTTCCAGGTGAACTCGCAGCCCAGCAGGTCGGCCAGTTGGGTTTCGCTGCGCAAGCCGTGGGCGAAGGCCACCGCGTCGCAATCGAGGCTGTGTTCGCCTTTTGCGTTGCGCCATTTCAATGACTGCACCCGGCGCTCACCGTCGATACGCGACAGACTCGCCCCTTGATGCACGGCGATGCCATGGGCGCTCAACCAGCCCCGGTAGTAGAGACCTTTGGCGAGCGTGGCCGGTTGTGTCAGCAGGCCGGGCAGGGCGCGGGCCTGGTCGCCCAGGAGGGAGCTGTCGAGCACGGCGACTACGTTGGCGCCGGCCTTGGCGTATTGATAGGCCACCAGATAAAGCAACGGGCCGCTGCCGGCGAACACCACGCGCTCACCGATGGCGCAGCCCTGGAATTTCAGGGCGATCTGCGCGGCGCCGAGGCTGTATACCCCCGGCAATGTCCAGCCCGGTACGGGCAGGATCCGGTCGGTGGCGCCTGTGGCGACGATCAACTTCGAATACTCCAGTCGAGCGGCGCGACCTTCATGCAGGGTGTCGAGCAGGCCGGCTTCGACGTTCCATACCAGGGTGTCGGGACGATAGTCGAGCTGGTCGCGCAACTCGTCGATGGTCTGGTGGATCGATTGGGCCTTGTGGGCTTCGAAGCCATACAGTTTGGCTGGCGAGCGCTTGAAATTGGCCGGCTGCCGCCGATAGATCTGCCCACCACCGCGCAAGGCTTCATCCAGCAGGACAGGGTACACGCCGTGGGCGACCAGGGTCTGGGCGGCACGGATCCCGGCGGGGCCGGCACCGATGATGGCGATTGGTTTCATGACAGCCTCATCGACAAGACCGGGGGATATGTGGCGCTGCCGAAGGCGCTATCGTCGGATCGCTGCCCAGAGCAGGCTCGCTCCCACAGTTGTGAACGCCCGTTTTGTGATCGCCGCAAAATCCCCGTGGGAGCGGGCTTGCCCGCGAAGGCGTCGGCACATTCAATGATGAGGGCGGCGGGAAGCTCGCTTTCGCGAGCAAGCCCGCTCCCACAGTTGATCGGTGCTGAACATCGATCTTGTGACCGCCATAAAACCCCTGTGGGAGCGGGCTTGCCCGCGAAGGCGTCGGCACATTCAATGATGAGGGCGGCGGGAAGATCGCTTTCGCGAGCAAGCCCGCTCCCACAGTTGATCGGTGCTGAACATCGATCTTGTGACCGCCATAAAACCCCCGTGGGAGCGGGCTTGCCCGCGAAGGCGTCGGCACATTCAATGATGGGGGCGGCGGGAAGATCGCTTTCGCGAGCAAGCCCGCTCCCACAGTTGATCGGTGCTGAACATCGATCTTGTGACCGCCATAAAACCCCTGTGGGAGCGAGCCTGCTCGCGATAGCGATAGTCCATGCAGCGACGATGGCCACAGGCAGGTCGCTCCAACAGGGAATAAATGAGCTGTTCATACCTGGCGCCCCGGTTCGCGGGTGATTTGCTGGCCGGCTTCGAGCAGGGTGGCGCAGGCGCGGACGCGGCGGCCGTCGCCGAGGCGCACCCAGCAGTCCTGGCAGGCGCCCATCAGGCAGAACCCCGCCCGGGGTTCGGCGCTGAAATCGCTGCCGCGCAGGTGGTCGCCGCAGGTCAGCACGGCGGTCAGCAGCGTATCGCCCGACAGGCCGGTGGCCGGTTGGCCGTCGAGGGTAAAGTCCAGGGCCGGGCGGTCGCCTTCGGCCAGTCGTTTCAGCAGCGCCATGGTGCCCTCATTGTTTGCCCACCAGAACCCGATCCAGGCCATAGACCCGGTCGAGCAGAATCATGGTCAGCGCGGTAAGCGCGATGACCAGTGCCGACACCGCCGCCATCATCGGGTCGATGGATTCGGTGGCGTACACATACATGCGCACCGGCAGGGTTTGCGTCGCCGGTGACGTGACAAAGATCGACAGGGTGACTTCATCGAAACTGTTGATGAACGCCAGCAACCAGCCTCCGGCGACCCCGGGCAGGATCATCGGCAGGGTGATCTGCCGGAACAGCGTGAAGCGCCCGGCGCCCAGGGATTGCGCGGCCTGTTCGGCGCTGCGGTCCAGGCCGATGGCCGACGCCAGCACCAGGCGCAACACATAGGGCGTGATGACCAGTACGTGGGCGAAGATCAGCCAGGTGAAGTTGCCATTGACCCCCATCAGCGCAAACAACCGCAGCAGTGCCACACCCAGCACCAGGTGCGGAATGATGATCGGTGACAGGAACAGGCCATTGAAAACATCCCGGCCGGGAAATTCGAGGCGGGTGATTGCCAGCGCCGCCGGTACCGCGATCAACGTCGCCAGCGAGGCCGCACAGAACGCCAGGGCCAGGCTGTTGTAGAACGCATCGACGAAGTCCGCGCGTTCGAACACGGCGCGGAACCAGCGCAGCGAGAACTCCGTGGTCGGCAGGCTCAGGGTGTTTTCCGGCGTGAAGGCGACAAGACAGACCACCACCAGCGGCGCCAGCATGAACGCTACGACCAAGGCGTGAAACAACAGGGCGAAAGGACCGTTCCTGGACATGATGAGTTACCCCAATGACTTCTTGTAGCGGCCTTCGATCATGCGGTTCCACGACAGCATGATCAGCAGGTTGAGCAGCAACAGCGCAATGGCGATGGCGGCGCCCATGGGCCAGTTGAGTTCCGACAGGTACTGGTCGTAGATCAGCGTGGCGACCATCTTCAAGCGGCGTCCGCCAAGCAGCCCGGGAATGGCGAAGGAGCTGGCGGCCAGGCCGAACACAATCAGGGTGCCGGACAACACGCCGGGCATGATCTGCGGCAGCACCACCTTACGGATCACCGTGAACTGGCTGGCCCCCAGGGACAGCGCGGCCTGTTCGGCGGCCGGGTCGAGTTTCTGCAATGAGGTCCAGACCGGAATGATCATGAACGGCAGCATCACGTGGACCAGGGCGATGACCACGGCGAATGGCGTATAGAGCAACTTCATCGGCGCGCCACCGAACGCTTGCAGCGTCTGGTTGACCAACCCGTCGGCGCCCAGCAGCAGGCTCCAGCCGAAGGCCCGCACCACCACCGAGATCAGCAACGGGGTGAGGATCAGGATCAGGAAAATCGAGCGCCATGGCGCGCCCATACGGCTGAGCACGTACGCTTCGGGTACGCCGATCAGCACGCACAACAGCGTGGTCAGCGCACTGATCCAGAAGGTGCGCAAAAAGATCTCGTAGAAATACGAATCGCCCAGCAAGCTGATGTAGTGATCGAGGGTGTACGCGTGGCTGTCGATGCCCGACCCGTAGTCGAAAACGTTGAACGACAGCACCAGCGTCAGCCCCAGGGGAATCACCAGCAAACCCAGGTACAGGGCCAGGGCCGGTGCGGACATCAGATAGCCTTGTCGGCCCCGGCGCATTCCGTCCAGCCGCTTCATGCCGGCACCTCATCGACACTCAGCACCCGCAGCAGCGCCGGATCCCAGTCCAGGCCCACTGCCGTGCCTTCGGCCATCGGTGCGCTGCCGTCATTTCGACGCACCACGCAGAGTTCGCCCAGGCCGGTCGAGACGCCATACAACCATTGGCTGCCGAGGAAGAAACGGCTGACGATTGTGCCTTGCAAGCGGCCCGCGCCGGCGGCGCACAGGTCGATCTTTTCCGGGCGCAGGCTCAGGGTCAGTTCGCCCTGGCCCGGCTGACAGGCTTGAACGATGCCGGCGCTGTCGCGTTCGCCGGGCAGCAGGTTGGCCTTGCCGACAAAGCCGGAAATGAAGGTGGTACGCGGGTGTTCGTAAAGGGTGTAGGGCGTATCGATCTGGGTGATGCGCCCGGCTTGCATCACTACGACCCGGTCACTGATAGACAGCGCTTCGGACTGGTCGTGGGTGACCATCAGCGTGGTGATGCCGACTTCCCGCTGAATGCGGCGGATTTCGAATTGCATCTCTTCGCGCAGGTTGGCGTCGAGGTTGGACAGCGGTTCGTCGAGCAACAGCACCGGCGGTTCGATCACCAGCGCCCGGGCCAACGCCACGCGCTGACGCTGGCCGCCCGAGAGCTCCCGGGGATAGCGCTCGGCATGCCGGTCCAGGCGCACCAGCTTCAGCACCCGGTCCACCCGTTGCTGGAGCTCGCTGGCCGGCACCTTGCGCATGCGCAGGCCGAAAGCGACGTTGTCCCGGACGCTCATGTGGGGGAACAGCGCATAACTCTGGAACACCACACCCAGGCCCCGGCTGGCGGGCTTGGCGTGGGTGATGTCGCGGCCGTCCAGCAGGATGCGCCCGCTGCTGACCTCGACGAAGCCAGCGATCATTTGCAGGGTGGTGGTCTTGCCGCAACCGGAAGGGCCCAGCAGCGAGACGAACTCGCTCTTTCCCACGGCGAGGTTGGTGGCCACCACGGCGTCGATGTCGCCGTAGCGTTTACTCAAGTTTTCAAGTTGCACGAAAGCCATGACTGCGTTCCACCTGAGATTGTTATGCGTCGCCGTGAGGCGCGCTTTTTTTGTAAGGGCAGATACGAAGGGGTGACGCAGGACACTCGGTGCGTTGGCGCTCGACCTGGATCGGCTGCCGCTGTTGTTCGAATCGCCCCTGTATGGACGCAGAGTAGGACGAAGAATAGGATGGGCTCAATGGCCTGTTTCACTGAGACGATGACTATTTTCAGTTTCATTCAATCAGTGAATTGATGAGTAAAAAATAGAATGAATAATTCCATTGATCGGAATATCGAAAAAAGCAAAGTCGGGGTTGGCGCCGTCTCCAGGTTGTTCGCCGTGTTGCGCAGCCTGGGTGACACCGCTGAAGGCGGGGAGCGGGTAACGCAACTGGCCCAGCGCATTGGCCTGTCCCAGCCGACCACCCATCGCCTGCTGCGCAGCCTGATGGACGAGGGCATGGTCGAGCAGGATGGGCGCAGCAAACGTTATCGCCTGAGCCTGGACTTTTTCGCCCTGGCCGCCCGTGCCGGGAACACCGGCAACCTGCGTGAACTGGCGCGACCGGCCATGCTGCGGCTGTCGGCGTCCCTGGGCGACTCATTGTTCCTGCTGGCGCGCAGCGGCTTCGATGCGATCTGCCTGGATCGCAGCGAAGGGCCATTCCCGATCCGCACCTTTACCGGCGATATCGGCGGCCGGGTGGCGTTGGGCGTGGGCCAGGGTAGCCTGGCGATCCTGGCGTTCCTGCCCGAGGAGGAGCGCGACACGGTGATTCACTACAACCTGCCGCGGCTCAAGGATTTTCATTTGTACGACGAAGTCTTCCTGCGCGCGGAAGTTGAGAATGTGCGCAGCCTGGGCTACGCCGGACGCAACACCGGCGTGTTGCAGGGGATGGCCGGGGTGGCGGTGCCGATCCTGGATCGCGACGGCCGTGCCGTGGCGGCCTTGAGTGTGGCGACCATCAGTGACCGCTTGGGGCCGGATCGCCTGCCGACGGTGGTGGAGATGCTCAAGCGCGAGGCGGCGTTGATCGGTCCACGGATCAACCCGTTCGACCCGTTGCTGCGCCGACCTTCGCAGGTGTTTGGGCAGGGGTGAGCAAATTTAAGGTTCCAGATTGGCCCTTGTGGGAGCGGGCTTGCTCGCGAAAGCGGACAGACATCCAACATCAATGTCGACTGAACCGCCGTCTTCGCGAGCAAGCCCGCTCCCACAAGGGCCTGGCGGTGATCAGAAGTCCAGGGTCTGCTTGAGTTGTTGGGCAGCCGGCATGTCACTGGGGATCACCATCGCATAGTTGTATCCCGGCCCGGACCAGTATTCGGCCTGCAATTCGCCGTCGCGCCGGCTGCCGCGGGGCAGGAGAAAATTCCTGGGCCCCGGTGGGCGCACGTAGAAGCTGATTTTCTGACCGCTTTCGTCCTGGTAGACGATCATCGCCGCCGCGCCCTGCTCGGTGCTGAGCAAGCGGCCGCTGACCGGCTTGAAGCCGGCGCCGGAAAGATCCGGCAGGCGATTGGCGTGGCTGAAGTAACGGTCGAGCCAGCCTTGCATGCTGCGTTCATCACCCGTCTGGTAATCGGCCGGCAAAATGCCTTGCTGGGCAAACAGCCGATAGGCTTGCAGGGCGTCAGCCATGGGTTGGGCGGCGCTGAGGAGAGTCATTTGACGGGCCTGCCAGCCACCGAAACCGCCCACGCTGACGGCCAGCAGTAACATCGCGGCGCTGGCCAGGTGGCGGCGTGAGCGATGTTTGAGCCGTTGGCGGATCAAGGCCGGGTCGAGCGCTGGGTTGACCGGTTGTTGCAAGGCGCCACTCAGGGCCGTGCGCAGGCGCAACGCGTCCTGTTGCCAGGCCCGGACCTGGGCAGCGACGTCGGGGTGGCTGCCCAGGTAGGTGTCCATCAGGTGCTGGTCGGCTTCGCTCAATTGGCGATCGACATAGGCGTGCAGGTCGCGGTCGCTGGGGGGCATGCTGATCATTTGAGTATCCGCAGGGTGGGGCGGGTGATTTCGCCTTCGCTGAGTTGGCGCAAGGCCTGGCGGGCGCGGGACAGGCGTGACATGACAGTGCCGGTCGGCACGCCGAGGATGTCGGCGACTTGTTGGTAGCTCAAGCCTTCCACCGATACCCACAGCAGCAGCGCTCGCTGCTCGGTGGTGAGTTGGTCGAAGGCCTGCAAGGACGATTGGGCGATCACGCTGCGCTCGGCCGAGGGGTGCGTCTCGTCGCGACCGGTGAAGAACTCCAGCATGCGGGCATAGCGTCGGGACCGGCGATGTCCATCGAGAAATTGCCGGTACAGGATGGAAAACAGCCAGGCCCGTAAATCGCCGTCCGGACGTTTGTCGTTCCATTTTGACAAGGCCCGCTCCAGGCACGTCTGCACCAGGTCGTCGGCATTGCTGGGGTTGCGCGTCAGCGACACGGCAAACCGCCGTAGTCGGGGGATGAGCATGCGCAACTGGTCATCGAGTTCGTTCATGGGCGTTTGGCGTCCGGTGAGCCTTCGCTGAGTAAGACTGGAAAGACGTTCCCCGAACGAGATTATTCCAGCGTAGGAAAAATAAATACGAGGCATGGGAATAAAACCATCGGGCCTTCGTCTGACGGGTCCTTTCCTCAAATGGCCTTGAGCCTTGGAGCTTCGTCATGGTTGATCCTTCCTCTTCACCTGACCCATCGGGTCGGCCACCGTTGAGTGCCGCCAGCCTGACCCTGCGCCTGGGCGGTATTGGAGTGATTGTTGCCGCATTGGCGGGGGCGTTTGCCTACGTCAACGGCACCCTCGACCCACAGCGCCTGACACCTAAAGCACTGGTCAATGTGCTGGAAAAGAACAATGGGATTCATCCGGGCTTCCGACGCAATCACTCGAAGGGCGTTTGTGTCGCCGGTTATTTCGAAAGCAGCGGCGAGGCGCGGGCCTATTCCAGCGCCCAGGTGTTCATGGATGCACGAACGCCGGTCGTCGGACGCTTCGCCTTGCCCAGCGGCAACCCGTACGCGCCGGACGGCAGCGTACCGATCCGCAGCCTGGCGCTGCGCTTCACCCAAGCCAATGGCCAGCAGTGGCGTACTGGCATGAACAGCATGCCGGTGTTCCCGGTGGGCACGCCTGAAGCGTTCTATCAGTTCCAGCAGGCCCAGTCTCCGGACCCCGCCACGGGGAAACCGAACCCGACGGCGGTGCCGGCGTTTTTTGCCGCTCACCCGGAAGCCGTGCCGTTCCTGCAATGGATAAAGACCGCCAAGCCGTCGGCCAGTTATGCCACTGAAGCCTACAACGGCATCAATGCGTTTTATCTGGTCAATCCGGCCGGACAACGTCAAGCGGTGCGCTGGGGCGTGGTCCCGTTGACCGCCGACGCGGCGGATGCGCCAGCCGCCCAGGGCGCTGACTACCTGGAGCAGGACCTGACCAAGCGTCTCGCCGCCGGACCGTTGCGCTGGCGGTTGAACATCACCCTGGCCAATCCTGGCGATCCGGTGAATGACGCCAGCAAGCCATGGCCCACCGATCGCCAGGTGCTCAACGCCGGTACGCTGGTGCTGGAGAGTACCCAGGCGCAGGACAACGGCGAATGCCGTGATATCAACTATGACCCGCTGATCCTGCCCAGCGGTATCGAAGGTTCCGAAGACCCGCTGCTGGCCGCGCGTTCCGCCGCGTATGCCAATTCCTATCTGCGGCGTACCAGCGAAGTGAGCCAGTTGCCCGCCACCCAGGAGTCCCGCCCATGAACCCCCGTCACTTCGCCCCCCTGGCCCGGCTGCTGCATTGGCTGATGGCAATGATGATCATCGCCATGCTGTTCATTGGCGCCGGCATGGTGGCCTCGGTGTCCGAACGCCATGAGTGGCTGCTCCAGTTGCACAAGCCCCTGGGCATCGCGATTCTGTTGCTGGTGATCGTGCGCCTGGCGGTGCGCTTTACCACGCGCCCACCGGCATTGCCGAGGGATTTGCCGGGCTGGCAGGTACTGGCGGCGAAGGCCTCCCATGTCCTGTTGTACGCCTTGATGCTGGTCTTGCCGTTATTGGGCTGGGGCATGATCTCTGCGGCGGGGGACCCGGTGATGCTTAGCAACTCGCTGCAACTGCCCTCGATTCTGCCGGCGAATGCTCAGACGTTCGCGTGGTTGCGCAAGGCCCACGGGTACTTGGCCTACCTGCTGTTCCTGACCGTGCTGGTGCATCTGGCGGCGGCATTGTTTCACGGCTGGGTGCGGCGGGACGAGGTGTTGGACAGTATGTTGCGTGGGCGCGATAAAGCTTGAGTCCTCGATAGGGCACAGGCAAACACAAACCTGTGGCCAGGGGATAAATCCCCTCACCACAGGTGAATGGATCAGACAAGGTCAGCGCAACTCCTCGACCATATCCGCCACCGTGCTCAGCACATCCTTGCCCAGTTGCATCGAGCGCTTGCCGGACCATCCGGTCTGCGGGTTCGGGTGGTCGTCGTGGTCCTTGAAGGGCATTTCCAGGGTCAGGGAGAGGCAGTCGTATTTCTGGCCGACCGCGTTGCAGGCCAAGGTCATGTTCGCCTGGCCCGGCTCATCGCGGGTGTAGCCATGGGTGGTCTGGAAGTCCTTGGTCTGATGCTTGAGGTGGCTGCGAAAGCGTTCCTCAAGCTTGGCAATGCGCGGAGTGTAGCCAGGGTTGCCTTCGCTGCCGGCGGTGAAAACGTGGGGGATGGTCTCGTCGCCGTGGATGTCGAGGAACAGATCGACGCCGTACTTTTCCATTTGCTGCTGTACGAAGAATACTTCGGGGCTGATCTCCGGGCTGGCGTCCTGCCAGGCGCGGTTGAGGTCCTGGCCCATGGCGTTGGTACGCAGATGCCCATGGAACGCGCCATCCGGGTTCATGTTCGGCACCAGGTAGAGATCGGCCTTGGCCAGCAACCGGTTCAGCTGGGCGTCGTCCTGATCCTGCAGGCGGTCGATCACGCCCTCCATGAACCATTCGGCCATGTGCTCGCCAGGGTGCTGCTGGGCGATGATCCAGACCTTGCGCCGGCCTTCGGCACCGCTGCCCTTGCGCAGCAACTGGATATCACGTCCCTCGACGCTTTTACCGATGGCCAGCAGCTCGGTGCCGGCCTTGTGCTGGGCCTGCTCGATCAGCCAGTCATGGCGCCCACGGCTGTAGGGCTCGAAATAGGCGAACCAGGCGTGGGGCTGTTCGGCTTCCAGGTAAAAACGCAGGGAATCGCCTTCGAATTGAGTAGGAACACGGAACCAGTTGACGTGATCGTAGGACGCTACGGCTTGGTAACCCGGCCACCCTTTGCTGTAGGTCGATTGACTGGCGTTGAGCAGGCGGAAGGAATATTCATGGCCCACATGCAGGCCGCTGGCCTTGAAGTGGAACCACTGGAAGTGGGCGCTGCGGGTGTCGGGGCGGATTTTCAGCAGCGATTGCAATGGATTGCTGATGTCCACGACCTGGATGTTGCCGCTGTCGAAATTGGCGCTGATATCAAAAGACGATTTAGCCACGGTCACGATTCCTTTGAGAGGAGTTCCATGGCCGTTACTTTACACGCAAGGAAGGGGAAATTGAGACGATTTGCGTCATGAGACCGGGGGCGTCCTCCCTGGACGCAGAAGCAGCTTAGAGAGTCCGCAGCTGATTCTCAAGTGCTGGCTGTCGTTAGTTTCTGCCGGTGTGGCGGGGGCTTTGGTAAATGGATCATCACCGTCATCATCGAATCGGTAGCGCCCGTCAAAGACCTCACCAAGCCGAAGCCATAAACCGGAAAATCGGCAAAAAAAGACCCGGCAAGGAGCCGGGTCAAAAACCGTGATTAGCCTGATGAGGAGATACTCCAGAAGTCCGACCTAAGGCCTTCTGGACTATCGACTGATCTCGCGATCAGTTGATGCAATAATAATCATTATCATTTGCAAGTCAAATGTTTTTATTGCCCGTATTGGAAAAATATTTCCTGACATCTTGTAAGCGCGCGCGCCGTTTGGCACCGTCACGCGGAGCATTTGGCACCGGTTGAATTTCAACTGAACACCGTGAACGGGTCTAACAGCCGCAGACCCTAGCCCTGATAGTGTCTGCGGCCTCCCAAGCGCACACCCGCCCAGAACAACGCAGCTCGCCATTTGGCGACGCCTTCAGCACGCAAGGCGCGATACAGGACCTGATCACACTGCGCCCGAGGATACGTCGCTTGGACGTATAGCCAATCGTGGACCGTTGAAGCGTAGTTTCCATACCCCGCCACGAGGGCATACAGCACGAAGAGGAAAACGTTGTGCAGAGCTTTCACGCTTGCGAAATCGGTGACAAAACCACCAGGGACTGTGATGGCACCCAGTTCATCGTCGACGTAGGTAAGATTGTCCAGGAGCACCCGATTCCACTTCCCAAGCTGCTCAGTCTTCAGCGTGTTCTGAAACCGGCTCATTGGGGCCACCCTTCGTCCAGCATCTCGATATTGAACTGGCCGGCCGCGAGCAGCGCCAGTAACTCGCTCTCGCGGTCGAAACACGCCTGGACGTGCGTTCGCACTGAGGTCGATATCTTGATCAAGTCCGCCGCGTTCAGCCTCACCGGGCCGCTGAGAGTCTTCCAGATACACACATAGGCGGGATCAAGCATTGCCGATACGGTTGCGCCAGTAATAAGCGCCTGACTGTCCCGGCCGGTATCAATCTGCGTCCCATCGACAGTAATGCCCTTCGTTTCTTCATCGTATCGACGTGCAGTGATCTGACCTGCCCATTGCTGGTATACCGGCAGCGCTGCGCTCACGACCAACGGCAAGCCATTTGAGTCAGGAATGACCCTATTTCCCTGTGTAATAGCCAACTGAAGCGACTCGTACTGCTCGCTGGTTATCTCAACCAGATCGGCCTCGGCTATGAGGGAGCAGTCAGGATTTGATTGCTCCAGCATTGGCGCGACAGCAGCCAGGTCCGGGACCTCGATGGACGGCGCAGGATCTGTCCCCGTCCATTCGGGATCTGGAACAAGAATCGTCGGGCGTACCCACGAAGGATCAGCAACCATGATCGTGCGTTGGCCGTGCAGAGCGGTGCAGTAAAAGCCGCCATCCTTCCCGAAGTAATGCTGATTCATTTTCCTTTTGCCCTCCAATAGACAGAGTTGGTCGTGTTGTTACCGCTGACCTTGAGCGTGAATCCTTGCCGCGTTGGGCTGAGCATATTTATGGTGTCCGTACCGGACGAGCCGGTATCGTTTGCAAAAGTCAGTTGACCATTCAAAAAAGCTTCCGGAAACACCATTGGGAACGTGACTGCAAGCGTTGCGTTGTCTGCAACACTTGCCACATACCCCCACTGCTCAATTTCTCCGGTAATCGGATCTTTGGTCCACCCGTTGACCTGCATGGATGCAGTGCGCGCAGGAGGCAAGCTGGCGACCGTTACAAACTTGTCCCACGCTGACCAGACGCCGGAGTAGCGAGACCTGACCCACATCCCGCCCCCACCCGAATAAGGAATGAGCAGTTGCGTGAGCTGGGATCCGCCATATTCAAATACCAAGGCGTAATAGAACTCGGAAACCCCAGTGCCATTGGGATTCGTGCCATTTACCAGAATTTCGGAACAGCCAGGCGTGGTCAGGGTGTTCAAGTCGGTCCCCGACGCTCCTATTGGGGAACTGGTGCGGGCACGCCAGCCAAGAGTCCGTATCAGCTCAGGAACATCGGTAATGCCATACCCTGCCAAAGATGTGGCCTTGTCGGCCTTACCGGCGAGCCCGTTGATGACAGTCGTCGCAAAGTTGGGATCGTTACCCAGCGCATTTGCCAGTTCATAAACAGTGTTGAGCGCTGCGGGTGATGAGCCAACCAGCGCCGCTATCGCCTGTTGAATAGCCGTCGATGTTTCCGTTTTTGTGAACGCGTCGGTGATACCAAAGCCCGCTACCGTAGTTGGCTTAGCGCCCAACTTCGCCCAGGTGATGCCCGCAACGAGCATCGCTTGGATGGCCTTAAATACCTGAGAATCGTCCGTTGGACTGATTGTCAGCCCGGCTCCGACCACCAAATTCACCAACTCACGCTGCACGCTGTTCAACCATTCAACGGTGATTAACGTTGACGGGATGCCCGTGCCCGGTTGACCCCGAGTGAACTCCTTGGACCCGTTCGCAGTAGAGGTACTATCCCCAACTCTTTGCATCAGTTGTCTCCGTAGCCAAATAACAAGATGGACTCTGCTGGTTTTACCTGGCCGAGTCGGCACTCCAAAGGTTTGTTTCCCCAGTACGCCACCGGATCGTCGGCAGAGGTCACGCCAGCCGCGGCATAGGTGACGGTTACTTCTGGTGCGTTAACGCGCCAGGTGTAATCCCAGTCCCCACCGTTTACAGGATTGTCTGCATGGGCTTCGCCTGCTCTAGCAGGCCTGAAGGTGCTGATGGTGATGTCGTAGCCAAGGGATTTAGCGAGCGCGATGAAGAAGGGCTTGCTTTGCCCGCCCTGTGCTCCAAGCTTGCTGACGACTGCGTTCACTCGTTGCTGTGTTGATTGCTGGATGCCAACCAGGCAAGGGTCAGGCAGTGCCAGGACCCTTTCCCAGTCAACAAGACCTGCACCAGTGTCAGGAAAGATTGCGTCATAGACCTGGTCAGTGGCCTGCCCTGCCTGAGTCAAGGCAGCGGCCTCCGCTTCGATCACCGACGATAGTGTTTTGGCATTGGGATCGTAAGCTTCAAGCGGGAGCAGCAGACGCAGTTGATCGGCTAGGCGAGTCATACCATTGGCACCAGAGTTATGGTGCCCGGCCTGATCCAGCCGATTAGCGAACTGTCCAACGATGCGGCAACATTTCCCGCAGGGGACGTCACGACCCGGTCTGAGACGCCAGGCAGACTACTGACCATCGTTTCGATCTGAGAACGCCGCAGCCCTTCTTTTGGCTTCAAAGCTCCCAGCAGCGCGTCATAGGCTCTCTGAGCGGAAGCTTGCACGTCAGCCAGTTCGTAACCATCTTGCAGCTCGACTTGGGCTATCGAATCGACGGTTCTTATCGTAGGCACAAATACAAGAACGTCTGCGTAGACCGAACACAAAGACTCAACATGCGCCTGGCATCCCGCGACTACGTCAGCGGACGGCAAACCATTGCTCGCGGTGATGACGATATCGACCGTTCCTCCACCACGGCGCCTGGGTAAGACCAGCGCGTAAGCAACGCCGTCGACCTCTTTGGCCCATCGTTCATAGTCGTAATCCGCACCACCTACTGCCGGTTTCTGCATCACGTCCAGGAGGCGAGCCCGCAAGGATTCAACTGACTCCTGATCTTCACCACCTGTGGTTGCGGCGGAAAAGCTGGTCGATGCGTTCATGCCCAGCGGCGGACTGGTGAGCGTGAGCGCGCCCGTAAGGCTGTTGAGTTGTGAACCGGGGGTTTCTGCCCGGACCAGGGCCGAGACAACCCCTGCTGAACTCAGGGTCACGTCTTCGATGGCCAGGAAGACCGCGCCGGTCGCAATATGGGTTAGGCGAGAGGATGCGAACAGCGTCACACCTGGCGTTCCCGTTAGTGAGACCGGTCCCGCTGACGACACGGCACCCTTTAAATAAAGCCCACGCAATCCTGCTTCATGAATAACTTCATCGTCGTCGGCTTCGTCAGGAAAAATCTGCCTGTAGAGCCACGTAAGTTTCTGATAGTAGCCTTCAAGCGCCGCCGCAAATGACGCCGAACGCACGTAGTTATCGCTATCAGTGCCAATGTCTGCCTCGGCATTCTGATTACGAATATCGCGCAGGATATTACTGAGTATCGCGTCGTAAGTCGGAACGGTGAATGCCATCAGATGACCCTTACAGGATGCTGAAAAACTTGCTCGACGCCCGCGCTGTCGACCACTGTCACTAACAGAAGTAGCCAGCCGTTGTGCGGCTGTTCAACGTCGACCGAAACGGACGCGGCTCGCCCATCATCAATCAGCGGCTGTAGAGCCTCTGTTGCGTATTGCTTGGCGAGAACGCCGACTCTGGACAAGTCCTTGGAGCGGCGTAGCAGGTAGAGGCGCGAGCCCAAAGTGGGATCGGCCCACCAGGAGCCAAGTGGCACGGTGAGCCGGAGATAAATGGCGTTGGAAAGCGTTTTGATACGCTTGCCGGTTAAGTCGCCTGAGATTGGGTCTATGCCTGCGTCCATGCGAGCATGATGAGGGAGTGGTGTCAGGGCTGGATTAAGCTTTCTTATAAGAGTTAGAAATCCTTATTACATGCTGATTGTGTCGACTGAATTGGGGGCGATGCTGCCCTGAGCGAGGATATTACCGCCAGCCCCGATGCTGCCGTTGGTCACGATGTTACCTTTCACTGCCAGTCCCTTTTCAATCGTTACGGTGCCGCTCGTTTCTATCAGCGGCGTCTGAAACGAGACCTTAGTGGTGGCCGTCACGATCAGCGTGTCCGTCTCTACTTCGATCACCCTACCGCGCTTGAGATGCACCTTGTCACCCTCGTCGGTGTACAGAGCGACTTCCCCGTTATTCAGCGTCAGCCGATATCGACCGTCCTCACTGGCAACGACCACAGCATGCTGACTACTACCACCGACCGGGATGCAGATGTATTCAGCACCAGCCAGCGGGGATGAAGTAAACCCGTAATGCTGAAATAGCTCTCCCGCCACGGTCTCACCGGCCAGGCCTTGCATCTGCACCCCGATCAGCTTGCCCTGAGTTGAGGCGCTGGCCACGGCTCGAAACGCCTGGCGTACGCTACTGCGCTCGCGGGCAGCCTGCTCCCGCATCATCCGTCCTAATGTTCTCACTAAAGCCCCTTAAGCATTTCGATGAATGCAGCGTCCGGGTTGCTCTTCCCTTTGTGCTTTTTCAGTTTGGCACCGTCGAGCACCCACATTTTGTCTTCCCGCAGGCGTAGTTCAGTGATCGCGCCCTGGCTTCGTGTGAGCCGTAGAGTGCGAGCCATCAAGAAGTAAGTCCCGTCCAGCCCATGAGGCTCGCTCTTCACCCGCACGCGCTGACCTGGTGCCCACACGGCGCCATTGCCACAGCGATGGCCCTTGACTATCGCCCGCATTTCGAATCCTTCCAACCGACTGTCAGCGAGCAATTTGCGGGCGCGAGTTGTGGCCATGTCCTGGTTCTCGGTGCTGCTGTCGATCACCACCTTAGGCCGAAAAATCCCCCGCTTGGCCAAGGTCTCGTCCTGGATCACTGACCGCAGGTGCGAACGAGTGGTGTCCAAACCGTCATTGTCATATTGCCCGTGCTGGCCGAGTAGCGTGATCTGGCTGTACCGGTTGGCAATGGACCGACGAACGCCAAGGCGCTCCACATTGTTACCCTGACCGTTGCGGTTCAAGATCAGTTGAGCCACTGGCGGGGCCTCATAGTTCGGCCCCCCAACGACCAGCGTGCCGTCAGGCTCAAACCAAGGCCAAAGGCCGTTGGCCTCAGCGACCTGCATCAACGCCTCCCAAGCGGACTGCCCCGGCTCGATCTGTACACGGCGCCGCGACTTGGCGGCATCTGTCTGGATGCTTACCTTGCTGATTCCCAGCGGCTTCACCACCAGGTTGATGACCTCAATCAGCGACGCTTCCCGCATCGAAACGAACGGACATGAGCAATCGACCAGAGCAGCAGCTCCATCACGACCATTGATGCGGATCGCGACGCCCTGGCGGTTCACGTCGTGCTCGAATTCGTCGATCTGGCCGGTCAATACCCTGTCACGACCAAGGTTGAGCGTGCAGCTCGCTCCCTCGACCAGGACGGATGGCAAAGTGGCCGTGTCCTTGATGTAAAGCTCCAATTCAAAGGCATCGGATGGGGTGAGCAAGTCCGACTCTACGGACCAGCCGTCCCACGTCGCATGGGTGAGTCCGCCGATGCTCAGGGTAATAGCGTCACTTTGCATAGGCACGAAGCACCTCACCTGGCTGAATGTCGTAAGGAGCGCTCAGGCTCGGATTCAGTCGCGCAAGCTCAATGGCCCGCGAATGGTCGCCGTACCAGCGGTGAGCCAGCAGCCGCAAGTTCGCGGCTGACTCAACGGCACGCTCGATCAGTGGTGGACTCAGCAAGATCACAGAGCGGGCACGAGCCTGGATCAGCGCAGCCATGGTGCGCAGAGCATCGATCACCGGCAGTGCGGCCTCCACGTCGTACAGGCGCCTATGCAGCAGAATGGTCGACTCCAGGAGCGACCTGGACAGGTTGACTAGCGATTCCAAATCGTCCGGACTGAGGGTCTGCGTGGTCGCTTCGTCCTCAATGATGGCTGCCACGGCCTGTGCGTTGGCCAGCGCCGTCTCCGTGACGATCAGAACCACCAGTGCCAAACTGGCCGCTTCTACGGGATCGGCTGGCATGCTTTCAGGGATCAGTGCCGCATCTGGCTCAGTACCCTGACGGGCACTGACGAAAAGCTCTGTGCCCGCTCTCGACGCTTCTGTTGTCAAGCTGGTGCTGCCAGGCACCGTGGATGGGACACCGCGCCGGGACAGCAACTCACGTGACGTTGACGGTGTGCTGTTCTGGATGACAGCTCGAATTTCCGTCGGGGTCCTGGCCAAGTCAACCAATGGGTCAAATGCTGCCAGGGGATTGCTAGTTGCCATACTGACCACCTGCGATACCACCCCCATGATCTGGCTGCGCAGTTGCTGCAAGCGAAGACCAATGCCAGGCAGTCCCAAGGCCTTTTCCATGAAGCCAGTCCAGCCACCACCGATCCAACTCTGAATCTCGGTAACCAGAGAGTCGACTTTGGCCAAGAGGTCAAAGACTCCGTCCTGCCAAGTAGTTTCGTCTTCGGCATAACCCGACTTGACCAGCGTCCATACCAAGTCACGATCAAAGAACGGCTCATCAGGGGAGCACTCCAGAAATTGAAGAGCCACCTCGGCGTAGTCCGGGCGCTCGGCGGTGTGCTGCACATCCAGAGTCTGGGTGACGACGGTGACACTACCGTAGATCGGATGCACCAATTCGCCTGGACCGAGCACATCAAGTGCATCAAGTAGTGCCTTCAGCTCGAACTCATAGTTCGGACCGTTGAATATGACCCGCAGAGCGAAAACTCTACCGCCGCGCCCCATATCTTCAGCCGAGTCACCTTGTTTGTATGGGGTGCCATGCTGACCAGTAAACCACTGGGCTTGTAAGTTTTCGCCCGCAACGTCGAGTGGAACACCTCGAAACGAGGCGTCTAGCAAGTTCTCTTTCCAGCTCAATTTCCGCGCCTCACTTGAATGTCGGTTCGGCGCTCGACTTCGGCTTGAACCATTTCAGAATTAAGCCGCAACTCCAGAACCAGCGGCTTATCAATTAGGGATCGCAACCGCTGTTCGGCCATATTGTCAGCGCCCTGTTGAAGCGGGCCGATACCCGCCTGGGTCAGACGGCTGGCCGCGTTTTGCGCCCAACTGACGGCTCCAGCCGCTGAAGTGCCCGCAGCAGTAAGTCCAGTTTGTTCTCTTGTCAGTTGCTGGGCTTGACTGGAAAGCCAATCACCAGTCGCATCCGGATTGGTCTTGGCAAGTTCAATTCGGTTTTTGTAGAAGGAAGTTTTATAAGCCTTCTGACCGGGGTCATCCAATTTGGAATTTTGCGCGGCTTGCAATCGACCTTCGTCTGTATTCTCCGTTGAGCCGCTTGTTAGCGCAGCAATGGCAGCCAAACTTATTACCCCCAACGACGCAGCCGGAATAGCCTTTGTCGACTTGCCATTAAGGTCCGGTATCGATGGAGTGATCCCACCCGACGGCCAGTTAGTAACGAATACCGAAGTCACACCTGTTGATTCCTCCAGGACTTTACCGACAGCGATATTCTTTAGTGTTTCAGGGCCGCCCATGAACTTATTAATAAGTGCGCCCGCACCTGATTTGACGCCACGACCGGCATAATAACCACCAACACCAGCCACAGCACTACCAGTCAATAGTTGCTCACCCGATAGATTCAAGTCATCGAGCAAGTAACTTCCGAAGTCTGCAAAGCCTTTGTTAAGTGGCTTTGCCATGCGATCAATAGCCTCGCCCAAGGTCGCTTTCATTCGAGCACCAGCGCCGGTGGCACTTTCAACGTTGTCCTTTAGGTCGCTCTCGAAAATTGGCTTAGCGTTTTGAATCTCGCCTGATTGCTGTTTGAATGTATCGAGTTTATTGCCGCCGAGCATAATGCGCATACCACGGATGGTGTCCTGGTCCATGCCTTTGAACACGGTCCCCATGAACTTGCCGCGCTCTTCGTCGGTTTTCATCCCGTCGTATTTGCGTTTCAAATCCGCAAATACTTGCTCCGGGTTGCGCGATGCACCTTTCGAGTCAAAGAACTTTACGCCGGACGCTTTCGTGACCTGGTCACGATAAGTTTTGTTGCTGAACACGCGCAGAGTCGACTCAGCGAGCGTGCCTAATCGTTCCGGTTGCATCTCAACGGTTGATAGTGTTTCGGTAAATGCCAGGGCCTGTGCCAGCGACATGCCCGCAGCCTGTGCTGCACCACCGATTTTCGGGAACAGGTCGGCTAGGTTCTCCAGCTCGGCGTTACCCTGGCGACCGGCCACCGTCATCTTTTGCAGCAGATCGAGCGCGACACCGGCCTTGTTCAAGTCCAGATTGAAGGCACTGGCACCCGCGACAACGGCTTTACCCAGTACCGCCGAGTCAGCCCCTGTGACCGCTGTCGCCTGGCCGATTGCATCGGAGGTCTCCTTGGAGGCGCCATAGTTCACGCCAGAAGCGATCAAGGTATTGAAGCCGCTATCGACGTCGGTCCGGTCGAGGCCGTACTTCTTCGCGATCCGGAAACCTTCCTGGCGCCACTCTTCGCGATCCGCGTTCGTCATGCCCGCGGTCTGCTGGGTTCGAATCAGCGAACGATCTAACCTAGCGCTTCCGGTTAGCCCTGCACCGACACCAACGCCGATGCCCAAGCCGGTCAACTTACCCTGTGCGCTCTGGCCAAAGCCCTTCAACCGGTTGAACTCTTCACGCACACCAGCAGCCAGTCGCTTAAGCAGGCGCAGATTGCCGCCGCCTGATTGAGCGAGGCGCCGCATGCTGACTTCCGTCTTATCCACCGACTGGCGGAGCTGGTCCGCGCCTTCTTTGGCGGCCTTGGCCAATTCGGTTTTGGTCTCCCGCGCTGCCTGGCGTCCTGCTTGGCCCATGGCCTTAAGATCCGCACTGGTCTGAGTGACACCCTGCCGGAACACACCCTGTCCCTGCGCCGTCTCCCGCATCGCCTGACGCACGATCTTGTAGCTCGTTGCGCCCGTTTGGGCGGACTTATTGAGGGCAGCCCCGGTCCTGTTCGCCTCATCTCCCAGCGCTTTGGCGCCGTCCCTAGCGGCTTTCTTCAAGCCCTGCTCAAGCGCCTGAACTTCGCGGCGACTGTTGCCGGAGGTCGCTTGAATCCGCAGGGCAACCCGTAAATCACTCATTGCTACGACTCCAGCAAGGTCTTACATAAAGAAGAAAGGCCCGTCTCCGGGCCTTGAATCAGTGGATGGTATGAGTCGGAGCCTTGGCCGGTTCCCATCCCAGCTTGGCGCCGCCACCGGGACTGATACTGACGATGAATCGGCCGTCACCTTCAGGCTGAAAGCCGAGACGTTTGGCAGATTCCCGTAGGTCATCCTGGAAGGCTTCCATGGGGCACCTTGCTCCGATAACCAACACCGAGGCACCGCGCCTGGCACGCAGGTTGTTCTCCACCGTTTGCAACTCGATTGCGCTCAGTGCTACGGATTGACGCTGGCTCATGATTTCTTCTTCCCCCTGGCGACATACCTGGAGGTGTTCTTCTTGCGACCCAGCAGAAGGTCAATGCGGGTATCAATCTCCGCCTGAGTCATGCTGCGAATCTCGTCTAAGCGGTAGCCGTGTCGGACAAGGGCGTGCTCGATCCGGCGCCAGGCAAGGGTGCTGCCTCGCTCGGCAGCGCGAGCTTTTTTTCCAGCGCCTCATCCGCCTCGGCAAGAATCGCCAGATCCACCTCCGCCAATTGCTCCAGGAGCAGTTCAGTGGTCAGCGATTCCGAGGGAATGTCACCCAACGACAGCAACTGACGGCGGTAAGCCTCGACTGTGATCAACTGGAGCGGGCCTTGGGGGTGAGCCTGTTGGGCGGCGACCATGTCACCGGCCACCGGCACGCGAAGCGTGAAGGTCTTATGTCGACTACCCGCAAACAGCACGCCGATACGCAGTTGGCCGGTGGTGGTCAAGCCATCCCAAGCTTTGGAAGTACTGGTCATTTTTGATTACTCCGAAGACGAATATCTGAGGGCTGAAAGGGTGAGGTCGCGGGTGGCCTCACCTTCGAGCTGGTATTTGCTGCCCATCTCGATCAGCGATACGCCGGTCCAGCTCTCTTTCTGGCCGCCGCCGTCGACTGGCTCGATGGTGATCTTGGCGTCCAGCATGGCCCGCCAGTTCGGCTCACCGGATTTCGGAATGGCCACCGACACGCGAAGGTCGTGCTCTTCCATGCCCGCAGCAGTACCGGAGGGGACGCCAGAGCGATTCATGGTCTTGACGACGGTTCGCCCGGTTTTCAGGGTGTGGTCCAGGGACTTGATCTCATAGTCCGAACCGTTGATGGTCAGGACGATCTGCCCGACGTAGTTATCCGACATGGATTGGCTCCTTGTTACAGCAGCAGGTCGATGCGACCGGCAAACACATGCAGGCCGTTCACGACATCGGTTGGAATGGCGGCGTTCAGCCGGTTGACGTCCTGTGCCGAGCGCTCGACCACCAGGGACGGGGCATTGGCTTCGACTTCCTCGACGATCTCCAAAGCCTCCAGCTTTTGCAGCACGTCGAGCAGTTCGCTGCGGACAGCGCCCGGCGTCTTTTTGGAAAGCTTGGAGCGAGGGAAGCGCAGGCGAATACGTTCGCGGCAGGCCTGGCGCACGTAGTAGAGGGTGCGAATGGTGGTGAGGTCGAGCAACGAGACATCCGTGGCTCCGGCCGCGCTCTTGGTGTACGTGGTGATCGCTCGAACAATCTGGACCAGGTCACCTGGGCCAACTTCAAGTGGAGTAACCCCGTTATTGAGGCACGCTTCCTGCTCAGTACGGCCCAGGCGACTGGCAATAGATGGCACCGCGATGCCGGTCAGTGCCAGTGTATTGAGCGGACGCGCCGGATCCTCTTCAGATGCGATCATGGCTGCATAAGCGGCCGCAACCTGGCGAGCCGTGGAGGTGGTGCCGGGCAGCAAGGCGATGGTAATGGCACCGCAGTTCAAAGCCGTCGCCAGTGCGGTGGCGGCCGCCATGGTCGAAATCACCGCCGCTACGCCGATGATCGATTGTTGCTCGACCGAGTCGGTGTAGGTGTTGATATGGGTGCGCAACGCGGTGAGCGCGGTCTGGCTGAACCAGGCGGGAACCAGGATGGTGTATCCGCCCAGCGCCGTCGCTGCCAGTGCCGCCGAGATATCGGGCTCGGTGTCGCCACTATCCGTCACGCCGACGCAGGACACAGCGGCATAGCGATAGGCCTTGATTACTGCGTCCACCATTTCTTGAGCCACTGCGCCGAACTTGGCGAGGGCTTCGGGTGCGCTGAACACTTGAGTTGGGACGTTGGGCAGTGCGGTCGCCTCAGCGCCCAGTGGGACGATCAGGCAAATGCTCTGGCGGTTGGTGGGAAGGTTTCGCACCGCCAAAGCAAGGTTGAACTCCATGTACACGCCAGGCTTGCGAATGCTGGCCGGAATGGTGTCGAGAACTACGGACATTATTTTCTCCCCTTAGTGGAGGTTTTGGCACCGCTCTTTGCGGAGGGCGTGGCCGATTCAACGACCCGCTTCAATTCGCCCGAGGCGATGCGGCGCAGGTAATAAGAGTGCTCTGGCACATCCACCGGCTCGGCTGGGTCGGGCTGGATATGGCCCGTGCCCGGATGCCCCACGACCGGCATCAGCGGCACGGGGTGTTCTGTCGCGATCACGAGCATCACAAGTCCCTCAATTCGATCTCGTCGGTTGCAACACCTTGCGGGTTGTCCGACGGGCTGTGGTAAGTCAGATCGATGCCTTCGAGCATCGGCATTTCTTCTTCTGGAATGTCCCAATCAAGCGCAACAGCGAAGCTCTGGCCCAGCACCGAGAGGTGGCTGGTTTGGAACTTGCCATTCACCAGGTTGGCGAATTCGGTCGGCGAGACCCTGGCGCCGCCTTCCTTGTGCTGCCACCCTGTTAGGAGCCGCATACAGGCCTCCCAAATCCAGTAGCTGCCAGGATCTCGGGCCACCGTGCCGCGCCGGGTTTCGCGCTCGCCACGCACCGAGGCACTGGCAATGACCAACCGAAACACCACCGCCGCCTTGTAACGCCGGGTCTGGCCTGCCTTGCTGAACACTACCCGTGGGGTGGTGATCAGCACGCTGGGGGTGAGCTTGAGCATTTCGGCCAACAGGTCCGGGTCACTCAGCTCACCGCCATAGCTGCCCAGGTTCAGCCGTGTGAGCTGCTGTTTCAGCTCCGCGAGCCGCGCCTGGATGGCGTCCTCCAGTTCGCCCAGCATCACAAACGACCCAAGGTGCTACGGCTGAACATCCGAGGCTGCTGAGTGATCAGCGGACGTGACGAACCCGACTCGGATGCGCCGCGTTTCTCGTCTTCAGTGGCCAGGCTTTGCAGACGCCTGATGATGTCCAGGTAACGCAGGCGGACTGCCGATTCGGCCCCGGCTTTTTCCCCGTACAGGTGAAAGCGGGTCAGTTCCGGCAAGTCGTCCGCCACCCAGCCCGGCGCATCCTCACCGGGCTTTCGGTAGCGGAGATAAAACTGCACCTCGCTTCGGGCGCGGGTGGCGGAATCGGCCATCCGAGCCATCGCCGCCACAGCCGCCGCAACGTCCTCGGCATCCCAACCAGCCAGCGACTCCCCCCTTACCGCTGCCTCCAGCAACTCGGGATCAATCGGCCGACTGGTGGCAGGCACGGCCAGATCGGCCATCTCCTTGGCGCCGAAGCGATTGACCAGGATCAGTGCGGTAGGCAGCGAGAGGTTCATTTATCGGCTCCCTTTCCCGAACCACGCTTGGAGCGACCAGCAGGTTTATCAGCGTCCTGCTTATCGGTCGCTACAGCTCCTGAGTCAGTACCCGACGGCGAAGTACCTGGCGCAGCCTGCGACGGGCTCTGCGACGCTTCAGCACCGCTGGAGTTGTCGAGCGTTGTATCGCTTTCATCGTTGGGCGCCTCCGGGCTGACCTGTACGGGCTTGAGGTGTTGGCTGATCAGCGACAGCAACGCGTCCCCTGCGATGCAGATCACACCTTCAGCCGTAGGGTCTGCTGGTTCCAGTGCTCGGGCTTCGGCGACGATCTGGGCTGGTGCGGCCAGTTGCTGCTCTCGGAGAACGCTCAGCAATACGCTTGCGGCGTCGTACTGGTCGTTTGCGATGTCCAGCGCGTGCTCCAAGGAAGCGATGGTTTCGCCCATCTCCCTCAGCAGCGAGCCATTCTGATCAGCGCTGCTGAACTGCTCAGCCTGCTCGATCACAACCAGTTGGCGTTCCTTGCGGAATGCATCCAACTGCTCCTCGCTGAGCTGGCCATCTTCGTACCAGGTGCCTTTGGCGCGATGCGCGATGCCACCGCGACGAAAACCGTCCGTTACCGCCTTGATGAGTACGCCCATGACTTAGGCCCCTTCGCCGGTGGAGCCGAACGCCAGTTGCCAGAAACCGTAACCACCAGCGGCACGAGCCTCGGCCCCGAACTTGAACTTCTTGCGGTTGAATACGCCGTCGGATTCAGGGTCGGTCTGCTGAACGAAATCCGGTGCCTTGCGCTCCTGGTAGATGAATGGGCGCACCGGCTTGGTGGTATCCAGGACAAACCAGGCAGTACGCGAGAGCAGACGGGGTTCAACGACCACCTCGACGACACCCTTGTATGGGTTCTCTTCACCGTTTCCGAATTTCTCGGAGCTCACCAGTCTGCGAGCGGTATCTCGCAACGCTGGAGGCACCAACAGTACGTTGGGCAGGACATTGATCGGGCGACCATCTTCGTCCTTGACCTCCTGCATGGCAGTCAAAGCGGCGCCCAGGCTTGCTTCAGCAGCATCCAGCGAGGCTGCGGACAATGGCATCGTGCCCTTATTGCTGACGCTGCTACCCGCGACAGGATGATCAGTGTCGAAGAAATACTGGCCGTCGTAGCATGGGGTAATGAACGACTTGTTCACCAGTTCATAGACGATTTCGTCGGGTAGTTGCTTTGCGGAATGGCCAGCCATCTGCGCTTGCGGCTGGTAGATCCCCAACTGATCGTCTTCGATATGGTTGCGGTCCACCTCGACGGTCGCTTCGAAATCTTCGTTTTCGACCGAATAGGTGTAGGCCTTCAGGTTCTTGATGTGTTTCTCGCCGACCCAGCGGCGCATCTTCGGAAACGCCGACAGCCAGGCATAAAGGTTGCTGCCCGTACTCGACGGCACCTTCATTGCAATCTTGTCCCAGGTGCTTGGCGCAGCCGCGAAGGCATTGTTGAACAGGGTTTTCAGGGCGACGAACGCCGCCTGGATGGAAGCTTTATTAACCAGCATGCGCGATGCGCTCCTATATAGAGGGTTACTCGACCCAGACGCCGTCCGAGTCAATGCCTACAATCAGCCCCGAAGCCGAACGCGTTCCGCCGCCGTCAGTGGCACTGACAGTTGCGTCGTCGACGATGTAGGCGGTTTTGAACATCTGGGCCTGGGTGACGGTCCCGTCATTGGCCCACTTAAACGCGCTGCCTCGACTGATGAGGACTGTCTTGGCACCGTCAGCGCCCATGGAGTTGTCTACCGACTCTTCGGCGCGGCCGGCGTACTTCAGGCCGGTCGCGGTTTTGCCGGGGATCGCGAAGCCGGTTGCCGACACCGCCATCTGCGCTCCAGCGAAGATGCGCACTCCGGCACCAACGGCGATGGCGAGCATTTGGGTTTGCTGTCTTGGGGTATTGCGGTCAGCGGTCAAAGCCACGATCAGCCCTCACTCTTCAAGGATTTTGCGAACTCCACCGGATCAAGGCCTAACTGTTTGCAGACAGCTTGCTGCTCAGCATTCAGCGCAGTCGCGGTGGCTTCGGGTTGGCGATTGCCCAGGTTGGTCGGATCAGCCACCGATGGAGCGGCCTTCACGAACTCGCGAAAGCGATCCAGACCGGCCTGCTCAGAACAAGCCGCACGGTGATACTCGGCGGTCGCCGGGGTGATCTTCCCGGCAATGAGAGCAGCCTGAATTTCCGTTTCCACGACCTTTTCGTGACCTGCCTTTTGGTGGTCGGCCAGCGCCTTTTCAGCATTGGTCGCACGGTTGACCGCCAAGTCGTAGTCCGCACGCGGCATGAAGCGTGTGATATCCGCCTTCTCACTGTTTGCGGCCTGAGCGGTTTGTTTCAGATCAGCAGTGGCTGCAATGACCTGGTCTTCGGTGGCGGACTCGGGCAGGCCGAGCAGTGCCAACAGCGCAGCAGAGAATTTCACGTAGGTGAACTCCGTTAGTTGGCCCTCTTGATTGAGGGCGGTCAGGGTGAAGTTGGGTTTATTGGTCAGTCCTGCGCTGACCAAACGGACGATTTGTCCGGTGGCCTCGACGTAGTCAAAGACCGGGGAAAGGAAGCGGTATTGACGAGTGGCGACTTGAGCGTTGCCCTCCTGCGTCCAATCCACTTGGCCCCATAGCGCGCCGTCGCGGATCTCCAGTTGCTTGATCCAACCACTGGCAGGAGCCGGTTCGCCCTTTGGGGCGCGGTGTTGAGTTGCGTGCTCCCAATCAATGGGAAGATCGATGCCGCGCCCTACAAACGAGGACAGCACAAACTGCTGGGCATCGGTATCGAACAGCCAATCACGACCGTCGCGACCGGAGACGGTCGGGCCTGCCGGGATAAGTTCAACCCATTGCGGAGCCTGACCGTCAGTTACGGGCAGTACGGAAAGATCAGTATTGAGTGCGAGTAATGTCTTCATGCCGCTAGTGTCAGCGGCGACCCGTGGAGGGTGAGTTTAAGGTCGGCTTAAGGTGTCAGTGTCTGACGGAAACCGATTGGGGATTAGTGCGGGGGCGGCCATTCTATACCGCATTTCATAAACTTCGCTCGAACCATCAACCCCGAATGGTGCTGAGAGCAAATCTAACGCTCGTCTAACGCTACGCACGGACAACAGCCGCCCCGGTTGTACCGTAGAAGGCCCTCAAACGCCTCCTGAGCGCTTAGATTTGATCGGCCTCAAATGACCCCGCCAGGTAGTTCCCGACGATCTCAGCCACTTCCAGTTCGTCTTCGGCGGACAATCCAAGGTAGGGACGTGCTGGCATCTCGGTTGATCGCGCACCATGCGTGACCCACTGGGCAAAGTTGGATGCGCTCTTCTTCACGAAGCGATTGCCGACGCCGTCCTTGCCCGCCTTGAAGTAAACCTGCTGGGATCGGGCGGCGTGATGGATGGCTCCGCCGAACTGGTGGATGGCGCCATAGGGGCGGTCGGTGCCAAAGTCCAACTCGTTGTTGGATACCTGGTGCCGGAACGAGTCCTGCAACATCCCGCTTTCGCGCAGGATCTTTTCCTTGTTGCGCTTCTTTCGGGCCAGTGTCGACGGTGACAGTGGCGCCCAGGGCGAGCCGTCCGGCCCGACCTTGCGCCGAAACCTGTCATCGGTGGAAAGGTGCAGATATTCGGCAATGTCATTGAGTGGGGTGGTGACATCGCCCAGGCGCTCGATCAGCTCCAGCAGCGCCTTGCTCGCCTGGTCGGTCGTGGTGGTGACGGTTAGGATTGAACCTGCCATGGACGCCTCTACTTAGACCGGCGATAAAGACGGACGCCTACCCGTACACTGGCCAGCAGATCGTCCGCGCCCGTGCCTTCGTGGAACGTCGACGTCCAACCATCACTTCCCGCCTCAAATACGACAGCCTCTGGCTCGGCCTGTTCTGCCACGGCGAAGTGCGCGATATAGCGCTTGCGCAAGACTGCACGCTTCTGGTCCTCCAGCCAGTCGAGGCGGGCCCATATCTCGTCAGGTTCACGGATGGCGCGAGCCAACAGCAGCAGATCACCAGGTGGAAGGCGCAATTGGCCTTTAGCCCCCTCGAACAACTCGCGACCGATCACCAGCGGATCTCCCGCCAGATCACGGAACACCGCCGGAGCGTCGGCTTTGGCACCAAACGTCTTCAGGAAGCGCTCCACTTGCGCGGCTGGCTTGAGGCCTTGCGGCATGCGCTCGACCTCAGCAGCAGGCCTGGCGTCTGGCAGCGGGCGCACCGGAGTGCGGCTAGGCACGCCCGGCGCTGGTTCGACCTTTTGGCCTGGCTCCCGGATCTGAGGCACTGCACCGCTCAGCCTGGATTGACCAGGTGCATAGTCGAAGCCTGGATCGATGCCCACCGGCACCCTGACTGAGCGAGGGCCAAGCGGGCTGTTCATGCCCACCACCTTCTCCTCGTACTCAATGGCGGGGGCTGGGCCGACCTTCAGGCCCTGCCGTTCCACGTCGCGTTGGCTGACCATGAACTTCTTGCACTTGCAGCCCCAGCCGTTCTGCGGGCTGTGAGTGGACCACCACGGATCGTCCAGGGGCAACACGGTGCCATTCCAGGACAAGTGCATTGGTCGTGGATGGGCGCTGTCTCCGTGGCGATACAGCCCGTATGGCCTGGCCTTCCTTAACTCAGGGTCAGCCATCTGCGCCTCGCGGCCTGCGTTGTAGCTCTGGCGCAGGTTGGTCTCGTAAATTACGCGGGTACGCCAGCCACGGCCACCGTTGTACTGCCAGCCGTGCTTGGCGACGACCTGGTCAAAGTCCTTGCGGAACTGTTCCAGGGTGCCACCACCGGCTATGGCTTTTTCAACCGAGCCCCGCAGGTCTGTCAGCAAGTCCCGCTTGGATGCACCGGCCACGACAAAGGCCCAGTCGTGCTCTTCTTTATATACGTCCGCCCAAGCCCGTGTCGGCAGGCTGGTCTTGCCACGAAAGAAGTCGATCTGTTCCTGGAACGGGAGAGAGCCGTGGGAGACCGCCATTACAGCCCCCTCAGCACGTCATAGCGCCCGGCGAGGTTGGCCGCGACCAACCCGTCCGCCATGGCGTCGGCCAGGTCGGCACTGTTCATGGCTGGGTAGGCCTCGATCAATCGGTCCCGGAAATCCTCCAGGCTATCCGAGGCGTCCAGTAGCTGCTTGATTGCGTCGACCATGTCATCCATTCCGGCCGCTGCCTGACGTTCCAATGCTTGCACCTGGTTATCCACGATGTCCCGCGTGGACGGAGAGCCCGCAGCCGACTGCTCGCGGTTGGCTGCGGTGGCCAGCGCGGACGGCTGAGCGGCTTGAGCGGTGACGCCAAGGATCTCCGCGCCCTCGGCCGGGGCCGGAAGGTTCAGCCTGTCCCTGATCACCGATTGCTCGACGCGCAGGCCCAGCGGCACCAGATCCTTGAGCGCACTGACCAGGAGCTGGACGTTTTCCGGCTCCGGAACGTCGACGATCAAGCGCGGGTATGGCCGACCAGGTGCATAGTTGAGGTCGCAGTATGGGCGCACCAGGTGCCGGTTGAGCGTGTTGCTCAGGGCCTTTGCATCAGCGGTGAGCAAGTCCAGGCGCACCTCGTTGTGGACCTTGGCTTGTGCCAAACTTGCGCCGTCGTCGGCACTCATCGTCTGGCCGACCACCGCCTTGCTGACTTGCTTGTCCCACCACTCAGCCAATCCCTTGAAGAACTCGCCAGCCCCGGCGACGTTGGCTGCTGCCTGGAAGTCGATGCGCATGGAATCGGGGATCACGGCCGCAGCATCGCTGCCCAGGTTCGCCACGGCCGACAACAGCACGCCGATATCGTCGGCACTGGCACCAGGGCCGTAGCGACCGACGCGCATGGGAATGCCGTAGATGTCCGCAAAGCCCATCCAGTCCTTCCACGTCCAGGCCTTGCACATATAGGCAACGGTCGCCAGCCTGGCCAGGCCGCCACGGATGGGCAAACCTGAGCGGATGCGAGGCAGGTGCGTGATGAACTTGTACGGCGCGAGGGCGAGTCCGTACATAGGATCCGCCTCATCGAGCAGGCGCAGCTCACGCCCGGTGGCCTGGTCGAACTGGAAAAAGCGCTGGTCGCGTTGCTCATAGCGCTCCGGCATCCATTCCTTTCCGCTGCGATCCCAAATGATCTCCGATACGGCATAGCCCTTACCCAAGGCGTCGACCAGGTCCGCTTGCAGCTCCCCGAACTCCGGCTGGGTCACCAGCGCCGTGAGGGCTTCGGCCCGGCGCACATCTTCAGCGTCATCGCTGGCCGCTTCGATACGGACATTCAAGCCAGCGACTGCCAGCTTGCGGGTGCCCAGCACCGACGCATAGTGCAGATCCCGCTCTTCCATCTCTTCGGCAAGGGTCAGATAGTCATGAGCCTGGCCTTCGACAGCGCCCTGCAGGATGGAAGCAAGCCTTTCTGGAGTCAGTCCGCTGGCTACTGACGAATGCCAAACCTGCCGCACGCCGGTCAGCCTTGGGGCGGCCAGCTCTTGAGTAAGCTGGCCGAAGTCGATTGGTCGGCCGTGTTGATCCACGATGCGCGATTGAGCCATTACCAGATGCCTTTTCTGTTGCGCCAGTTACCACCCGATCCGACCTTATGGCCTGATTGGGCGCCGGGCTGGACGCGGTGATATTCGAATATTTCGGTTTCTTGGCGAGATGCGTAGTCGGCCAGGACGGCCGCTATACCGGCGTCACCGTGACGTTTATCGCCGCTTTTAGAGCCGTCGCCCTTTTCGGTGGTGCGCTTCTCCGGGATGCGGGCAACGCCTTTCACGATCCGGAAAGCCCGGATATCGCCGGTCACATCGCGGTCGGCCGGGATCTCGTCGAAAGTGCCGTCCTCAAGTGCTGCCTTGAATGGCGGCATGTTGTCGCGATACCAGCCCTCACTGAGCATGACCCGCTCAATGCGGTTGAATCCGTACCGCACGGCCGCGCTCTCAGCGAGCTGCGATCCGTTGCCCCTGGCATCCGGGGCGCCCTTGAGGAAGTTGGGCAGGCGGTCGACGATGTAGAACAGGATCTGCTCTTGCTGCTTGAACGGCACGTTTCGCAGTTCGACCAGGAAGGGCGTGCGCTTGCGTAGGTTCTGCTCTTTGACCAGCGGCCAGATCACCGAAAGATCGCCACTACGGGCGAAGTCGTGCCCGTAGTAGCTGTAAACGTCGGTCGGGATGTGGGAAAGGAGCGGCAGCAATTCGCGCTCGCACCACTCCAGCGACTCGGCCATGCGCAGATGCTCAGCGATAGTTTCATATCCTGGAGGGTATTTGAGCCGGACCACCGGCACATCCTTACTGGTCCGCTCCTCGATGAGCGCCATGCTCAGGTATGCGCCGCCACCCTGACTGGGGACGCAGTCCAGTTCTTCTTCGGCCGCATCGCCGTAGAAGTCATAAACATCCTGCATCCAAGCTTTCTCTTCCTCCGGGTCGTATGGGATGCCCTTGCGCAGACAGACGCGCTTGTAAAGCCCGTCCGCCACGGCCTCGCGGAAGGTGCAACGGAACAGCTCGCCCTTGCGTTTGCCTGCCCGGATCTCTTCGATCAGGTCATTGAACGGGTTTTCTGCGCCGTCGTGGGTACTGATCACATGCACTTCACCGCCCCAGATCAGCAGAGCGAGCGCCGCCTTGAGCAGTTGGGCCAGATCCGCGTGGAATCCGGCCTCATCAATGACCACCACGCCCTGTCGACCCCGCAGGTTACTCGGGCGGCTGGTCAGGGCCACGATCCGGTGCCCTGATGGGAAGGCGATGGCGTAGGTCTTAATGTGCTTGTCAGGATCGCTGTCCGGCCAAATGCCTTCCTCGATCTCCCCGGCAGCATAGTTGAAGGCCCGCGCCCAAAGGGCGCAAGCCTGGATGTACTCGACCGTCATGTCCTGGTTGTATCCCAGGTAATAGACGTTCTGGCCGCCCGCGGGCTTTTCGGATGCGCACACAAGGACGTTATCCGCAGCCTCAGCCCAGGTCAGGCCGATACGGCGGGATTTCTCACCGACCTTGAGCGGCGCCCTGATACCGATCCAGTTCTTTTGGTAGTCCAGGAGTACGGCCGGAGCGTCCAGGCCTGCGGTGTTGTCCAGGACAACAGGAATGCTCATGCTTTTTTCCTGCGGCCGAGATACCACGCCATCGTAAGGAAAATCGCCACATTAAGGTCGAGGGACAGGAGCTGATTAGCGTTGCTCTCGTTGGCTCCAAGCGCTGTCAGGCCTGCGCAAACTGCAAAGGAAAGGAAATAATTCATGAGGCCATCCCTAGAATCTCGCGGCGGATCTCGTCGACCGTCGCGGCGTTGAGCCCACCTTTCTTGGCGATTTTTTCCACCCGAGCGGCGGCCGCTTCTGCCTTCTCGCTGAATTCGGCCTGCCATTTTTTCTGAACCACGGAAGCGCGGCCCAGCTCTGCAACGGCCTTGGCCACCTTGGGTAGATCGATCTGGTCACCGTCGGACATGAGCAGCTTGAATAGATGTTCCTGGACGAGCCGCATCAGGGCCTCGTTGACGGCACCTTCTTCATCGGGGGCGGCCTGAACCACGGCACGGGCCTGCTCGCTGGCCATCTTCAGGGCGGACAGCTTGTCCTCAAACTCGGTGCCATACCGGTGCAGCGCCGATTTGCCGATGGAATAACCACGGCTTTCCAGCTCGCCGGACAGCAGCTCGTAACCGGAAAAGTTGTTCTCGACCAATGACTGATCAAGCCAAGCCTTCACTTCGGCCGGGAGTGCGGCCACCTTGCTACGGGGCGGCATGGATCACGACCAGTATTTTTCAGGGCGAGCAATGCCCGGATTGCAGGGGATGGTGTACTCGGCGATGTCGACGCCGTAATGGGTCAGCCCGCAGATCCACACACCATTCGGCTGTTTCACCAGGGTGACCAGCGAGCGGTCAGCCAGGTAGTCCAGTTCGCGACGCAGCTCCAGCGCCGTGGAGTCTGGATAAATGCCTTGGATGGTAGAGAGCACCACGGCTTCGTGGGGGTCGACTGGGCGACTGGTGTTCAGGGTCAGCAGGATGTACCAGCGCAGCGATTCGCGGCGGGTTTTGGCTGGGTCAATCATTGGCGCGCTCCTTTGAGTTGGACGTTTTCAAGCTTGAGCGCTAAGGCATCAAGCTTGGCTTCGATCACGGTCTGGTTGCGCACGTAGTCTTCTCGGCGCACGTAGTTCAGGGGCATCTCGCCGCGCAGACGCTCCAGGCCGATCTCGACTTGACGCAACCGTTCCGAATCCTTGGCTACGGCGTTGAAACGGTCATCCATGACGGCAAAACGTTGGTCCAGGCGTCGTTCGGTCTGGGCAAGCAGCAACTTCACCAGCCCGGCGAACATGGCCAGCAAGGTGATGCCGGAGCCGAGCAGTTGCCAGGCTGGTATCTCGATAGTCGGCATCATCGGCGCATCCGCTCCTGGCGATCCTGGCATTCCACACACAGCTCAACACCGGGGATGATCTGCCGTCGTGCCTCTGGAATATCCCCACCGCAGTCCTCGCAGTGCTCCGCAGACGGCCGATCAGATATTTTCTTTTGTTGTGCCAAATGCGCCGCTATGACCGCAGCGCGGTGCTCGTCTTCGCGCTTAGAGGCAATGTCAATTACGTCCATGAGTATTCCAGTCGATCAGGTGATTGAGTTGTGCGCGGCAGGCGGCGGCGCGCTCACCGTTGCGGGTGTGGTTGAACAACAGGGCTGCTTGGGTAAGTCCGGAATCCAGGCTGTCAGTGGCTCCGGCTCCTCCGGTCGACGCAGCAGCTCCGCTGGAGCCGGTGCTGGCTTGCATTGTTGTGGCACTGGCAATTCCAAGGGCGCTGTTCCACACCCGGACAAAGCCATTGGTAAAGACAGCAGGAGGCAACGGCTCAAGCTGCGCATCGAGCGCACGCCGGTAGCTGGTTGTGACATTGGCGATTTCCTTGTTGAGTTTTTCAGTGGTACGGCGCAGCACGTCCTTCTGGTCGGCCAGTTCTTTGGCCAAGCTGTTGCCTCGGTTGGTCTCCGCCAAGAGCCGATCCGATGCCGCTTCAGCCGCTTGCTTCGCCGCCAGGGCCTGACGTGCCACCTCGTCGGCGTGCATCGCCTTGAGGTCGCTGAGCGCCGCATTGCCTTCGGCCTGGGCTTTACCAAACCCGTCGCTGTAGCCATCCTGGTAGTTCATATGTGCCGTCCACTGGAACAAACCCGCGACGGCGGCTATCAGGGCCAGCGGAACAAGCGTCCTCACAAACGGATTCATGAACAACTCCCCTTGCCCCAACCGGCCTGGATGTAGATGGGCTCCCACTGACGCAGAATCAGCCGTGGGTATGCCCGGTTTTCCTTGAATGCCGCTGCTGAGCGCCCCGCGTTGAAGCGCTCAACCGAACCGAACCAAGTCAGCTTGTCGGCGCCCTTAGCCGAGGCCAGCTTGCGGTCACGGATCAGCCACCCGAGGCCGCCGTTGTAGGAAGAGAGGATCATGGCCGCCTGCTCGCAGGAGTCGGCGGCAGTAATCCGGCTGGCCAGCCAATGGTCGTAACTGACAAGTGCCTGCATCGACCAGGTGGGGTTATACGGCTCGTTCTTCCCCAAGACCTTGGGGAACGTTGCGGCCAGCCAGGCGGCGGTCGAGGGCATCACTTGGCCCAAGCCTTGCGCGCCGACAGGCGAGCGCGCATCGAACTTCCAGCGGCTTTCCTGGTGGATCTGGCCAGCAAACATAGCGACCGGTGCGTCCAGCCCCCACTCAGCCTGCGCGATACGGGTGAGGTCGCGCTGGTATCGCTCCGCCACGACGGGAATGTCAGCAAGCGCCATGATTGGCACCAGAGCCCCGATGACCAATCCGATCAGTAAGATTCGCCGCATGGTCAGAGCCCCAGTGTCAGACCGAGGATGCAGGCCATCACGACCAGGGCGCGGCGCAGGCCTGCCCAGGGTTGGTGGACTCGCATTACCTGGTTAGGGCGGGCATAGGGAAACAGTGCCCGGTCGATCCAGTAACCCAGCACACCGCCGCCCGTTACCAGACCGGCCTTGTACAGAACTACTGGGAGTTTGGTTGGCGCGATCAACGCCAGGACGATCAGCATCGCCAGGGTGATGACGATCCAGTTGGTCATGCGAGGCGCACGGGGGCGCCCACGTCCTTTTCGAAAGTTCATGCGCGAAACTCACTTGATGGTTTGATGGATGAACGCAACCCGGCCAGGTGCTGGGCGGCTACTTCGGGATTACCGCGAGAACGCTGGGGCTCGTGGTATGCGGCATACGCGATGGGTTTGGCTTTTGGTGTCGGTCGTAACTTCTCGCGCTGACGGACCGTCTCCGCATCGCGCTCTTCAGCGATGGAAACGTGCTTGAGTGCCAAGTCCAGCCAGTCCGATGGGCATGCCTGGATAGCGGCTTTGCGATCCTCCTGAGATGCAGTTGCATGAATCAGGGCGGCGTACGCACGGGGCGAAGTTGGCTTTGGCTGGGTAGACATGACGCGAATCCGTCTGCGAGAAGTACCCGGCTAGATTCGCGTTTGGGGAAGGGCTGGTGAGTTTCTTAAGCGCACAAGAAAAAGCCCGCTGTTGCGGGCTTAGTTGTTTCGTAGGTTCATGATGAATTTTATATCATCTTCAGAATTGCCTTCACGCCTGAGTTGGGCGGCGACCTCTTCATCAGTTAGAGACTCAGCGGAGTCCGTGCTCTCTGAATGAGTGGCGATCTGACGCTCGCATTCGCCGCCATCGGCAATCCAATTGCGATCTGCGTAATCGGTCTCAATTTTGGTTGGCGCTTTATTAGCGCATGCCCCGTTGATGTATCCAACGTCAGTGAGCATTTGACGACACGCGGAGTAATTGAGCCTGGCTTGAAACTTTGAGTGGTTGATTGGCTGCTCGCGTAGTCGAGCATCGACCATGCGCATGATATCTGACTGTTTCGCGTCATCGCGATCAAGACAAGATTTTTTCGTCTCAGGCCATAAAGCCCTAGCTAAGTTTTGGTTTGCCAGAGCTTCAATTCTTGCTTCGTCATCCGAAACCGCTTTCGCGGGAGCGGCTTGCAATTCGCCTAGAATGAGCAAGAGTCCCGCAAAAGCAACATACCGTTGAATCAATGGATCGTCCTTTCATCGAACCCAAATAAATCGGGCTCGTTGCGACGATGCAAGGCCCTTTGACGGGCGATGATGTCATAAATTGTCGGAGAGGCAAGCCGATACTTCCTGACCAGCTCCGACGGCTGGATGTTGTTGTCACGCCAGTCACGAAATATCGAGGCATCCCGCATGGCTTTCTTCAGCGCCTCACCGCGAGGCAAATAAACCACGCTCCCCCCCATCACGTCGCAAATCGCAAACACCACGAAGCGGGCGATTTCAGGGACATCAGGTCGCTCCCCTAACTTGGCGCGCAACTCAGCTTCGGCGATCTCAACCATTTCCTTAAGCGTGCCTTCCCAACGCAAGAGGACTGCGGGGTCCTCCATGTGTGCCAAGACTTTATTCGGGTCCAGGCTGTCCGAATCATCGGGGAACAGAGATTCGGTCATGATGCTTGAACCCCTCGGCGCTTGGCGTCGTACCCAAGAGCGGCAACTACACCCTGGAGTTGCTTTGGGTTCAGCCATTCTGTGCGCTCAACTTTGTACATCCGCTTGGCCATGCCATCGGCATAGGCCCAAGTGCGGCCAGCGGTAGTCAACAAAGCACTGATCTTGCTTATCAACTTCTCACGTTCCGGGCTCGCCTTTGGTGCAGCTCGGCCGGTGTTCTTCTTGGGCTTCCAGCCCAGCCGCTCAAACTCGCTGAGCACTGCGGCCATTTGTGCGGGCTTCAACCCCTTGGACGATTGTGCGCCTGTGACGCGCATAAGTAGTGCGCGGTAGGTGTCGTCATCAATCCCCAAGTCTTTTTTGGCGATATGGATCTTCGATAACTGCATGTTTCGTGTATTCATAGAGTTCATCCTCCCTGCTTAATATTGACGCCTATCCTGACCAGGAGGCGATTAGTGCAGGCGCGTGATTTCCTTGTTATTGGCGACCAGATGTTTTTTCAGAGAGGTAAAGCTCTTCCACGACCAGTCATACGTGTAGAACTTGATTGCTGCCAGCCGTGTTGCCTCCCGCTTTCCGCGCATTTTTCGGTAGAACTCAATGTCCTTTTTCGTATGGGGAGAACGAGTCACCTTGCGATAAAAACGGCGAGTTTCCTCATGCTCAGGCTCAGCGGTTCTGTTATCGCAGTTCAACCAGATACCTTTGATGTACCCGTTAACGTAGACCGTTGTACCCCAGCTCTTTTTTCCTGGCTCTGTGATCTGGACAATGTCGACTTCGAAGTCATCACACTTCAGCTTCATGGATCCGTATGGGCTATCCATCTGCTCTTTCAGCTCATCCCAGTCTGCCTGTTCCATTGTTATCCTCGGCTGCTCGTCAGTACCGGGCAACCACGCCCGGCAGACCGCCCCGGTTTCCCGAGACGGTTTCGCTTTAATGGAGGGTTGGTTTGAGAATCATCTTCTCGCGCATTGCCATGCAGATATCGCAGTCGCAGCCGCCAAGGTGACGCTCAGAGGTTTCAAGCGGTAGCCGGGCAATCAGCCTGGCTGACTGGACCATCGCAGTTGCGACGCGGCCAGCTTTGCTGCTGTGGATCTTTGCTTGGTTATCAACGGAGATGGAAACGCCATCGGTGCTGTCTTCTACAACGATTTGGAACTTGCTCATTCGCACTACTCGCTCGGTTCGGATGTTGGCTGGCAGATTTATTAGGGAAAGATCAGTGCAGGGTTGATGGCGTGCTATCCGCCACGAAGATGCTGGCGATATCCAACGGGATCGGCGCGTACTGATCCGATTCCCCGATACGCTCATAAACCCTGATATAGCTCTTCGAGCCCACCACCTGGACGGCCTCACCGATGGCAGTCATTGCCCGCTTCCAACGGGCATCCAGGATCTCCAGGCGACGCAGCGCGAGCACGCGACCGGTGCTGATCTCACCGGCCTTATCAGCACGAAAGGCCTCGTTAACCAGAACGCGCACCTCGCTACGTGCATCCTGAGTCCACTCTGCCGCACACTCGTCGATAAGCGCGCGAGCCGCTTTAAGACGCTCATCGAACTTGATGGAGTCCTGGACGGCATGGACAATTTTGTATTGCCCATCAAACGAGAACAGGGTGACGTTCCCTTTTTTGCCACCGATAGTCGCCTTGTACTGCTCCGCCGACATCTCTACGAATGCCTTGATGTCACCGAATGCGGCGACCTTGAACTTTGCCAGCGCGGTGGAGACTGCCTTCGCGCCCGCAACAAGTTCGCTTACCAACTGATCACGGGCCAAGTCGATTGGCTTGATCAGCACTTCCGGAACCAGGTGGCCCTTTGCGTCCTTCCGAAAACCTTCTGGGATGTTGTTCATTGCTGTTGTTCCATGTCTGTTGGTTTAGAGGCCCTGTCTTGCAGCTCCGCAAACGCTGCCATGGCCTGTTTTTTTGACTCTTCGATCTCGTTGTCCGACTTGAGGGCCGCATCTGGATTAGCCCGGCGCTTCATCCTCGCCATGAGCTGATCCAATGCTTCATTCCCCGTCCGGATCTGTTCTTCTGTCCGCTTCTGTTTGATGTAACGCTGTTCAACTGGCTGAGTCGGCAGCTCTCGCAGCAACAGGGCTGGAGGTGGCCAACGCTCACAATTGGCAAACAACGTTTCGAACGCTTTGGCGATGCGTGAGGCGTCCTGTTCTTCGTTCCACTCTCGCCCTTTGGTCATAGCCACAAGCCAGATGTCCGCTGTTTTGGTGGCGGCATCTGCCGCTGGAGCGCCATCGAGCCGTAGAGCGAGCAAGCCAGTTACACCCTTCGCGATTTCGCGCTTGAGCCAACCGTTACCCATTCGCCCAGTTCTCCAGTGCGTTGATCGCTGCTGCGGTCTGGCTTTGCGGACGCTGGCGCGCCGGTAAGGTGTGGCTCTCTGGGGCCAAAACCATCGCTCCACCAACCGCAGCGGGCTGATACTGGGTCATGACCTGGTACAGCCAGCCATGCCCCTTGAGCGGCGTTGTAAGCCTGCCGGACTCACGGGCTATCAATGCTTGATCGATAGCCCACAACCAACACTCCGGCGGAGCTTCGAACACCTGGCCGCTGCGCTCGATGCGCTGTGCCTGGACATCTGGCAACAGCTCTCCGAGCAGCTTCGCAACTCGATCCAATGTCAGCTCGCGGGCCTCGGGACGGAACAACCCGAGATAACGCACCAGGGCATTACCGAGAGGGCCGGACATCTTGAATGCAATCCCCAGTGCATCGCGGGCGCCGTCATGTGCAATGAGCGCGTCGAGCGAAAGTGTGGTGCCACAGTTCGGGCAACGGGTGCGCATCAGTGCACCCCCTGATAACGAATGCGAAGTACACCGCCACAGGCCGAGGCCATGGGGGCCGGATGGGTCTTGAACCAGGCGATCTGCGCGTCCGACCATTCGCCTTCCGCTTCGCTTTCAGGCATGGACCGGTGATACGCCTCTACCTGATCGCGAAACTGGCCAGCTTCCGCCGCTGTAGGGAAGGCAGCAATTTGGAAAGCACCACCTTCGAACTGACCATCCAGCACCTCGACAAGCCATACACCAGCCTTGCGGGAACCAAACGTTAGACTCTCAGTCGTATCTGCCGCAGATACGTCCGGAATTTGAGGATCAACCGAAAAATTGGACTCCAGCTCGCTCGCCCGGATCTGCGCAAAACCGCGCGAAGCGGCGAAGCCAATCACTCGTCCTTCGCTGCATAAGCGAAACATACGGCCGCTCTCATGGATCTGAATCCCAGGCTTAGTGGACGGTTGCATAGCCATCGCCTCCGCAGTTCGGGTTGTTTGGACATTGCTGGCACGCACGCCAGTGCTGCATCGCCATTGGGTTGTGCGTAGGCGCAGAGCGTTTATAGAAGCCTTGGCATTGCTCAACGGTCAAAGTGTCGCCAACGGCTACACACTCGATCCGACCCAGCACTTCCATCACACGACGCTCAACGCCAGCGGTGCTTGGGCTGGTGTACTTGTTTACAAGAATCAGGCTGACCGCTGTGCGACTCATCCCGATTCGCTCACCAGCCTTGGCGCGATTGGTTGCCGCAGCCTCGGCAGCAAGTAGGCGCACGAAGAGCGGCGGTTCGTCACCCCACCCGGAAATTTTTACTTGGCTCATTGCAGACCTCCAGATTCGCCCGGTGTTGCCAGCTCTAGCTGAGTGCGCTGCACCAGATCAGGGGACGGCTTGACTGTCGTCTTGCCACCATCAGTAAGCTTCAACCATTCGCCAAGCAGATCGCGGGTACGCAACAGCGCAACACCTGGTTCCACCAAGCTGCGATCAGCATCTATTGAGCCTGTAGTTTTGGCGTATACCAGCTTGTTCAAGTTCGGGTCATAGACTTGAAGCGAATCGAGCTTACGAATCTCAGGTGGGCGAGGCCCCGTGTGTTTGCCCGGAACAAGTTGGTAAGTCTCAGGGGTGTTCCTGTCGCACTCGGTCTTATCGAGATATCCAGCTTCGGCCAAAGCGTGGAGGTATTGGCGAACCCTGATAATTGTCATAGGAACGCCACCGGCAGATGCTGTATGCAACACGGTGTCAGCAGTGAAGGCTCCCTTGAGAATTCGAATGCTGCGCCAGATATTTTCAGTGATCAGGTGGAGATAGGTGCGCTCACCCTTCCTATTTAGCCGAGGATATTCAACGCCTTCGTCGCGCACTAATGAGTACACACGACTCTCTTTCCCGTCTGGCGATTCAACAAGCTGAATGATTCCAGCCTTTGCCAACACACTGAAAAAGTCGTTGATCTCTCTTGGCATCTGACCACTACGCCTGGCGATATCATTGATCGAGAACGCTGGGCCGAGTATACGAATGGCTTCCCAAATACGCTGACGTGGCTCTTTTCCACCAGTTACGACAAGGTGTGGTTTACGACCGACCATTTAGATAGACCTCCGGACAGGGGCTTCGCCAGTAAACCACCCGCGCTTGCCCCACGTAGCCAGGTCGACCCGGTCCCACATGTTTGCAGAGGCTTCGCATTGCACTTTGTACAGGTTCACTGCAACTCGGCGCAGGCATCCGCGAACGGATTGGCACAGGTCCTGAAGCAGATCCTCGCCAATTTCAAGATCCGGATAATTCGACTTCGACAGCTCAATGACATCTTCGACCGATGCCCGCTGGGCCGGTACCCACTCCACTACTCGATTGTGGAGACGTTCGAGTTTTGCCAAAGAAGTTGGCACGCGCTCTTCACCGATTAGGACGATTGTTCCCTGGCTTGCGTTGTAGAGGTCGGTGAGAATGTTCGCGATTGCTTTGTCCAGCATGTACTGAACATCGTCAACGATCAGTGGCCGCCTGGACCGTGACAGTTGTTCCGCGATCTGCTCCATCATTTCGCCGATGGTGCGACCCGGTGCAACAGCCATGTCTTTAAGGACTGCCATCAAGAAGCCTTTCTTGGACCAGGTTTCTCGACACTCAACGTAGTAAGCACGGTGCTGATTTGCAGCAAAGGACGCCGCGACAGATTTACCCAAGCCACTCGGTCCATACATCACGACCAGACCAGGCAGGCCCGCCGGACGAGCTTGCGCACGCTTTACCGCTCCTGCGAGTAGGCCAACATTGGTAAGGGCTACGATTTTAGTTACACTCATTGTGCTTCTCCTTTCTCTAGCGTGCGTCAACACGCTGGTCTCCAATAAACGCGGGCTCTCAACCCGCGTGTTTTTCAATACCTTCCATCAGCTCACGCTGATAAGTCAGATCCGGGTGGGTGGAATAGCTCTTCCACCAACGCGCTTCAAAATCATCAAGTTCTTCGCCAGATGCTTGGCGCGTATCCAGCTTCTTCCAAAGTCGATAACGCGCTACGTCGTTATCTGGAATCTCAAAGCTTGGCCGTTGCGCGACTACTTCCCTGGCATATTCCAGAGCCGCTGCTCGCTCGTCTTGTTGCAGGGCCGCTGAGGGTGCGGTGGAAGGAGCGATCATTTCCACGTGATGCCCTGTAAGCACTTCCAGCTTGTCTACGGCACGCTTGAACTGGCCTTTTTCACGCTTCTCACGTGCCTGCTCGACCATTGTTCTCGGCATGTAGTCCGTGGTGTTTCCATCAAGCTGGGCGGCACCGATCAGTTCCCCGTCTAACGTGTACGCCCAGATCTGGCTAGCATCTCTAACGTCGTAGGCAATACGTATTTCTTGATCATGAAAGGCCGTTAGATCGGGGGCGAAATAGGTGTTACCTGACCAGGCAATTTCGCCCCGTCGAGATTTCCTGATGACCTGCGGCCGCATCAGTGAATCCACCAACGAGCTAGGTGCGACGATTGGTTCCCATCCTTCAGATATCGCGGCCTGCCATGCTTCATTCGGGGTCATGTGGCGTAATACGCCAGTCTCAGGGTCGCGAAACTTGGAAAGCCCACGGTGCGGTGTGCTGTTGTAGGCGGCGATTTCGTGTTCCATGCCTGACATGAATTCGGCAAACGTCGGCAAGACCTGGCTTTTCCCCATCTCGCGTAGCTCTTTACGGCCGATACGATGCACACGGGTCCCCGCGTGTTTGTCCATATCCGCCCCGATATAGCTGGTTAGTTTCTTTGCTGCGCGTACCCAAATGGTTTGGTGCCCCCGCTCAGAAAGACCGCGGGCCTGACTGTTGTAGGGAAGCGAATGGGTCATCGTTCCGCCGATGCGATCTACGACCTCTCGCACGGTGTCGTTGGCAAAGCCGGACCCGTTGTCGACATAGAAAATGGCGAACATGCACTCACGAATAGCGTCGCGCAGCGCGTCTAGCACGCCGATGGCGGATTCGGATTCTCCGACCGAAACGCCAACAACTTTTCGGGTTGCCACGTCGAGTACCGTTGTGATTTCAGGGCGGTACGGTTTGCCTGTTAAAGGATTGATTACCTCGGCATCGAACTTATGACCGTCCGCTGTGTACACATCTCCAGGAAACAGGTTTTTCGTAGATCGCCGCCGGAACGATTGCAGGGATTTCAACTCCTGGGGGCTCATACGCCCAGCGTTCAAGGCGTCTGGAGATAGTTTTTTCAAGAACCGCTTTACAGCGTGGATACTTGGTACGGTCCCGCCGTACACGCTGGCAAACTCCATATAACTCGCCGCCACGCTTGGCTTTGTTGGACGCTGGTAGCACCGAAGAAACTCTTTAGCCCACTCGGGAATCGCGAGATTTGGTCGCTGCCTCAACGGAGCCAATCCACTCTCACCGTGAGCCTTATACGCAGCTATCCACCGTTTCAGCGTCCGTTCGGATAGGCCTCGATCTCCAGTCTTGCGGTCATTAGCAAGGTCCACACGCTCCATCAGATAGGGACTCAATGCGCAGTCGCGTGCCTGTTTGACCAAAATGTCTATTGCGCGGCTCTGAGACACGGCGACGGACATACGCTCGATCTCACGAACGAAGCAAAGCCGAGCAACCATCACCGCTTTTTGTGTGTCGTTCAGCCGGTCGCTCACTTTGACGGCTTGCGAGGTATTGACCGCTGGAAGGCTCTCTTTTGGTGCCGCTGCATCTCCACTTACCGAAAGAGCAAGCAGCGCCGTCTGGGTTTCTACAGGCAATTGGCTGAACGAGTATTCCACCGCCTTGCTGCCCAATCGGCGCTGTCCTTCCCAGCCCATACGCTCTGCGAGCTTCCTGACTCCAGGCACTGTTCCCGGTAGGCCTGGCAGGCCCGCCAATTCTTGAAGCGTATAGAAACTACGCATCTCGGTTACCCTGTTTGGTTTTACTGTTACCAACCGGACTAGATCCGGTATGCTTTCGATATACCGAATTCGCTTCCGCACGATTCGGGCGTTGGCGGATTGGTGATCCGTCAGCGTTCCACCGCTCGGGCCACAGTTGCTCAGGCTTCAGGCCCAAAGCGTCGGCAATCGCACGCTCCACCCTTGGATAGGGGCGCTGCTTGGCGTTGCGGATGGCTCGCTCGTTCAGATCGTGATCTCTCGCAAGATCGGCAAAGCAGGTGCCGCGTACACGGAGTTGGAATTTGATCCACTCCCACCGGCTTTCCAGATCAAGAGGTATGTCGAAGGTTTTCATTCAATAACCATCATCTAGGGTGGTTTTTTTCGGCTTTCTAACGGCCGGTTTAGGACAATATATCCCGTATACGGGAACCGGTAAACCGAATTCGGGAGTTTTTATTCCTGTTTTCGAGATGCATTAACCCACATTCGGATAAACCCTTTTGAAATCAGGCAGTTACGGCGAAAAAAATAACGTCCCCAGTGGAGCGGATGCAGTTTCTTTTCCGAATTCGGGAATAAAAACTCGCATAGAGCAGGTCGCCAGCCTTTTTGATTCCCGAAAACAGGCTGCGGAGTCTGCGAATGTGGCGTTGTCCTCCCTAATGCGATGGATTTCAGGCGAAGGTATGCCTGCGTTCAACTCGCTGGCCCTTCTGGCATCGGCTAAGGGGGTTTCACTGGATTGGATTGCTTCGGGCAAGGGGCATATGTTTGCAGGCGTACAGCCCCAACAGAGCGCAGAGGACCTGGAGGACATATATGCGTACGTTCCGCTCTATGACGCCAGGATAAGTCAGGGCCATGGGGCGTGGACCGAGGGTGCTCGGGTCCTGACAATGTTGGCATTCACGAAATACAGCCTAAGAAAGAAAGGACTTGTTCCAGCCAACCTGGCTGCGGTGCGTGTAGACGGTGATTCAAACGAACCGGTTATGAAGGATGGGGATACTGTGATGGTGGATCTGTCACGTAACCACATTCAGGGTGACGGCTTCTATGTAATTCGCCTTGATGACTTGCTATACGCCAAGCGTTTACAGCGCCAGTTGGACGGTGGGGTGACGGTGATCAGCGCTAACTCGGCGTATCATCCTATCCACGTTCCAGGCGAGCACCTCGACAGACTGCACATCGTTGGCCGGGTGGTTTGGTCGGGCGGCTGGATGATTTGAACCGCCTATGCCAAAAAGCCCGCACATCGGGGCTTTTTCTCCTTGCAGCTTCTTTTCTCTCAGTGCGCATGCTTTGGCACTGTTTCTTTAGCCAAGCCCTTATTTTCCCGGCTCGGCCCGTTTCTTCCTGGTTCTTCCCACCTGTTTCTTTTAGTGCCAATCACATAACCCCCTCACACATCTGCATCCGCGGTGCCGTTCTCGTTGACTACGCTGCTTATCGAGCCGGATAGCCGTCCAGGGAGCGGTCCAGCATGACCTTGGCCAGATCAATCATGTGCACCACCGAGAATGCCAGGTCGCGGTTCGAACCCTGCAGCCGGTTGGCGGACTCGTGGGCGGTCGCTGCCGCGCAGCGCAGCAGGTCGCACGCATGGACAAGGGCTTCCTCGCCATTGATATTGCGGTTTACGTCGAAAAAGCGGTGTTCCTGTTCATCTGAAACACCTGGTTTCAAGTAATAGTCAAGGGCCCGTTGGGCCGCCGGGCAATCCTGGAGCGAGGGGAACGGGGGGGTGAAAGGGCGGCCGGGCTCGTCTTTGTTGAAGGTATCCATGGTGTCGAGGTTCTCCGTAGTGGGCTGAAATCCTCGATCCAGAATAGTACGCATCGTAATTGTGACGACAATTTAAATACTACAATATGTGTTTTGATGGTCGGAGTCATCCACGTATCGTGCCGCTCATGGATAAATGGATAGAGTTGGTCAAGGCCAAAATGAAGGAGCTGCGCGTCACGCAAGTGGTGCTCGCAGAACGTCTGGGAATGTCACAGGGCGGCGTCGGCCATTGGCTGACCAAGCGCCGGCAGCCCAGTGTCGAAGACATGAACCGGGTCCTGCAGGAATTGGGGATGGAGTTCCTCGAAGTGGCGATGGTGATCCGCGAGCCGGATACGTCGACCGAAGAGGGCATGACCCTGGCGCAGAAGTACAACCCGTACTTCCGTTACCCGGTGAGTGACTGGCACGACGTCGGCGAGATCCGCGAAGTCGATCCTGAGCACTACAGCCAGGCGCGTTATGAGTTGACGGATTACCACGCTCAAGGCGATGCGTTCTGGCTGGTGGTGATGGGCGACGCGATGACCGCGCCGACCGGGCTGAGCATTCCCGAAGGCATGTCGATCCTGGTGGACCCGGCTATCGAGGCGGTGCCCGGCAAGCTGGTGGTCGCCCAGTTGCCGGGCAGCAGCGACGCGACCTTTCGCAAATTGATCGAAGAGAGCGGGCAGCAGTACCTGGTTCCGCTCAATCCGACTTACCCGAAAACCTTGTACACCGAGCAATGCCGCATCATCGGTGTGGTGGTACAGGCCACCATCAGGTTCTGACCGGATCGGCCCTTGGACGGGCCGATGCCTATTCTTCGAATGCCACCAGTGCGCAGCCCTCGCTGACCATTTCCCCTTCCTGGCAATACAGCGCCTTGATCACACCGGTCTTGGGCGCACGAATACTGTGCTCCATTTTCATTGCCTCCAGAACCACCAGTTGTGTCCCAGCCTCTACCGTCTGGCCGGGGCTCACCAGCACTCGCACGATGCTGCCGTTCATGGGCGCGGTCAGGCCGCCCTGATGGCTGTGGCTGGCTTCGGCGGCGGCCAGCGGGTCGTATGCCTCGACGCGATGCAGTTCGCCCTGCCATTGCAGATACAGGCTGTCGCCCTGGCGAATGGCCCGGTGGCTGCGACGCAGGCCGTTGTGTCCGATCACCAGGTGCTCGCCGCGAAGTTCGGCGGCTGCGGCCTGGACGTCCAGTGTTATCGCTCGATCCTGGCCTTCGCAGCTCAAATGCAACGTGGTTTCCCTTGGCAGTCCCAAGCGCAGGCCGGAGGTCGCGGACCACGGGGAAGCAGCGTCGTCGGGGCGTACCCGCGGCGGCAGACCCAAAGCGAAGCCCTGGGCGGCTGCGGACCAGAAGTTGTCATCCAGTTCACCAGGTTCTGGCAGCAATTGCGCTTGGTAACGTGGGATAAATCCGGTGTCCAGCTCCGCTGCGGCGAAGGCCGGGTGGGCGATGATGCGACGCAGGAAGCCGATGTTGGTCTTCAACCCACCGATGGCAAACTCGTCGAGCATGCTCAACAGCCGCAACCGCGCCTGTTCTCGGTCCTCGCCCCAGGCAATCAGCTTGCCGAGCATCGGGTCGTAGAAGGGCGAGATCTCATCGCCTTCCTCGACGCCGCTGTCGACCCGTCGTCCCGGTCCTTCGGACGATTCGCGGTACAGCGCCAGGCGCCCGGTGGCCGGCAGGAAGTCGTTGGCCGGGTCCTCGGCATACAGCCGAACTTCAATGGCGTGGCCCCGCAGTGGGACTTGTTCCTGGGTGATCGGCAGCGGCTCGCCTTGGGCAACGCGAATCTGCCACGCCACCAGGTCCAATCCGGTGATCGCTTCGGTGACCGGGTGCTCGACCTGCAACCGGGTGTTCATTTCCATGAAGAAAAATTCGCCCCGCGAATCCAGCAGGAACTCCACCGTGCCGGCGCCGACGTAGCCAATCGCCTGGGCCGCGCGCACAGCGGCCTCGCCCATTGCCCGGCGCAGTTCCGCAGTCAGGCCTGGGGCGGGAGCCTCTTCAACGACTTTCTGGTGACGGCGCTGAATCGAACAATCGCGTTCGTTGAGGTACAAGCAGTTTCCGTGCTGGTCGGCGAACACCTGAATCTCAACGTGACGTGGTTTGAGCAGGTATTTCTCAACCAGCATCCGCGAGTCGCCGAACGACGATTGCGCCTCACGCTGCGCCGAGGCGAGGGCTTCGGCCAGTTGGCTGACGTCTTCGACGACTTTCATGCCCTTGCCGCCACCCCCGGCGGTGGCCTTGAGCAGCACCGGGTAACCGATGCGCTCGGCGGCGGCACGGAATGTCTCCAGATCCTGGGCTTCGCCATGGTAACCGGGTACAAGAGGCACGCCGGCGGTTTCCATCAGGGCCTTGGCCGCGGATTTGCTGCCCATGGCATCAATGGCCGAGGCGGGCGGGCCGAGGAAAATCAATCCGGCGTTTTCGATGGCCCGGGCGAACCCGGCATTCTCCGAAAGAAAACCGTAGCCGGGATGAATGGCCTGGGCACCACTGGCCTGGGCGGCAGCGATCAGCTTGTCGATTTGCAGGTAGCTGTCGGCCGCTTTGCTGCCGCCCAGGTCGACCCGGATGTCGGCTTCACGGCTATGGCGGGCGTCGCGGTCGGTGGCGCTGTGCACCGCCACCGTGGTCAGGCCCATGGCCTTGGCGGTACGCATCACGCGGCAGGCGATTTCACCGCGATTGGCCACCAGCACGGTGGTGAGAACAGGGGCGCTCATCGACGGGGCTCCTCATGTTTGGATGGGGCAGGTTTCGATCCGGCCTGCCAGTTCGGCGGCCGTTTCTGCAGAAAGGCCCGCAGGCCTTCCTGCCCCTCCGGGCTGACGCGGATGCGGGCGATGGCATTCTCGGTGTAGCGTCGCAGCGCCGGGGTCAGGGCGCCGTTGCCGACTTCGCGCAGCAGCTCTTTGCTGGCACGCATGGCCGCCGGGCTGTTGAGCAACAGGTTATCGATCCATTGTTCGACCTGATCGTTCAGCGTCTCGGGCGGGTAACTTTCCGACAGCAAACCGATCTCTTTCGCACGTTGTCCGCCGAAACGTTCAGCGGTGAGGGCGTAACGCCGAGCGGCCCGTTCGCCAATGGCCTGCACCACGAACGGGCTGATCACCGCCGGCGCCAGGCCGATGCGCACTTCCGACAGGCAAAACTGCGCGTCATCGGCACCAATGGCCATGTCGCAGGCACTGATCAACCCCAGCGCGCCGCCAAACGCCGCGCCTTGGACGACGGCCAGCGTCGGAATTTTCAACTTGGCGAGGTTGTACATCAGTTCCGCCAGTTCCCGGGCGTCATCAAGGTTGGTGTGGTAGTCGAGCTCGGCCGACTGTTGCATCCAGGCCAGGTCGGCGCCGGCGCTGAAGTGTTTGCCACGGCCGCGGATCAGCAGGAAGCGCACGCTTTGATCGCTGCTGACCTGGTCCAGCGCGAGAATCAGCTCGCGAATCATTTCGGCGTTGAACGCATTGTTTTTCGACTCGCGGCTCAACCACAGGGTGGCAACGCCGCGCGGGTCGGTCAGCAGTTCGAGGGTGTTAAAGTGGTCCATGGGCATTCCCCGGTTACATCCGGAACACGCCGAAGCGGCTCGGTTCAATAGGTGCGTTCAGTGACGCGGACAAGGCCAGACCCACTATGTCGCGGGTCTGGGCCGGATCGATGACGCCGTCGTCCCACAGCCTGGCGCTGGAATAGTAGGGGTGGCCCTGTTCTTCGTACTGATCGAGGATCGGTTGCTTGATCTCGGTTTCCTGGGCGGCGCTGAACGGATGACCGCTGCGTTCAGCCTGTTCGCGCTTGACCTGCACCAGCACACCGGCGGCCTGCTCGGCGCCCATCACACCAATCCGCGCATTCGGCCACATCCACAGGAAACGTGGGTCGTAGGCCCGTCCACACATGCCGTAGTTACCCGCGCCGAAACTGCCGCCAATGATCACCGTGAATTTCGGCACCCGGGCGCAGGCCACCGCGGTGACCAGTTTCGCGCCGTGCTTGGCGATGCCGCCGGCTTCGTATTTCTGTCCGACCATGAAGCCGGTGATGTTTTGCAGGAACAGCAACGGGATACCGCGCTGGCAGGCCAGTTCGATGAAGTGCGCGCCCTTTTGCGCGGCTTCGGCGAACAGGATGCCGTTGTTTGCCAGGATCGCGACGGGGTAACCGTGCAGATGGGCAAAGCCGCACACCAGTGTGGTGCCGAACAATGCCTTGAATTCATCGAACACCGAACCGTCCACCAGGCGCGCGATCACCTCCCGCACGTCGAAAGGCTGCTTGGCATCGGCCGGTACCACCCCGTACAACTCGTCGCTCGCATACAGTGGGGCGATGGGTGTGCGTGTCTGCACTTCACCGAGCTTGCGCCAGTTGAGGGTGGCGATGCTGCGGCGGGCCAGGGCGAGGGCATGTTCGTCGTTGTCGGCGTAATGGTCGGCCACGCCGGAAATCTTGCAATGCACATCGGCACCGCCCAGGTCCTCGGCGCTGACCACTTCGCCCGTGGCGGCTTTGACCAGCGGTGGGCCGGCGAGGAAGATGGTTGCCTGTTCGCGGACCATGATCGCTTCATCGGCCATCGCTGGAACGTAAGCTCCCCCGGCCGTGCACGAACCCATGACCACCGCCAGTTGCGGGATGCCCTGAGCGCTCATGTTGGCTTGGTTGAAGAAGATCCGGCCGAAGTGCTCCCGGTCTGGAAACACCTCGTCCTGGCGCGGCAGGTTGGCGCCGCCGGAATCCACCAGGTAAATGCAGGGCAGGCGATTCTGCTGGGCGATGGTCTGGGCGCGCAGGTGTTTCTTCACGGTCAGCGGGTAATAGGAGCCCCCTTTGACCGTCGCGTCGTTGGCGACAATCATGCATTCGACGCCTTCCACACGACCGATGCCAGCGATCACTCCTGCGGCGGGAACGTCTTCGCCATAAACCTCGTAGGCCGCTAGCGGGCTGATCTCCAGAAAGGGTGAACCGGGGTCCAGCAACCGGTTGATGCGCTCCCGCGGCAGTAACTTGCCCCGGGAAGTATGGCGCTCCTGGGCCTTGGGACCACCGCCCTGTCGGACTTGCGCGAGCAGGGTGCGCAAGGCCTCGACCTGTTCGAGCATGGCGTCGCGGTTGGCGATGAACTCCGTCGAGCGTGGGTTGAGCTGAGTGTGCAGAATCATGGCTACTCCGTAGCAGCTTTGAGCTTCAAGCTACAAGCGACAAGTAAAAGCGCGGCGCTCTTGCCGCTTGAAGCTTGCCGCTAACGACATTCATTTCGTCTCGTTGAACAGTTCGCGCCCGATCAGCATCCGACGGATCTCACTGGTGCCAGCACCAATTTCGTACAACTTGGCGTCACGTAGCAGACGTCCGGCCGGAAACTCGTTGATGTAACCATTGCCGCCCAGGATCTGGATGGCATCGAGGGCCATCTGCGTGGCACGCTCGGCGGTGTAGAGGATCACCCCGGCGGCGTCCTTGCGGGCGGTTTCGCCGCGCTCGCAGGCCTGGGCCACCGCATACAGGTAGGCGCGGCTGGCATTGAGCTGGGTGTACATGTCGGCCACCTTGCCCTGGATCAGCTGGAATTCGCCGATGCTCTGGCCGAACTGCTTGCGGTCGTGGATATAGGGCACGATCAGGTCCATGCACGCTTGCATGATCCCGGTGGGACCGCCGGACAACACCACACGTTCGTAGTCCAGGCCACTCATCAACACCCTGACGCCGCCGTTGAGCACACCGAGGATGTTCTCTTCCGGCACTTCGACGTCGTCGAAGAACAATTCGCAGGTGTTGGAGCCGCGCATGCCGAGCTTGTCGAACTTGTTGCTGCGGCTGAAGCCTTTCCAGTCGCGCTCGACGATAAAGGCGGTGATGCCGTGGGGACCTTTTTCCAGGTCGGTCTTGGCGTAGATCACGTAGGTATTGGCGTCGGGGCCGTTGGTGATCCAGGTCTTGTTGCCGTTGAGCACGTAACGGTCGCCGCGCTTGTCGGCCCGCAGCTTCATGGAGACCACGTCGGAACCGGCGTTCGGCTCGCTCATGGCGAGGGCGCCGATATGTTCGCCGCTGATCAGCTTCGGCAGGTATTTGGATTTCTGCTCGTGGTTGCCGTTGCGGTTGATCTGGTTGACGCAGAGGTTGGAATGGGCGCCATAGGAGAGGGCGACCGAGGCCGAACCGCGGCTGATTTCCTCCATCGCCACCACGTGTGCCAGGTAGCCCAGGCCGGCGCCGCCATATGCTTCTGGTACCGTGATGCCCAGCAGGCCCATGTCGCCGAATTTGCGCCACATGTCGGCGGGGAACAGATTGTCGACGTCGATCTGCGCCGCCCGTGGCGCCAACTCGGCCTTGACGAAGGCTTGCACCTGGTCGCGCAACATGTCGATGGTTTCACCGAGGGCAAAATTCAGGGATGGGTAGCTCATGGGACACCTTTGGCTTTTTTATCGGGTGTGGAGAGGGGCGGGGTAGCGCTCTCACCTTTACGTTAACGTAAGCGTGCAATAAATGGCTGTCAATCACCTTTACGTTAACGTCAACTTGGTCCAGAGTAGATGCGACCCTGTGGGAGCCGAGCTTGCTCGCAATGAACGATAACGCCATCTCCCGGCAGTGAACCGAGGCGCCTTCATCGCGAGCATGCTCGGCTTCCACAGGGCTTTGTTTCACAGGTTCAAGCGTAGCAACCCACTAATAAAGACAAGAGGGGGCGTCATGGATCAACCCGGTTCGCATTCGCAGCTCAGCTACACCCTCGGCTCCCAGGCCAAGGTCTTGTTGACGCAGACCATCGGCCAGGCTTTCGACCAGACGGTGGCCCGTTACCCCGATAACGAGGCGTTGGTGGTTCGCCATCAAGCGCTGCGCTATACCTGGCGGCTACTGGCTGAAGCGGTCGATCTGCACGCCCGGGCCTTACTGGCGTTGGGCCTGAAAACCGGTGACCGTCTCGGCGTGTGGGCCCCCAATTGCGCCCAGTGGTGCATCAGCCAGTTCGCCAGCGCGAAGATCGGCGTGATCCTGGTCAACATCAACCCGGCCTACCGCAGCTCCGAGCTGGAATATGTGCTCAAGCAGTCCGGGTGTCAGTGGTTGGTGTGCGCTGGGGCGTTCAAGACCTCGGACTATCACGCCATGGTGCAAACCCTCGTGCCGGAGCTGGCGCAGCAGCCGATCGGCCAGCTGAACTGCGAACGCTTGCCCGACCTGCGGGGCGTGATCAGTCTCGATCCCCAGCCACCGTCAGGGTTTCTACCCTGGTCGCAATTGGCGGACCTGGGCCCGGCGATTTCGCCTGAAGAGCTGGCCGAACGCGGGGCCAGCCTGCAGGTCGAGCAGCCGGTGAACATCCAATACACTTCAGGCACCACGGGATTTCCCAAAGGTGCGACCCTCAGCCACCGCAACATTCTCAACAACGGTTACATGGTGGGCGAAAGCCTCGGGCTCAGCGCCAATGACCGGCTGGTGATCCCGGTGCCGCTCTACCATTGCTTCGGCATGGTCATGGGGAACCTGGGATGCATGACCCACGGCAGTACCATGATCTACCCCAACGACGCTTTTGACCCCTTGTTGACCCTGCGCGCCGTGGCTGAGGAAAAAGCCACTGCACTGTACGGCGTACCAACCATGTTCATCGCCATGCTGGATCAACCGCAGCGGCACGACTTCGACCTGTCCAGCCTGCGAACCGGCATCATGGCCGGCTCCACTTGCCCGATCGAAGTGATGCGGCGGGTGATCAACGAAATGCACATGAGCGAGGTGCAGATTGCTTATGGCATGACGGAGACCAGTCCGGTGTCGCTGCAGACCGGTCCTTCAGATGAGTTGGAGTTGCGCGTCACCACCGTCGGCCGTACCCAGCCGCAACTGGAAAGCAAAATTGTCGATGAGGCCGGCGACATGGTCCCCCGTGGCACCATCGGCGAGCTGTGCACCCGTGGCTACAGCGTGATGCTCGGTTACTGGAACAACCCCGAGGGCACCGCCGAGGCCATCGACCGGGACTGCTGGATGCACACCGGCGACCTGGCAACCATGGACGAGCAGGGTTACGTCTGCATTGTCGGACGCAACAAGGACATGATCATCCGAGGAGGTGAGAATATTTACCCCCGTGAGTTGGAAGAGTTCTTCTTCACTCACCCGGCGGTGGCCGATGTGCAGGTGATCGGCATCCCCTGTTCGCGCTATGGCGAAGAGATCGTCGCCTGGATCAAGTTCCATCCGGGACACAGTGTGACCGAACAGGAATTGCAGGCCTGGTGCAAGACACGCATTGCCCACTACAAGACGCCACGTCACTTCAAGTTCGTCGAGGAATTCCCGATGACGGTGACCGGCAAGATCCAGAAATTCCGCATGCGTGAAATCAGCATCGAAGAATTGCGCGATAAAAATGCCTAGCCACAAATCCTGTGGGAGCGGGCTAGCTCGCGAAAGCGGTGATACAGTCGACATAATCGTCAACTGACCCACCGCCTTCGCGAGCAAGCCCGCTCCCACAAAAAACCTAACACCAGACAGCACAAAGGGGAGCCGAAGCTCCCCTTTAATTTTGTCGTCGCGTGCTCTTTTTTTATTATTGAGGGGCGGCCTGTTGTTGTTTTTGGTAGCCGTGACCCTTTACCGCTGTTTCTGGCGATCCCCATCCGGGATCAAGAGCAAACGTATTTTTTTGAACGCTGATCTGCTTTTTCGCCTAGCGATCCAACCGATTCGGGGCCTACCTGAAGGTAGTTTTATTGTTCTCTGCCCGGTTGCGGGTTGCTCCTGGAAGCACCCTGAAAAGCACATCTTCTCCAAAAAAATCTGTTAGCTGCGTCTCTGCCGTGTTGTTTTTGTTATGTCAGAGTCGTTTCGTCTTGTTTTTATTGGGTTTGCCGCTTTTTTTATTCTTGTTATGCCTGAGAGATAGCAGGTGCCGTGCCAACTTTTAAAAACCTTTATAAATCAGTAGCTTGAGTTTTTTTGGTAAGCAGGAGAGCGCGGTAGATCTGACAAATTGTTTCCGTGTTACTCGTTTCACAGCCGCTGCGGTAACACCTCATTGGGCACTGCGTGCCTTGGCGACGCGCGAACCGGTCGGGCGCCCAAGCACATCACAGATCTGCCGACCCGCGACGATCAGCGCGTCCAGATCGACGCCGGTTTCAATGCCCAGGCCGTTGAGCAGGTACAGCACGTCTTCGGTGGCGACGTTACCGCTGGCACCCTTGGCGTACGGGCAGCCGCCGAGGCCGGCGATGGAACTGTCGAACACGGCGATGCCTTCGAGCAGGCTGGCGTACAGGTTCGCCATGGCCTGGCCGTAGGTATCGTGGAAATGACCGGCGAGTTTGTCCCGGGGAACATCTGCCGAAACCACTTCGAACAGCTTGCGCGTGGCGCCGGCGGTGCCTGTGCCGATGGTGTCGCCCAGGGACACCTCGTAACAGCCCATTGCGTACAGCTCGCGAGCGACCCACGCCACTTGCTCAGGCTTGACGGCGCCTTCGTAAGGACAGCCCAGCACACAGGACACGTAGCCGCGCACACTGACGCCGTTGTGCTTGGCGGCCTCCATGATCGGTGCGAAGCGCTCCAGGCTTTCCTTGATGGAACAGTTGATGTTGCGCTGGGAGAACGCTTCGGACGCGGCGGCGAACACCGCCACTTCCTTCACGCCGGCCGCCAGCGCGTCTTCGAACCCTCGCAGGTTCGGCGCCAGGGCGCCATAAGTGACACCGGGCTTGCGCTGGATCTGCGCGAACACCTCGGCGGAACCAGCCATCTGCGGCACCCACTTGGGCGAGACAAAGCTGCCGACTTCGATGTAACCCAGGCCAGCGGCACTCAGCGCATCCACCAGGCGCACCTTGTCGGTGACGCTGATGGGTTGCGCTTCATTCTGCAGACCGTCGCGGGGGCCGACTTCGATCAGGCGTACAAAGGAGGGAAGGGACATGGAGATAGACCTGTAGTTATGGCTCACCGAACCCAGTGTGGGAGCGGGCTTGCTCCGGGCGGCGATCCGACGAAAGCGGTGTGTCAGTCGGTGAATGAGTCGAGATAAGTCCGCATTCGCGAGCAAGCCCGCTCCCACACTGGATCCGCGTTGTTATTGAACGGTGTTTTCACTCTTGAGCGTCTGCTCCAACGCCTGGATACAGCGTTCTTCGGCGGTGTCGAGCTCCAGCTTCATCTGTTCGATGTCCAGCAGTTGCTGTTCGAGCTGCTCCCGGCGCTCGGTGATTTTCGCCAGCATGCTGTGCAGTTGTTTCTGGTTACCGCTGGAGGGGTCGTAGAGCTCGATCAGCTCGCGGCACTCGGCCAGGGAAAAACCGATGCGCTTGCCCCGCAGGATCAGCTTCAGGCTGACCTTGTCCCGCGGTGAGTAGATGCGCTCCTGGCCTCGTCGTTCCGGACTCAGCAGGCCTTGCTCTTCATAAAAACGGATGGCCCGGGTGGTGATGTCCAGCTCCCGGGCGAGGTCGGAGATGCTATAGGTCTGACGGCTCATGGACGCGCTCGAAACGATAGGGGCTGGCGCTAAGCTAATGTCAGGTTGACGTTCACGTCAAGCAATGAAACCGGCGGGAGCGAGCCTGTTCGCTCCCACCGTTGATCCCCTACGCGTGCTCAAGCTTCTTCTCATGAGCCGTCACCTGCTGGCACAACTCGATCATCTGCTCGCGCATCCAGCGGTTGGCCGGGTCCTGGTCGGTGCTTTCGTGCCAATAGAGATGGGTTTCCACCGGCGGTACATCGTTGACCGGCAATTGGAAGGCGTGCAGGTCGTGACGACGGGAGAAGCGTTCCGGGACGGTCATGACCATGTCGGTCTGTTGCAGCACCTGGGAGGCCATCAAGTAATGCTGGGAGCGCAGGGCGATCTTGCGCTGGATGCCCATCTTGCCCAGGGCCAGGTCGACATAGCCCAGCCCGTTGCGACGGCTGGAGATATGCACGTGGGTCTGGGCGAGGTAGTCATCGAGGCTGATTTTTTCCTTGCCCGCCAAGGGATGGCCCTTGCGCATGGCACAAACGTAACGGTCTTCCATGAGTTTGACGTGGCGCACCTGCGGGTCGGTATTGAGCGGGGCGTCGACGGCGAAGTCGAGCCGGCCGGCGGCCAGTTCCTTGGTGGTCTCACGACGCTTGGACAAAAAACTCTCGATGGCCACGGTCGGCGCCAGGCGGCGAAGGCGCTGGAACAGGGGCGGCAGGATCACGCCTTCGGTGAGGTCGGTCATGCTGATGCGGTAGGTCTTGACCGCCTGCAGCGGATTGAAAATCCGGCTTTCCTGCACCGACACCCGCAGCAGCGACAATGCATTGCGGACCGGGCCGATGATGTTCTGGGCCATGGGCGTGGGCACCATGCCCTGGGCGGTGCGCACGAACAGCGGGTCGTTGAAGGTTTCCCGCAGGCGCGCCAGGGCGTTGGACACGGCCGGCTGAGTGATACCGACGATCTGCCCGGCGCGGGTCAGGTTGGCTTCGGTGTAGATCGCATCGAAGACGATGAAGAGATTGAGGTCGACCTTGCTCAGATTCATGGCGCTGCACTCTTGTTTTTAGACGGTTTCTCGGGCGTGTCGTGAGGTGTCGGATGGCGATGGAATCAGTGAACCATATATCGGTGATGAATGTTAATACACGCCGAGAATAGGTTAGGTAAATTTTCGTAGCTGAACTAGCATCGCTTTCATGATCTGAAATCAACCTCTGCCAAAAGGTGTTGCCCATGGATTTTGCCTATTCCCCCAAGGTTCAGGAATTGCGTGAACGCGTCACGGCGTTCATGGATGCCTATGTCTATCCGGCCGAAGCGGTGTTCGAGCGGCAAGTGGCCGAAGGTGATCGCTGGCAGCCCACAGCCATCATGGAAGAACTCAAGGCCAAGGCAAAAGCCGAAGGGCTGTGGAATCTGTTCCTGCCCGAGTCCGAACTGGGTGCTGGCCTGACCAACCTGGAGTACGCACCGCTGGCAGAGATCATGGGCCGTTCGTTATTGGGGCCGGAGCCGTTCAACTGCTCGGCACCGGACACCGGCAACATGGAAGTACTGGTGCGTTACGCCAATGAAGAGCAAAAGCAACGCTGGTTGGAACCGCTGCTGCGAGGCGAGATCCGCTCGGCCTTCGCCATGACCGAACCGGACGTAGCCTCTTCGGACGCTACCAACATGGCCGCCCGCGCCGAGCGCGAGGGCGACCAATGGGTGATCAACGGCAAGAAGTGGTGGACCTCGGGGGCCTGTGACCCGCGTTGCAAGATCCTGATCTTCATGGGGCTGAGCAACCCCGACGCGCCGCGCCATGCCCAGCATTCGATGATCCTGGTGCCGGTGGACACCCCTGGGGTCAAGATCGTGCGGCCGCTGCCGGTATTCGGTTACGACGATGCGCCCCACGGTCACGCCGAAGTGTTGTTCGATAACGTGCGGGTGCCGTACGAAAACGTCTTGTTAGGTGAAGGACGCGGTTTTGAAATTGCCCAGGGCCGCCTAGGCCCGGGCCGTATCCATCACTGCATGCGTTCCATCGGCATGGCCGAGCGGGCATTGGAGTTGATGTGCAAGCGTGCCGTCAGTCGCACCGCTTTCGGTAAACCGCTGGCGCGCCTGGGTGGCAACGTCGACAAGATCGCCGACTCGCGGATGGAAATCGACATGGCCCGCCTGCTGACCCTGAAAGCGGCTTATATGATGGACACCGTTGGCAACAAGGTCGCGAAAAGTGAAATCGCCCAGATCAAGGTGGTCGCGCCGAATGTGGCCCTGAAGGTCATCGACCGTGCCATCCAGATCCACGGTGGTGCCGGGGTGTCCAACGATTTCCCGCTGGCCTACATGTACGCCATGCAGCGCACCCTGCGCCTGGCCGACGGCCCGGATGAAGTGCACCGTGCGGCCATTGGCAAGTTCGAGATCGGCAAGTATGTGCCCAGGGAGATGCTGCGCAGCGAGCGCTGAGCACTAATCACCGCATATCCCCCTGTGGGAGCGAGCCCACAATGGGATATGCGGTGAACACACATTTCGCAGTTACTCCTTGACGCTCATGTACTCCTCGGCCCAACGGATATATTCCTCGGGTTGGGTGTAGGTGTGGGTCAGTTCGGTGGCGCTGAGGTCCGAGGCCTGGGTGAAGATCTGCCGTTGCTCGCGCAGGCTGTCGTAAGTAGCCTTGATCGCGGCGAAGTAGGCGCCGTGACCATCGATGGTGACCCGCACACCTAGCTCGGCCAGGCGTTTGTCGTCGCGCAGCAGCGGGTTGCCATAAGTGACGAGCATCAACGGCACCGTCAGGTTTTCGCTGATCTTCTCCAGGTGGTCGAAGTCCTGCACGCCCACCATGCAGATCCCGTCCGCGCCGGCACGTTCGTATTGCTGGGTACGGCTGATGATTTCCTGCACCGGCAGGATCCCGGCATTGGTGCGGGCGATGATCGCCATTTCCGGGTCGACCCGGGCTTCCAGCGCTGCACGGATTTTGCCGACGCCTTCGGCCACGCCGATCAGGTCGGTGGATTTGCGGCCGAACTGGGCCGGCAGCAGGGTATCTTCGATGGTCAGGGCTGCCACGCCGGCGCGTTCGAGTTCGATGATGGTGCGCATCACGTTCAGGGCGTTGCCATAGCCATGGTCGGCATCAGCGATCACCGGCAGTTGGGCTACGCGGCCGATGCGGGTGGCCTGTTCGGCAAACTCGCTGAGGGTAATCAGCGCAAAGTCCGGTGCGCCCAATACTTGCAACGACGCAACCGAGCCTCCCAGAATTCCCACTTCAAAACCCAGATCGGCAGCAATGCGCGCCGACATCGGATCAAACACCGATGCCGTGTGGTAGCAGGTCTGGGAAGCCAGGAGTTGGCGGAAGTTACGGCGCAAATCTTGATGGGAAAGCCTGGACATATGAGTTCCACCAATGGAATGGAAGGGCTTGAGCAAAAATGTCAACGCCGAAAGAACCAAAGGCTATCACGTGGCAAGCGTAAAGATGATGACGAATGCGCATGGGCCATGTTCGCCGCGCATCGAAAAAGGCCGCAGGCCTGGGAGGTCTGCGGCCCGGTAGGGAGCGATCATCCGGGACCTGTTCAGTCCTGGGTCGGCACGCTCCAGATTTGCTTGATCTCATGGATGTTTCCAACGTTGAAGCGCGTCGGGAACCCCGGGATGGTGCATTGGATCTCGCTGGTAAGTTGCATGGCGGTATCGACCACATTGGCCGCCGCACGCAACAAGGGGGTTTCATCCCAGTTTTTCATCGGATTATTCACGGTTTCTTCCTTCTTTTGGTTATTGGGCAGCGAACGACTGCCCAGCGGGGAGCAATGACATCATCTGTGTAAACAGTGCTGTTTCTTGCGCAGCAATGCCGGGATAAAGCGGCATGTAATGTTCATCAAAACACCAGGCTTCGTCAGCGTGGTTCGAATGTTCAGGATGAATAAGCAGACTCAATGACGCGGACATCGATTGGGGGGCGATCTGCTTGTGGATTTCCCGCAGAGGCGGCATATATAAAACTTTGCCAGGCGACAATTTGATGGTACGTGGTTTCCCCAGTCGGGGAATCTTGCCTGCTTGCAGTGGCAGGTCGTCCAGTATTTCGCGGATGATTGTCGTGTAACCATCGCCACTGTAGCCGACGGTATACATTTCGAAGTCGTGACTGTGATTCAGGTTATAGATAAAAGTCTCGCGTTCATCATGCAGGTTGACCGGCGACCAGAACCCCAGGCGCAGCGTGAACAGGTCATTGCTGTGCAGTACAAATGCATAGGCGTTGTAGAGGCTGTTACGGGTATTGAAACCATTCTCCTGAATCGAGGCATAAAGATGCTCGCTTAATAGAAAACGGTTTGAGGCCAACTGACGCAGGTCGTCCATGATGCAATTCTTGTCCCGCTGCAAATCATGGGTATGTAAGCGGGCGATGAATGTTTCCAGATTCATGCTGCTTTCTCCAATGGCGAAAGCAGGTTATCCAGACGTGGGTTCTTGAGTTTTCTTAACAGCGGGACATAGTTCAGTGCCTTGTGCGGGTCGGCTTGATAGAGCAGCTGAAAAGCCTTCCACGCCACTGCCGGGTGATAGTGATAGATCAGCTCTTCGGCAACCTTCGAGCCTCCGGGGTCGCCGAGTGTTTCGAGCAATTCCAGGCTCACCAGGAACCGGGCGGCGCTTTCGTCGTGAGGCAACCAGGCTATTTTCTGCAGCGAGACGCGATCGAACACGCTGATGTCGGCACTTCTGTCCAGCAAGTTGATTCGACCCGTTATTCGCGCTGCTTCGAGCTCTGTCGGAGCGTAGTCGAATAATGTTCGACTGCCGTCGATGATGAGCGGGTTTTCCTGGTCAACGATAACCCTGTCGAGTTGTTCGAGTTGCTGCTCGTGGCGCGTATAGAGTTGCACCTCGAACGGTTGATCCAGGGCAAATAAAATACTTTGCCCGGGGACCGAATAGAACGGTGAAAGTGCGCTGTCTGGGGTGTGGGTCCTGATGCTGATATTGCCGATGCTGGTGCAATGCAATAGCAAGGTTCCAGTGTGTGGATTGGAAATGTTCATGATGGTCGCACGCCGGGACTGTGCCTTGGTAAACGACGGTTGGCTATTCAAGTGGCTGACCAGTTGGTTGACCTGCGCGGTCATATCTAATGTTTTTATTTCTTCCGCTATGTGTTCTGGCGAAAAATTTTCGCTAATTAGATTTTTGATCATGAACGTTTTCGCAGCAGTGGGTCGATGCGCGAAAGTATGAATTTTGTATGGGGGAGGGGCAACTAAGGAATTGTCGACAAGTATTGCCAGTGAACTAAGCTGTTTCTGTCGAGTTGCCCGGGACGGGGTAGCGAGTCCTGCCGGTGGGTGGCCAGTTATCCCTACGCAACAGGTGGCTCACGTGTACTCGCTACGCCGCCACGGCCTGCCGTCCCTGACTGAGCAGCGGCACGGCGCGCACTGTGTCACCTGGCTGGACTTGCAGGCGTTTGGCAGTGAGACGGTCGACGATCAGGCTGTGGCCGTCGTGATGGCCCCGGGCGCTGGTGACGCGGCAGTTTTCCAGGCGCCGGTTGTGGATCAGCCAGACGGGTGCCTGTTCGTTCGGTGAGCCGACGGCCAGGACCAGTGACTGGCTGTCGCGGATGCTGCGGATATTCGAGACCGGCGCTTCGATCACCGGGCCGCCGTCGAAAATATCGATGTAGCCCTTATGACTGAAACCCTCGGCACCGAGAATCCTCAGGGCCGGTTCGGTGTTCGGGTGGGCCCTGCCGATCACGGCCTGGGCCTGCTGGGTGAGCAGGCAGGTGTACAGCGGCTGGCGCGGCATCAACTCGGCAATGAATGACTTGTTGCCCATGCCGGATAACTGATCGGCGTAGGCGAAGTCTTTCTGGAAAAAGTGTCGTCCCAGGCTGTCCCAGAACGGCGAGCAACCGTGCTCATCGGCGTGACCGCGCAACTCTGCGATCAGTTTTTCCCCGAACAACTGGGAGAACTCCGCAACGAACAACAGACGTGCCAGGGATAACAGCCGCCCGTTATGACCGTGGCGCTGGGCGGGGTGCAGGAACAACGAGCAGATTTCCGATTGCCCGGTCATCTCGTTATTGAGGAACAGGGTCGGGATCTGCCGCTGGATGCCCAGCTCCGGCGCAGAACTGACCGTGACCCCGACCCGATAGTTGTACCACGGCTCACGCAGGCCCACCGCGCCGGTCAGGGCGCTGATACCGACCACTTGCCGGTCATCGTCCTCGAGTACGAACAGGTAATCGGCGTCGGCCCGTTCGACCTGTCCGGCAAAGGTGCGCTGGGCCCAGCGTATGCGATGGGCCAGGCGTTCTTCATTGGCCGGCAGGCTGGTGAATCCCGGGCCTGCGCAGCGGGCAAGGTCCAGCAATGAGGGCAGGTCGGTGATGGCGACCGGGCGGACAATCATGATGCAGCTCCTTCGTCGTGTCGGCCTGGGAAACGACTTTGCATGACGTTCATAAGGCAACCACCCGGATCTGTTGCCCATCAGTGATGTTCAACGCTGCGAGCATTCCGGGTGTCAGGGTTACCGTTCCTTCGGGGCCGACATCCAGCTCAGCCACAATCGCCCGATAGTTTCCAAGGCTGTCGTTGCTCACCAGATAGCGACCACGGGCATCAATCTGCGGGCTCTGTCGAGCCGAAGCCATACGACTTTCGGCGATGGAGCGGATGTTCGCGATGCGGGCATGCAGCGTCGGTCCGCCATCGAAGAGGTCCACGTAGCTGTTGGTTTCGAAGCCCTCGCGCGCCAGGATGTCGAAGGCTTCCTGGCCGTCAGGATGTACCTGGCCGATGCAGGCCTGGGCCGCAGGCGGCAGCATGGGGACATAAATGGGGTATTGGGGCATCAGCTCGGCAAGGAAAGTACGGTTCTGCAGGCCGCACAAGCGCTCGGCTTCGGCGTAGGGCAAGTCGAAAAAATGCTGGCCGATGGCATCCCAGAACGGTGATTGGCCGTCTTCGCTGCTGAAACCGACGATTTCCGTGATGACCGAATCGGCGAAGCGTTGCGGGTGAGCGGCGATGAACATCAGCCGGGCCCGGGACAGCAGCTCCGACTCGGGTGTACGCACCCGTTCGGCGTCGATGTGGAAACCACGCAGCAGGGTCTGGCCATTGAGGTCCTGGCACAGCGACAGCGCCGGCACGCCGTGGCGGATGTTCAGTTCCCGGGAGGCGCTGGAAAACGGTCGGTTGCGCAGGCTATAGAACGGTTCGTTGCAACCGGTGCTGGCGAGAATCTCCGAACAGCCCACCAGGCGCCCGGACACCAGGTCTTGCAACACGAAAAAGTAATTCTCCCCGCCCGGGCTCTGTACGTCGGCATCGAACGAAGCGCACGAGTCGAGAATTTTTTCCCGCAGGCACTCGGTATCGTCCGGAAGCGAGGTGACCCCCACCAGGCTGTCACGGGCCAGCTGCTGCAGTTGTTGCAGGTCGCTTAACTGAACTGGACGTAAGGCCAGCATGGATTGCACTCCTGTTCCAGGGGCCCGGTGGTTCACCGGGCTTGACGATCACTGTCGATGTCCACGCCTTGTAACGGTTACAACTACAGTGGCGGCTGGCCGCCCCCTGCGACCAGCTCCGGATTTCATTGTCCCGCCGGGTCGGGCAGGGCGGTGTGGCTGCCGAACTTGTTGAGCGCGCACAGGTAGACCAGGCCCGCCGCAATCCAGACCAGGCCCAGCTTCTGCGCATCCACGCCCATGTTGTACATGATGGCGGCGACGATGCCGAAGCCGATCAGCGGGCAGATCAGGTGACGGATCAGCTGACCGGAGCGCTGGCGGCGCCAGTAGTGATTGATTACGGTGATGTGCAACAGCATGAAGCCGCTCAAGGCGCCGAAGTTGACCAGGGAGGTCAGGGTGTCCACGGCATTGATGAACAGGTAGCAGATCAGCAGTGACAGCACGGCCACCAGATAGATGCTCATGTAGGGCGTGTTGTGTTTCGGATGAACCTTGGCCAGCACCTTGGGCAGCTTGCCGTCCCGAGCCATGCCGAACAGCAGGCGCGACACCGCGGCCTGGGAGGTGATCGCCACCGCCACGCCCCAAGCCAGCGCCGTGGCGACAGCGGTCAGGGTGGCCAGCCAGCTGCCCGCCGCCAGTTCTGCGATTTCATAGAAAGCGGTGTCGGCGGACTTGAAGCCCATGCCGGCCGCCAGGTCCGTGGCAATCCAGGTCTGCACCACGAAAATCGCCCCCATGACCAACAAGGTCATCAACGCCGCCTTACCGATGCTGCGTCCCGGATCTCCCTTGATTTCTTCGGCCAGAGTGGAGATGGCGTCGAACCCGAGGAACGACAACACGGCGATCGACACGGCTTGCATCAGCAGGGCAAAGTTGAAGTGCTCCGGGCTGTACAGCGGCGCCAGGGTCATCTGGCCGTTACCTGCGCCACCGTGCAGGGCATTCCAGGCGTAGAACAGGAAAATCCCCAGCACTACCAGTTGGGCCAGGAGGAAAATGATGTTCATCCGCGCGGTGAAGGTGATACCCCGCAGGTTGACGAAGGTCGCGCTCACCAGGAACGCCAGGATGAAACCGACCTTGGGAATGTCCGGATACAGGTGATTCAGTGCCATGGCGGCGTAGACATAGAGCAGCGGCGGGATCAGCAGGTAATCCAGCAACATCAACCAGCCGGCAATGAACCCTACGTGTGGGTTGAGGCCCCTTTGTGCGTAGGAATAGACGGAACCGGCCACCGGGAAGGCTTGGGCCATGCTGCCGTAGCTCAGCGCGGTGAACAGCATCGCCACCATGCCGATGATATAAGCCAGCGGCACCATCCCCGGGGCTTCGGCGTTCACATAGCCATACACGCCAAACGGTGCGATGGGGATCATGAAAATCATCCCATACACCACCAGGTCCGTCAGCGACAGGCTGCGCTTCAATTCCTGTTTGTAGCCAAATGCCTCGATACTCACAAGCCGTTCTCCTTTCAGCTAATCGTTGATGTTGTTTTTCTATTGTTTGTTGCTGCCCGTTACAGCAACGGCGCCAGGTAGGCGCTCCAGGTGCGCACCGCCTCGGGGCTGCGCAGCAGGTCGTTGCGCACCTCAATCAACACCGAGTCCAGGCCGCGACTATCGCCGTGGACCGGAACCGTCATGTCGCTCAACGGGTTGATCCGGTAGGGCTGGTTGCCCGCCACCCGCAGCGAATGCCGGCCCAGCCCATCGACGATGCGCTGGGCGTAGTCCACGGCTTCGCCGAACAGCACGCCTGCTTCCAGTGCGCGTGGCTGGCCGTAGAACACGGGGGTGAAACTGTGGATGCCCACCACCCGCGTCGGTCGGTTGTCGGCCAGGCGCTGGTCGATCAGCGACCGCAACCGGTCATGGAACGGGTGGAACAGACACTGCTGGCGGTATTGCCGGGTGGCTTCGTCCAGGGACTGGTTGCCCGGGACCTGGTAGATCTCGCTCTGGGGCGGGATGCTGTCCGGCACGTGGAGCGGGCGATTCAAGTCGATCAGCAGGCGCGAATAGGTGGCCGCCAGCAAGGTCGCGCCGAGCGTTTCGGACAAGCGTTCGGCCAGGGCGAGGGCGCCAATGTCCCAGGCAATGTGTTCATGGGCCGCCGTCTCGTCCAGGCCCAGGTCATTCAGTGCGGTAGGGATGAAGCGGCTGGCGTGCTCGCACACCAATATCAATGGGTGCTCGGCGTTCTCCCGGATCAGCCGGTAGGGCGGTTCGGTGTAAAGCCCCGACTCGGCGCACTCAATAGATTCGCGCATAGTGCTCACATCGCTCGGCAGGTGACAGCGCCTGGGTCAAGGCCAGTTCCTGAGCCTTCAAGGCGAAGTAGGTTTCGACCAGTGGACCGGGCAGCGCCTCCAACAGAGCCCCGCTGTGACGCAGGCAATCCAGTGCCTGGGCCAGGGTGGTCGGCAGGGCGATAATGCCACGAGTCCGGCGTTCTTCCTCATTCAAATCGTCAGGTATTTCATCGGTGACGGCATTGAGCGCCAACCGTTGTTCGATGCCCAGTCGTCCGGCGATCAGCAAGGCCGCCATCGCCAGGTGCGGTGAGGCGGTGGCATCCATGGCCCGGAACTCCAGGTTGTACTGGTTCGCCAGCGGCTTGCCACCCAGGCTCACGATCGGGCAGATGCGCAGCGCCGCTTCGCGGTTGCGCTGTCCCAGGCAAGCGTAGGATGCGCTCCAGTGATGGGGTTGCAGGCGTTCGTAGGAAACCGGCGTCGGCGCCGTCAGCGCGCACAGCGCCGGCAGATGCTGCAGGACACCGGCGGCCCAATGCCGGCCGAGGCTGGACAGGCCGTTGTCGCTCGCGCTGTCGTAGAGCACTGGATCGCCGTCCAGGTCTTGCAGGCTCAGGTGCAGGTGCACGCCGTTGCACACGGCCTCGGCCGAGGTCTTGGCCGCGAAGCTCGCCTCCAGGCCCATTTGCCGGGCGATTTCGCGGGTGATTTCGCGTACGTTCACCGCGCGGTCGGCGGCGGCGACGCCCAGGGTCGGGCGGCAAGTGATTTCATACTGTTGCTTGCCGTATTCGGGCAGGAACATTTCCGGTTCGACACCCCCGGCCCGCAGAGCGCTGAGCAGCCACCCGGCGAATCCGGCCTGCTGGCGCTGGGCCTGGAGGCTGAAGGCCAGGCGATCGGGTTGGGGCCGGGGGGATTTGAGATTGAACTCATGCTCGAATGCGGCGAAGACCTGCAAGCCCAGTTCGCTGCGATAGCGTTCCACTTCGTCATGCAGCAGCGTGCGCGGGCAGGCGCCCCAGGGCCGGCCGTCGGTCTCGCGCACGTCACAGTGGATGAAATCCAGCGCCGGGGCCTCGGGGTCGGGACCGTTGCCGATGGTGACCCGGCTGGACAGGTCCGGTACCAGTCGCAGGTCGCCATATGCGCCCCAGGGATTGGCCGAAGCAATGATGTCCTGGGGTGTCAGCGCGCTGTTGGCCGGCACCCAGCCACAGCCGGCAGTGACGTAGTGGGGAAGTTCATCGCTGGGAAACGAGCGTCCGCGGGTCACGCCGATCAGGTCGGTGCTCACCAGCGTGGTGACGGGCAGCGGAGTGAGCGTTACGGCTTCGAGGCGGCTCATGGCTGCATCTCCTGCAAGCGCCCGAGCACGGTATCGGTGTCGGTGATCCAGCAATAACCCTTGATGGCATTCAAGCAGGCCAGGTGGCGCTGTTCGGTGTAAGTGGCACAGGCATCCTCCACCAGCGTGACCAGATAACCGCGGTCGGCAGCGTCGCGCACGGCCATGTCGACACACTGGTCGGTGACGATGCCGGCGACGATCAGGTGCCGGACCTGCAGGTTGCGCAACACGTAGTCAATATTGGTGGAATTGAAGACCCCCGAAGAGGTCTTGGGCAACACGATCTCGTTTTCCAGCGGCGCCAGTTCGGCGATGATCTGCGCCTGCGGGCTACCCTTGGGCAAGTGCATGTCCGACAGCTTATGGTCCAGGGAACGGTCGCGGCCATCGGCGGTGAGGCTTTCGATGTGGGTGTGCAAGACGTTTTGTCGGGCTGCACGCACCCCGTCGAGCAGGCTTTGCTGGTTGGGAATCACACGCTGGCGGGCGCGGCGGATGAAATAGTCGGCCTCGGGAGTGTCCAGATGAGCATCGAACTGCGGCTCCAGCCAGGCCCGCTGCATGTCGACCAGCAACAATGCGGTGTGGTCGCGGGTGAACGGCAGATCCCGGGGGGAGCGGTGAGGGAGCGAGAACATCCTTATTTTTCCTCCAACAGGTGCGTGTCGAATTCAGTGCGCAAGCCGTCGATACCCTCCAGGCGTTCGGCCAGGCCAGGACATTGCAATGTCAGGCAGGCGATCAGGGCTTCGACCTGGGCCAGCGCCGGTACCAGGCTATCGAAGGCCGAAACTGATTCCACCGGCGCGCTGATGATCAGGTCGGCCAGTTCGCGCAATGGCGAAGCATAAATGTCGCTGAACAACACGACCCGGGCATGGCGTTGCTTGGCCGCACTGGCGACACGAAGGGCCTGGGCCTGGTAGCGACGATAATCGAAGATCAGCACCACATCCTGACGTTGCACATCGAACAGGCGGTCCGGCAGTTGGGCGTTATCTTCGAGAGCAAAACAGCCGGCCCGCAGCAGGCGCAGATGATTGAGCAGGTAGTGGGCGAGGAAGCTGCTGAAGCGTCCGCCGAAACAATGTACCTGGTGCCGGGTCTCGAGCAACCACTGTACGAGAATGCGCACGTCTTCGGGCTGGGTCAGAACCTGGGTTTCCAGCAGGCTGCGCTGGCTGGCCACCAGGTACTGGCTCCAGGTGTCGCCTTGCTGCAATTTGATCCGAGGTTGCAACATCGTGCGGGGGGAGCGCAGGCGGTGGTCCATGTCGACCAGCAGCGCATCCTGGAACTCGGCATAGCCGCCGAATCCGAGTTTCTTTACCAGGCGCACGATGGTTGGGTCGCTCACGCCGGCGTGTTCGGCCAGGCGCGACATCGGGCCGAGGCCGTTGCGCGGATAATGATCGAGCAGAGCACGTACGACCTTGCGTTCCGACGGCGTCAAGATCAGGCCGGGATCGGTAATAAGGTCCCTGAGAGGCGGCATCCGTGCTCCTTGCTGGATGGGTGTTGAATTTCTTTCATAACTGCTGAAAACAGTATTTATGTAGCCAGTGCTACATGTCTAGTGGTTTTTACGTTTCGTTTAAAATGCTCGAAATTGGTGCGAAAGTCCTGTAGGGCGGGGAGTTGGGAAGAATGAAGTGGGTATGTCAGCCAATGCTTTTTTCTGTGTCAGATATAACGACTTTTTGTCTCGGATATTTGATTTCAGATAAGGTGCCGTACACCAAAGACTCCAGTATCCGCCCTCCGCTAGTGTGAGCGTCCCGCGTGCAAGCCACCCGTCTGACTTTGATCAGCCATGCCCGAACCGTCGCCCAGAAGCAGGCGCGTTTCGCGCTGGATGAATCACTCGACGCTGACTGGCTGGCCAGGCGCCCGGAGGCTGGCCACAGGTATCGAAACGTTCGGCACATCCTCTGTGGGCCTGAGTTGCGCACGCGCCAGACCGCCGCATTGTTCGGTGACGAAGTCCGGGTGGTCCAGGCCCTGGCCGATTGTGATATGGGGCGGTGGCGTGGATTGTCCATCGAGGCGCTGCTCCAGGCCGAACCGGAACACCTGCAAGCCTGGTTCGATGATTCCCATGCGATTCCCCATGGCGGCGAGTCCATCGACCGCCTGTGTCGTCGTGTCGGGGAATGGCTGGCAAGCCTGGAAAGTGAACCGGGACACCTGTTGGCCATCACTCACCCGTTCGTGATCCGGGCGGCCCTGATGAACGTCTTGCAATGCCCGGCGAGCAGCTTCAGCCGGATCGACATCGAACCGTTGTCTTCCCTGGAGTTGCGTTTCAACGGGGTATGGCGCTTGCGCGCCCAGGAGTCATGGACATGAAGAAGCTTTCAGTTATAGGTATCGGCGCCGGCGATCCGGATTACTTGACGATGCAAGCGGTAAAGGCCCTGAATCGGGTGGATGTGTTCTTTCTCATGGACAAGGGGCCCGCCAAGCACACACTGCTGGATCTGCGGCGCGGCATCTGCGCGCGCTATATCGTCGACCGCCCTTATCGTTTTGTCGAAGCCTGTAGTCCTGAGCGTCAACGCGGCGACCCGGACTACGCCAGCAGTGTCGAAGATCTGAATCGCGCGAAGCAGGCGACGTTTGAAAGGTTGATTGATGAAGAGTTGTCCGACGGGGAGTGCGGCGGTTTTCTGGTGTGGGGCGATCCGTCGTTGTACGACAGCACGGTTCGCATCCTGCAGACCCTTCTCGAGACGGGGCGCTGCGACTTCGAGTTTGAAGTGATCCCAGGCATCACCAGCGTCCAGGCCCTGGCGGCGCAGCACAAAGTACCGTTGAACACCATTGGCGGCGCGTTGGAGATCACTACGGGACGGCGGTTGGCGGCGGGGCAGGTGGGGGACGCGGCAAGCGTGGTGGTGATGCTCGACGCCGAGGATGCATACCGCCAGGTGAGCGATCTCGATACGCATATCTATTGGGGCGCCTACGTCGGGACACCGGACGAGCTGCTCATCGCCGGGCGGTTGGGGGATGTGGCCGATGACATCGAGCGCACCCGCAAGGCGGCGCGGCAGGCGAACGGGTGGATCATGGATACTTATTTGCTGCGTAAGCATTGAGGGTTGCGAATCAAGCCTATGGCGAGGGAGCGCTTTTGCCACAGGGGGCGTGTCCTGAGACAACTCTGTACATTCACCCGCGCCCAAACCGCTCCCTATACACCGACGGCGCCAACCCCACCACGCTGCGGAACGCCACGCGAAAGCTTTCCACCGAGCGATAGCCGCACAGCTGGGCGATGTTGTCGGTGTTGTCCCTGGTGCTTTCCAGCAGCTCTCGGGCGCGCGCCAGGCGTTCATGCTGCAGCCAGGCCTTGGGCGACAGGCCGCAGGCCTGGGTAAAGCGGCGCAGGAATGTCCGTTCGCTCATGGCCGCCTGGCTGGCGAGCTCGCGCACGCCGAGGGGCTCGTGCAGGTGTTCACGGGCCCATTGCATGACCCCGGACAGATCACCGCGTGGGGTGCGGCTGACCGGTGATGGGATGAACTGCGCCTGGCCGCCGGTGCGCTGCGTCGGCATCACCAATCGGCGCGCCACGGCGTTGGCGACCTGGGCACCGAAATCCCGCGTCACGAGGTGCAAGCAGGCATCGATGCCGGCGGCGCTGCCGGCCGAGGTGATGACTTGGCCTGAGTCCACGTACAGCACATCCGGATCGACCAGGATGGCCGGAAAGCTTTCGGCCAGTTCATCGGTGTAGCGCCAGTGGGTCGTGGCCCCCAGTCCGTCCAGTAACCCGGCAGCCGCCAACACGAATGCCCCGGAGCAGATCGACAGCAGGCGTGCGCCACGGGCATGGGCTTTGCGCAGTGCTTTGAGCAAGTCTTCTGATGGTGGCTCGTTGCGGCTGCGCCAGCCGGGGATCACGATGGTCCGTGCCGTATCCAGCAGCTCCATGCCGCCATCGGCCAGTACCTGGAAGCCGCCCATGGCGCGCAACGGGCCGTCATCGACGGCGACGATCCGGTGTTCGTACCAAGGGAAGTCGAATTCGGGTCGGGCCAGCCCGAAAATTTCGACGGCGACGCCGAATTCGAACGTGCATAAGCCGTCATAGGCAAGGACCGCGACCAGGCCGGGGGAAGGCTGCATTTGGCGGAAAATTCCCACTGAGTGTCTTGTGCGTCACTTTAGCGGTTAGCATAGGCCGGATAAAGTCTCCTTACGCCCTCATCCCCCTTGGAGTACCCACCATGCCCAGTCCGGTTAGCGAAGTGCCTGCTGCTCCGTCCGACGTTGCTCTACAGCATTTCAGCCGTCGTCTGACGTTCGAAACAGATTGTTCCGACGTTCATGCCAGCCAACAGGCCGGCGACGTTGACTTTGTTCTGGTGGATGTCCGCGGGCCCCTGGCTTATGAACGCGGTCATGTACCAGGCGCGATCAATATTCCGACGCGCTCGCTCACTGCCCAGTCGCTGGCCGCATATCCGAAAACCACACTGTTCGTGGTTTATTGTGCCGGGCCACACTGCAACGGTGCGAACAAGGCAGCGGTCCGTCTGGCAACCCTGGGCTATCCGGTCAAGGAAATGATCGGCGGCGTCATGGGCTGGCTCGATGAAGGCTTTCGCCTGACCGGTCTGGTGGAGCGTGTGGCGGACACGGCAGCCAGCTGCGACTGTTGAGTTTTTGCAGCAGTCGATACTCACTGTGGCAAGGGAGCAAGCTCCCTCGCCAGAGGCACTGCTACCTGTCAGGTTATTCGCAAACTTCATGGACATCAGGCACGGCTGATTATTTTTATAACTATTTGTCGCCTCAACACAATTCGCCCTCGGAGTGCCCCTCTAGACTCCCGGCCACTTCGGTTTTTGCCAACCGAACGCTGCCTACGATCTGCCAATAAAAAACCTGCGCACTCAGGAGCAAAAATGAAGAAGCTAGCAATGTTCGGTGCCCTGGCACTGTCCGTGTTGTCCTTGTCGGCCGTGGCCGCTGACGCCAAGCCGATCCGCCTCGGGATCGAAGCCGGTTACCCACCGTTCTCGATGAAAACCGCTGACGGCAAACTGGCCGGCTTCGATGTCGATATCGGTGATGCGTTATGTGAACAGATGAAGGTCAAGTGTGTCTGGGTCGAGCAGGAGTTCGATGGCCTGATCCCGGCGCTGAAAGTGAAGAAGATCGACGCGATCCTGTCGTCGATGACCATCACTGACGACCGCAAGAAGAGCGTCGATTTCACCATCAAGTACTACCACACCCCGGCACGCTTCGTGATGAAGGAAGGTTCCGGGATCAAGGACCCGCTGACCGAACTCAAGGGTAAGAAGGTCGGTGTGCTGCGAGCCAGCACCCATGATCGTTTCGCTACCGAAGTGCTGGTACCGGCGGGCATCAACCTGGTGCGCTACAGTTCCCAGCAGGAAGCCAACCTGGACATGGTCGCCGGCCGTCTCGACGCCATGCTGGCCGATTCGGTCAACCTCGACGATGGCTTCCTGAAAACCGATGCCGGCAAAGGCTTCGCGTTCGTGGGCCCGGCCTATGACGATCCGAAGTACTTCGGTGGTGGTGCCGGCATTGCCGTGGGCAAGGGTAATCAGGCCCTGGCCGAGAAATTCAACGCCGCCATTACCGAAATCCGCGCCAACGGCACGTACAAGAAGGTGCAGGACAAGTACTTCGCCTTCGACATCTACGGGCACTGATCGTTGAAACCAAGGTGGCCCTCCGTTGACCCGGTCGGCCACCTTTTTCATGGGGGATTGTTTTACCCTGTGCCCCGGGCGCCTTCGTATCTGGAGATTTCATGCAACGCATCGACCATACCCTGCCATGGAGCCACCTCGGCACCGAACGTCGGCTCAGTGTGTTTCGTTATGGCCATGGCCCACGCAAGGTCTACATCCAGGCCAGCCTGCACGCCGATGAGTTGCCGGGCATGCGCACGGCGTGGGAGCTGAAGCAGCGGCTCAACGCTCTCGAGGCCCAAGGCATGCTCAAGGGGGTGATCGAGCTGGTGCCGGTGGCCAATCCCATCGGCCTGGATCAGCATCTGCAAAGCGCCCACATGGGGCGTTTCGAGTTGGGCAGCGGCAAGAACTTCAACCGCTCCTTCGTAGAACTCAGCGCCCCGGTGGCGCAACGTGTCGGCCAGCGGCTGGGAGACGATCCGGCGGCCAATATCACCTTGATCCGCCAGACCATGCTTCAGGTGCTGGACGAGTTGCCCGCACCCCCTTCGCAGCTCGAAGCCTTGCATCGCCTCCTGCTGCGCCATGCCTGCGATGCCGATATCACCCTCGACCTGCACTGCGATTTCGAGGCAGCGATTCACCTGTACGCCTTGCCGCAACAGTGGCCGCAGTGGCGCTCCCTGGCCGCGCGGTTGAAAGCTGGCGTGGCATTGCTGTGCGAGGATTCCGGTGGCAGTTCGTTCGACGAATCCTGCTCCACCCCCTGGTTGCGTCTGGCCAGGGCTTTTCCCGAAGCGGCGATCCCACCGGCCAACCTGGCGACCACCCTGGAATTGGGGAGTATGGGCGACACGCGGGTGGACCAGGCCCAGGCCAACTGCGAGGCTATCCTCGGGTTTCTTGCCGAGCAGGGTTTCATCGGCGGTGACTGGCCGTCCGTGCCCGCCCAATGCTGTGAAGGTTTTCCGTTCGAGGGCACCGAGTACTTGTTCGCACCGCACCATGGCGTGGTGAGCTTCCTGCGCGAAGCGGGCGAATGGGTGGAGCAGGGCGATCCCTTGTTCGAAGTGGTCGACCCGTTGAATGACCGGGTCACGACGGTACGGGCCGGCACCAGCGGCGTGCTGTTCGCCCTGGACCGTGGGCGTTATACCGAGCCGGGCATCTGGCAGGCGAAAGTGGCGGGACGTGAACCGATACGCACCGGGAAATTGACCAACGACTGAAAAGTGCTGTCTACCTCACCGTACGGCCCTCGCCATGGGGCTCTCGAATGATGGAGGAAGATCAATGTTCAAAGCGTTCGCCCTGTTCCTGTTGCTGGTCTCGTCCGGGTTGCAAGCCCAGCCCTCGCTGCACACGGACTTGCCGCTCAGTTATCTGGCCCAGGCCGACGAGCAGGCCAGGGACCGGCCGCTGGTGATATTCCTGCATGGTTCCGGCAGCAACGAACAGGACCTGTTCGAACTCAAGGACGAGTTGCCCAGGCATTACAACTACCTCTCGGTGCGGGCGCCGAAGAGCATGGAACCGGGCCATTACCAGTGGTTTGCGAAGAAGGGCGAGGGCGCCTATGACGGTGATACCTCGGACTTGAAGGCCAGTGGCCAGATGCTGCTGGATTTCATCGAGAAGGCCCGGGCCAAATACCCGACGGACGCCAGCCGGGTCTATCTGGTGGGCTTCAGCCAGGGTGCGATGATGAGTTACGAAGTCGCCCTGCGACACCCCGAAGCGGTCGGTGGAGTCGCCGCGATGGGCGGGCGGGTCCTGTCGGTGCTGCAAGCCGAACTGACCCCCGACGAATCGCGGCGGTCGCTGGCGGTGTTCATCGGCCACGGCACGGCCGACCCGATCATTCCCTACCACGACGGCACCGAGGCCGACACGTTGCTGAAGACCCTGGCCCTGGAGCCGGAATTCCATGCCTATCCGGGCGTCGGGCATACCATCAGTGCCTTGGAAGTGCAGGACCTGCGGGCCTGGCTGGAGCGGCTCAACCCCTAGCGGTTTCGGTTGAAGCGTCGGCACATCCAACATCGATGCAGGCAAATTCACCGCCTTCGCGAGCAAGCCCGCTCCCACAGCTTGGTTCCGGGCGTTCACACGATTCATGCCCACCACGAAACCTGTGGGAGCGGGCTTGCTCGCGAATAAAGCAACGCGGTGCCCGCGCCCAGGCCATCACTTGCCGCTGGCGATCTGTTTCACCAGCGCTTCATGTCCGTTCTTGTCACTGGCCCGGGAGATGATCTGTACCACGGCGACACGTGTGCCGGAGGCTCCCAGCAACGTGGTGTCGAGGGTCGGCCCGCCGCCCTGGGTGGCGCTGGTGTCGAGTTGACGCAGGCCCAGTCCACTGCCTTTGAGGGTCAGGCTTTTTTCGCTGAGGATCCTGGCGTCCGGTAGGGCTTTGCTTCGCTGGGCGGCGAAGCCGGCCATGGTGGTGTCGAGAAACGCAGCATCGTCATCCTTGACCTTCGCACCATTGACGATGGTGTTTTCAGCCGTGATCACCACGGTCCTGCTGGTCGCATTGCTATACAGGGTCCCCGTCGCCCCTGCCGTGCCCTGGGCGGCATCGCCGGCAGGCAGTGCCGTCGCAGTGAAACCCTTGGGCAAGGTAAAGACAAATTTGCCGTCCAGCATTGATACCTTCTGGGCCGGTAGATCACCGGAGGTTTTGGCCGGGGCCGAATGGGCTGGTACGACAGCCAGACTGGCGATGGCTGTCAGCAACAGGGCAGCGGTGTGTTTTATCAGCAATGACATTGAAACTCTCGGCTTGGAGGGCGTATGGGGAGGCCGATCATCCCACGGGCATCCCGCCGGACTCCAGCGCTGCGCAAGCTTCCCAACGCGTCAGTCAGGCTCGACATCCAGCTGCAGGCTGTCATCGGCCAGGCGCTCGGTGCGCCGGACGATCCCGCTGATCCGCCGCCCCTCGGCAGTGAACACCACGATCTGGGCTTTCTCCAGATCATCCGGCAGTGGGGGGCGGATATGCAGCGCGAACCACGGCGGCTCACCGTCATCGAGGCGTTTGACATCGAACCGGCAGTCGATGCTTTTGGTTTCCCGGCCGAACAGCGTGTCGAGGCCGTAATCCAGCTGGGTGTTGTCGGCAGTGGCGGAGGAAAGGGACATCGGCAGTCTCCTGTTGAGCATCGGGTGGATGTTCAAGTGATTCTCGTGATGAACGAAAATTCCATCGCCAATGCCCCTGATCAGAATTGATAACCTACCCCGGCATAGTAGCCCCAGCCATCGGAGCGGGCGCGGAAATTTCCGTCGCCGAAGTTCAGTTCACTGCCATCTTCCCAGTTACCGCCGTTGTGGAAGTAGCGGCCCACCAGGGTGAAGCGCAGGTGAGTGAAGGAATACAGCAAAACGTTGGTGGCGACCGTGGCGTTGGCGGTGCGTGCCGGATTGTCCTTGTGCAGGTCGGAGCCGAAATCGAAGTTGGTGAAGCCGATGTAGGTCAGGGACGCACCATTGCTGAACCGGCTGATCGGCACGATGTACTTGAGTTGAGCGCGGTAGCCGTCCCAGGAATATTCATTGCTGGCGCCGTAGTTTTCCCATTGATACCGGCCGTAGAAGTTGGCCGACAGGTTGACCCGGGAATGAGTGTCGATGTCGGTGCCCAGTCCGCTGTATAAAGTGTTGCCACGATTGGCGCTGTTGCTGCCGTGGTCATAGATCCAGTCGAACGCCACATACCATTCCTTGAATGGCCCGATGGCCAGGCTGCGACCCACCAGGGAGTCGATGGAGATGCGCGGTTCGTGTTCCATGAACAGCGGCGAGCCGTGGTCCCATGCCCCTTTGTCGTGGCTGTTGCCGATGTCGAAAATCTTCGGAATGTCGACGTAGCCGTACAGTTCGAACGGCCCCTTGCGACCGAAATACTCATACTCCAGGTACACATCGTCGACCGGTTGCGGGCCGAAGCTGATGTCCTTGCTGCCGATGATGGTCAGGTTCTGGTTGTACCAGTCTGACAAGTAGGCGCCTTTTTCTGGCGGGGTGGCTTCGGGACTCAAGGCTTCGCCCTGGGCAGAGTCGTTCGGTGCTGCTTGGGCGGATGGGCTGGGTAGTCCGGTAACGGCGCTCAGGAGCAGGGAGGCTGCGAATACACCGGGCACGGCGCAACGCCGGGAAATGAAATGCATGGAAAGTCCTTGTTCGTGCGGGCCGAAGCCCGTGATCCTGGATGAAAGAAAACAACCCGATCAGAAGGCCCTGATGGGGCTCGCAAACGTTTGCACATCCCGTACCAGTTTCTCCTGGCCATGGCGGCATCAGCACTGAAGCGTCGACGTTGCTGCTAGAATCGCTCACCTTGACTGATGAGAGGTATGCCCATGAGCGAGCCCATTCGCCTGACCCAGTACAGCCACGGCGCCGGTTGCGGCTGCAAGATATCGCCGCAGGTGCTGGAAGTGATCCTGGCCGGCAGCGGTGCGCAGAACCTTGATCCCAAACTGTGGGTTGGCAACGCCTCCCGGGACGATGCCGCGGTGTATGCCATCGACGAGGAGCGCGGGGTGGTATCGACCACTGACTTCTTCATGCCGATTGTCGATGATCCCTTCGATTTCGGCCGCATCGCCGCCACCAATGCCATCAGCGACATCTACGCCATGGGCGGTGATCCGTTGATGGCCATTGCGATTCTCGGTTGGCCCGTCAATGTGCTGGCCCCGGAAATCGCACGGGAAGTGATTCGCGGCGGTCGTTCGGTGTGCGACGAGGCGGGTATCCCATTGGCTGGCGGGCATTCGATCGATGCGCCGGAGCCGATTTTCGGCCTGGCCGTCACCGGCCTGGTGCAAAAGCGCCACATGAAGCGCAACGACACCGCCACTGCCGGTTGCCGCCTGTACCTGACCAAGCCCCTGGGCATTGGCATCCTCACCACGGCGGAAAAGAAAGGCAAATTGCGCGCCGCCGACGTTGGCCTGGCCCGCGACTGGATGTGCACCCTCAACAAACCCGGCAGCCGCTTCGGCAAGCTCGATGGCGTGACGGCCATGACCGACGTCACCGGTTTCGGTCTGCTCGGGCATCTGGTGGAAATGGCAGACGGCAGCCAGTTGACCGCACGCATCCGCTACGACGCGGTGCCGCGCCTGCCGGGCGTCGAGTATTACCTCGACCTGGGCTGCGTGCCGGGCGGAACACTGCGCAACTATGACAGCTACGCCAGTAAGGTCGGTCGCGTCCAGGAACTGCACAAGCGCGTGCTATGCGACCCGCAGACCAGCGGCGGCCTGTTGATCGCCGTGACGGCGCAGGGCGAAGGCGAGTTTCTTGAAGTGGCCGCTGAATTGGGCCTCGCGCTGGAGCCGATTGGCGAATTGGTCGAGCGACAGACCAGCGCGGTCGAGGTGTCTTGATGAGCAATGACATTACCGATTACCGCGATATTTTCCTCAACGATCGGCCGATGATGGACACCCGCGCGCCCGTCGAATTTCTCAAGGGTGCGTTTCCCGGCGTGGTCAATCTGCCGCTGATGACCGACATCGAGCGGCAGCGGGTCGGCACGTGCTACAAGCAGCAAGGCCAGCAAGCGGCCATCGTCCTGGGGCATCAGTTGGTGTCCGGCGACACCAAGGCGCAACGCATCCAGGCCTGGGCCGACTTCGCCCGGGCCCATCCTGACGGTGTTCTGTATTGCTTTCGAGGCGGGCTGCGCTCGCAGATCGTCCAGCAGTGGCTCAAGGACGAAGCCGGCATCGAATACCCCAGGGTGGGCGGCGGCTACAAGGCGATGCGCACGTTCCTGCTCGATACCGTGGAGCAGGCGGTCGCCCAGTGCGATTTCGTCTTGCTGGGTGGCATGACCGGTACCGGCAAGACCGAAGTCCTGAACCAGCTGGGCAACGGCCTGGACCTTGAAGGTTACGCCAACCACCGGGGTTCGAGCTTCGGCAAGCGTGCCACGGGACAACCTTCCAACATCGATTTCGAGAACCGCCTGGCCGTGGATGTGCTGAAAAAGCGCGCCGCCGGTATCGGGCAATTCGTGGTGGAAGATGAAAGCCGCATGGTCGGCAGTTGTGCCTTGCCATTGCCGCTGTACCAGCGCATGCAACAGGTCCCGATGGTCTGGCTTGAAGACAGCCTGGAGCGGCGGGTCGAGCGGATTCTGCGGGATTACGTCATCAACCTGAGCGCCGAGTTTATCGCTGTACATGGCGAGGAGGGGTTCTCGCTGTTCTCCGAGCGGTTGCTGGCGAGTCTGGACAATATCCACAAGCGCCTGGGAGGCGACCGCCATCGGCGCCTGATGGCAATCATGGAAGCCGCCTTGGCCGAGCAGGCCGATAGCGGCGCCGTGGATTTGCATCGTGGCTGGATCGAAGGGTTGCTGCGCGAGTATTACGACCCGATGTACGTGTTCCAGCGGGAAAAGAAGGGAGGGCGGATCGAGTTCGCGGGAGAGCAGGCGGCTGTGCTCGAATATCTGCGTGAGCGCGCCCCCCGGACAGGTTGACCTCGGGGCCTCGTGGGAACGGGCTGCCGCTATCGCGAGCCTGCTCGCGATAGCGGTGGATCAGTAAATCTTGAAGCCTAAAGCAACACCGCCCCGATCAACCCGCAGACGATGCCGACCAACATGGTCAGCAGCGCCACGGTCACCAGCACCCGGGCATCGAAATCCTTGCGCAGCATCAACAGCGACGGCAGGCTGATGCTCGGCAGTGTCATCAGCAACGCCACGGCCGGTCCGGTGCCCATGCCCAGGGTCATCATCGTTTGGACGATGGGGATTTCCGCAGCGGTGGGAATCACGAACAACGTGCCGACAATGGCCAGCGGTACCAGCCACACCAGGCTGTTGGCCATGGCGCCATCGACATGGGGAAACAGCCAGACCCGTGCGGCGCCCAGGACCAGCACGGCCAACACATAGACGGGGATGGTGCTCCAGAACAACTGCCACAAGGTCCGTCCCCAACGCGCCAGGAAAGGCTGTGTATCGACCTCGCTGGCCTCGGTCACCGCCTCTACGGCCGCCTCGGGCAGAACTTCGGGCCGGGCGATGCACTGGGCGACCATCGACACGCCGAAGACCAGCACGATACCTGCTACCAACCGCAAGGCGGTGAAGCCCCAGCCCAGCACGAAGCCCATGAAGACCAGGGTCGCGGGGTTGAGTACCGGGTTGCCGATCCAGAAGGCCAGCGCCGCGCCTACCGAGACATTCTGCCGGCGCATACCGGCCGCCACCGGCGCCGCGCAGCACGAGCACATCATGCCGGGCAGGGCGAACAGCCCGCCGCGCAAGGTCGAGGCAAAACCGGCCTGGCCGAACAGGCGCAACAGCCAGTCACGGGGAATCAGTACCTGCAACAGGGAGCCCAGGATCACCGCCAGCACCGCCGCTTTCCAGATCGCCAGGAAATACACCTTGGCGTAGGCCAGCGCGGCCATCAGCGGCGCGGTCTGTGCGTCGTTGAGGATCGAGCCGCCGATGCTGTGGTTGTCGGCGGCGACGAACGCCTTGAGGTAATAGGGCGACCATTTGACGTAGTAGAGACCGACACAGGCCACCAGCAGGAACAGGGCGGGTTTCCACCAGAACGACCAGCCCCGAATGGGAGCGGCAGAAGATAAAGACATGGAGAAGGTCCGGGCAACAGGGATGTAGGCGCATCATACCCTGTGGCGAGGAAGGTTGCTGTGGCGAGGGCGCTTGCTCCCGCTCCACCCCTGCCCGCCGCTTACGTCGGACAGGTTTGCTGGCCGTTATCCAGGCCCTGCTTGTAGCTCTGGCTGGAGAGACTGGCCTTGCCGTTGTGCCAGGTCAGGGTCAGGACATACAACGAATCGAAATCCCCGGATTCCCAGTCTTCGGTAATGGTCTGCTCCTTGCCCACGGCCTCGCCGGCCACTTTGTTGATCAGTTCCGGCAGATAGCCGTGGGACCAGGCCGTGTAGATGGTGGCGTTGTGGTACTTGTCGTGCAGCAATTCGTCGGCCAGGGCGCTGGTGTCGTTGGCCGAGTATTCGATATTGACCGGCAACCCGAGCTTGATCGCACTGGGGCTGATGGTCATCAGTGGGCGAATATAACTATAGGAATTATCCCGCTCGCCTTCTTCCACGTTGCGGGTCGGGTTGGCTGCGAATACGTAGTCGGCCTTGCCGAACTTTTGCGGCAGCAGGGTGGCCAGGTCGATGGCGCGGTTGAGGCCCTGGCAATTGAGTTGCCCCAGGCCGCCGGCGGGCTTTTCGGCGTGGCGCAGGAACACCAGGGTCTGGATGCCATCGACCGGCTGGGCGCGACTGACGCTGGATTCCAGTGACAGCACCAGGCCGCAGACCACGAGCGATGTCGGCAATACCAGCCATGAACGGCGTTTGAGGTATCTGGTGAACTGCAGGGGATTGATCATCGGATTATGTTCTTCGGCTGTCTCGAGTCAGGCATCGAGTCAGGCTGACAAACCCTGGCACCACGAAGCCCTGGCTTCGGATGTTTTCCTTGTCATTACGCCGCTTCGATTCCTCGGGGCATTGCTCTGAGTCTCCCGAAGCCCTTTTGGTTCGATCCTGCCGCGGCTCTCTTCCGTGAGATGGGGGAAGATTAACGACAGGATGTTGCGAAATTAATAAAGGCCGGCGTGATTGGTATGACGTATGGAGGTTTAGCGAATGACCTTATTTCCAACCCTGGCGTGTTTCTCCGGCCCGTCTGGCAAACGTGAGCATCAGCAGGGGCATTTCCTGATGCCATCCATCCGGTCCTGAATTATGCTCCAGCATTTCCTCCTGCCATGGAGCTCCCCATGCCCGATCTGACCCAATTCCCGATCACCCGGAAATGGCCCGCCCAATACCCCGAGTGGCTCCAGCTCTACTCCCTGCCCACCCCCAACGGCGTGAAAGTCTCGATCATGCTGGAGGAGATCGGCCTGCCCTATGAACCTCACAAGGTGGATTTCGGCAGCAACGATCAGCTTTCCCCTGAATTCCTTTCCCTCAACCCGAATAACAAGATCCCGGCGATCCTCGATCCCCATGGACCGGGCGACCAGCCGTTGGCGTTGTTCGAGTCCGGGGCGATTCTGATTTACCTGGCGGACAAGAGCGGCCAACTGCTGGCCCAGGAATCGGCGGCGCGCTACGAGACGATTCAGTGGCTGATGTTCCAGATGGGGAGTATCGGGCCGATGTTCGGGCAGTTGGGTTTCTTCAATAAGTTCGCCGGCAAGGACTATGAGGATAAGCGACCTCGTGACCGTTATGTCGAGGAGAGCAAGCGTTTGCTCAAGGTACTCGATGGTCGCCTGGAAGGACGCGACTGGATCATGGGCGAGCGCTACACCATTGCCGACATCGCCACGTTCCCCTGGGTGCGCAACCTGATCGGGTTCTATGAGGCCGGCGATCTGGTGGGCATCCAGAACTTCCCCAACGTCACGCGGGTGCTGGAACGCTTCCTGGCGCGGCCGGCAGTGGTTCGCGGCTTGAAGATTCCCGAATGAGCGGAGCGATGCGCCGTTCAAGGGCAATGACTTGCATCAACGGTTCGCTGAGCGTGTAAGCGGATTATTGCCCTGCCGGTAACACACTGTTTTCCAGGCGCCGTTTGTACCCGGGTCGGCCAAGGCATAAGCTTTGGCCCCCTGTGATTGACACGCATTTGCCCAGGAGTCCCATGTCCAGCCAGTTCCCCGAAGCACGTCCACGCCGCTTGCGTCGTAATGCCAACCTGCGCAGTCTTTTCCAGGAAACCGAGTTCACGCTGAACGACCTGGTCCTGCCGATTTTCGTCGAGGAAGAAGTCGATGACTTCGTGCCGATCAAGAGCATGCCTGGCGTGGTGCGCATTCCTGAGTCGAAACTGGCCGGCGAGATCGAGCGATATGCCCGTGCGGGCATCAAGTCGGTGATGACCTTTGGCGTGTCCCATCATCTGGATAGCGACGGCAGCGACACCTGGAACGAGCGTGGGCTGGTGTCACGCATGGCCGCGATCTGCAAGGACGCGGTACCGGAAATGATCGTGATGTCCGACACGTGTTTCTGTGAATACACCGATCACGGTCATTGCGGCGTGCTTCATGGGCATGAAGTGGACAACGATCGGACCCTGTTCAACCTGGGCCGGCAAGCCGTGGCAGCGGCCCGCGCCGGTGCCGATGTCATTGCTCCGTCCGCGGCGATGGATGGGCAGGTCCAGGCAATTCGCAAGGCTCTGGATGAAGCCGGCTTCAGCCAGACGGCAATCATGGCCTATTCCACCAAATTCGCCTCGGCGCTCTACGGCCCGTTCCGTGAGGCTGGCGGCAGCGCGTTGAAGGGCGACCGCAAGAGCTATCAGATGAATCCGATGAACCGTCGCGAAGCATTGCGCGAATCCCTACTCGATGAACAGGAAGGCGCCGATGCGCTGATGGTCAAGCCGGCCGGCGCCTACCTCGATATCATCCGTGATATCCGCCAGGCGTCGAACCTTCCGTTGTCGGCGTATCAGGTCAGTGGCGAATACGCGATGATCAAATTCGCCGCCCAGGCCGGCGCCATCGACGAAGCCCGAGTGGTGCGTGAAAGCCTTGGCGCGATCAAGCGGGCAGGGGCGGATCTGATCTTTACCTACTTTGCGATGGACCTGGCATCGAGCGGCATCTGATCCACACCATTCCCTTGTGGGAGCGAGCTGTCCGCAAGATTCGCGTTCGCCATCGCTCCCACATGGGTTTTGCGGTGTTATCGAGCCGGTTTTATCCATGTGTCGAACGACGGAGCATAGCCTGTCGCCGTTTTTGATCGTATGGTGCTCTGGAGTACAAACCTGACGGAGCCCTATGCCTTTCAATCGATGGTTGTTCATTCTCCCGGCGCTGTTGATTCTGGCCGGTTGCGGCAGTCGTCAGGTCCAGGAGCCTGAACGCCAGCCCGCCGAGGTCAAGGCGCAGATCGTGCGGTTGTTGCCGGCCAAGACCGCGGATCGCGAAGGCTGGGCCACGGACATCTATGTCGCGTTTGCCGCGCAGCAGATCCCGCCTACGACGCAGAATATCTGTTCGGTACTGGCTGTCGCTGAGCAGGAGTCGACGTTCCAGGCCGACCCCTCGGTGCCGGGACTGGGCAAGATTGCCCGGCAGGAAATCGACCGCCGTGCGGCGAAGCTGCACATTCCAGGGCTGTTGGTCAGCGGTGCGCTCCAGGTGCGTTCATCCAATGGCAAGAGCTACAGCGACCGGCTCGCCGCGGTGCGTAGCGAGAAGGAGCTAAGCGGCATTTTCGATGACTTCATTGGCATGGTCCCACTGGGCAAAACACTGTTCGACGGTTTCAACCCGGTGCACACCGGCGGGCCGATGCAGGTCAGTATTGCCTTCGCCCAGGCCAATGCGCGAAATTATCCTTATCCGGTGGACGGGTCGATTCGCCAGGAAGTGTTCAGTCGACGCGGTGGGATGTACTTCGGCATTGCGCATTTATTGGGATATCCAGTCAGCTACACCGAGCCGTTGTATCGCTTCGCCGATTTCAATGCCGGTTGGTACGCCAGCCGCAACGCGGCCTTCCAGCATGCAGTGAGTCGCGCCTCAGGTATTTCCCTGGCACTCGACGGTGACCTGATCCTGCATGACTCCATCATGCCCGGCAGCACCGAGCTGGCGGTGCGCACCCTTGGGAAATCGTTGGGAATGCGTAACCCGACCATTCGCGATCAGTTGGAGCAGGGTGACAGCCTGGCATTCGAGGACAGCAAACTCTACAAGGGCGTCTTCGAACTGGCTGAAAAGGCCGAGGGTAAGCCGTTACCCCGTGCGGTGTTGCCGGGGATCGTCCTCAAGAGCCCGAAAATCACCCGCAAGCTGACCACCGCATGGTTTGCCAAGCGGGTAGACGAGCGCTATCAGCGATGCATGGCGCGGTCGGCGGGACGGTAGCGAACGGTGACCATGAAAAAAGCCCGGTGGATAAGACCGGGCTTTTGTCGGGCAGAGCAGGGCGGCAGGTCATGCGCGGTTCTGGGCCAGATGATCCGAACCACCTTCAGCGACACGGTTTTCGCTCAAGCGATCGGAACCACCTTCAGCGACGCGGTTTTCGCTCAAGCGATCGGAACCACCTTCAGCGACACGGTTTTCGTTCAAGCGATCGGAACCACCTTCAGCGACACGGTTTTCAATCAGTCGATCGGAACCACCTTCGGCAACGACCGGGTGGGAAGAAGCGGCGAATGCGTTGGCTGCCAGAACCGAGAAAGCGAGGCTGAGGATGATTTGGCGTTTCATGATGGTGTGCTCCGGGGATGCAGTGGGTTTGTGTGGGGCCATTGTTGCGTCGGGCAGTGATCATGAGAACTTCATTGACGTGATGGTGACCATCGATGGCGGTGATAGCTGGTCGATGTACAGGTCGTCCACGGCGTGGAACATTGGGCGTGCGCAGGGTTCTATCGACTGAACCTTCCCAGGAGGCAGGCTTATGTATCAGTTATTCGGCTACAGGCAATCCGGTTCTTCGGCCGTGGAGATTGCTCTGTGCCTATGTGGTGTGCCCTATCGCCGGGTCGATGCCTATTCGACTGAAAACAATGACGCGGCCACAGCACTCGAGGCGTTGAATCCGCAGAAACAGGTCCCGACCTTGCAGTTGCCGGACGGTTCGGTGCTGACCGAAGCCGCAGCCATTCTGATCCACCTCGGGCTGGCCTATCCGGAATCGAAGTTGCTGCCTGAAGACCCGCTCCAGCGTGCACAAGCCATACGGGGTCTGGTTTACATCGTCGCCAATTGCTACACGCCCATCGGTATCATCGATTTTCCGGAGCGTTGGCTGGTCGAGGCGGATGAGGCGACCCGGCAGCAATTGGTATCGGGCACGAAGCAACGCTTGTATCGCAACTGGGCGCTGTTTGCCGATCAGTTTCCGGCGCAACCGTTTTTCAGCGGCGCCGAGCCGGGAGCGCTGGATATTCTCGCTGCGGTGATTACCAAGTGGGCCGGAACGCGAGAGGCGATGCTCAGTGCACGACCGGAATTTCACGCGGTGCTGGAGCGTATCGACCAGCATCCGCGTGTGGCCCCGGTGTTGTCACTGCATTGGCCTTCGTAGGCATGCCCGAAAGGTCATGGGCATGTCTTTCGAGTGGCCGCCTGGGCGACGAGGTCGACGAACTGCCGGACGTTGTTCTGATGGGCCAGCACCAGCTCGTCGAGGGTGCTTCCGGCAGGCGTCTGCAGGTGGTTGCGGCAGGTGAAAGCGTAGGCGTCGTCGCTGAGGTTGCGCAGGCGCCATTGCATGTCCATGCGAGCGTACTGGCCGGGGATCGAATCGAAGCGTTGTACGTCTACCCGCAGTAGCACCTTCGGTGCGCCAGGGTTGCTCAGTTGTTCCTCCAGGCTGCTGCGCAGCTCATCCGCCAGACTGGCACCCCACCATTCAGTCTCCAGGATCGCCAGCCCGCTGGTGCCCTGACGAATGACCACCTGGGGGCGATCTACCTGAGGTGGGACGTTGACCTGCTCGACCCGGATATCGACGCTGGAGGGCGGTTTGCCTGTCGGCTGGACCGGGCTCAGGGTGTGGTAATGAATCGGATCGCTGCGACAGGCGCCGAGCAGCAGCGCCACGGCGAGCAGGGCGGGTTTCAGCATCGGCGGCATGGCAGGCGCTCCTGTAGTCATTCTTTCACCGGGAACGTGAGGGGGGCGTCCTTGGGACGACCGCGCAGCAGCGATTCGGGATGACGGCTCAAGTAGTCGGACAGTTCACGCAGCGAGCGCGACATGCGCCCGAGATCGTCGAGGGTCTGGCTCAACTGTTCGCGCTGTGGCGAGTCTTCGGCCAGCGTGTCGTTGGCCGATTGCAGGGTCTTGCTGACGTCTTGCAAGGTGTTCTGCACGCCTGGCAGGGTCTTGCCGTTGAATTGCTTCAAGCCTTTGCGCAATTCCACGAGGTTGCCATCCAGGTTGCTGGCGATGCTTTCCAGCGGCAGCTTGTTGATCCGCTCGACCACCGACTGCAGTTGCTCCTGCAATTGCTGGAGGCTGCCGGGGATGGTCGGGATACGGACGGGGCGGGCGTTGGGATCGAAAGCGACCTTTTCAGCCTTGGGATAGAAATCCAGGGAAATGTACAGCTGCCCGGTCAGCAGACTGCCGCTGCGGGCCTGTGCGCGCAAGCCTCGCTCGACGAAACTGCCGATCAGGCGGGCCGAGGCGGCTTCATCTTCCGGGTCGTGATTAAGCGCCTTGAGCAGTTTCTCGTGGGCTTTGCCCAGGCGCTGGGGATAGATCACCACGCCGACATTGACTGGAAAGCTGCGTTGCTTTTCGTCGAAATCCAGGTTGATGGCGACGACCCTGCCCACTTCCACACCGAGGAATTCCACCGGGGCATTGACCTTCAAGCCGCGCAGCGCCTGATCGAAACGGAGCGCCAGGTATTGCGCCTTGCCACTGGGTGGTGCCAGGGCGCTTTGCTGGTCGGCGAACAGTTCGTAGTGCTTGTCTTCGGCCGCCGGCGTGTCGTTTGGGCTGTATTCCGGTGCCCTGAACGCGATGCCGCCGACCAGCAATGCCGAGAGCGATTCGGTCCTGACCGCGAAACCATTGGCGCCGACATTCAGGTCCACGCCGCTGACGTTCCAGAATCGGGTGTTTTCGGTGACATAGGCATCGTTCGGTGCGTTGATGAACACTTCGATATTGACGCCCTTGCCGTCGGCGTCCAGCCCGTAGGACACCACCTGGCCCACCGGAATCTTGCGCAGGTACACCGGCGAGCCGATGTCCAGCGAGCCGAGGTCCTGAGAGTGCAGGGTAAAGCGCTTGCCCGGTTCGCCGTAGGTGATCGGCGGCGGTGCCTCAAGGCCGGTGAACGACTTGGCGCGTACTTTCGAATGCCCCGCATCGGCCCCGATGAAGTCCCCGGACAGCAGTGTGTCGATCCCGGAAATGCCGCCGGCGCCGATGCGCGGCCGGACCACCCAGAACACCGAGTCCTCATGGGTGAACGTATCGGCATTCTTGGCCAGCTTGACCGTGGCGGTGACGTTCTTCTGGTCGTCGCTCAGCTGTACGTCCGTGACCTGGCCGATCACCACGTTGCGATATTTCACCGCGGTCTTGTTGGCGGTCAGGCCTTCGCCAGTCTTGAAGGTAATGGTGATGGTCGGACCTTCCTGCAACCAGTTGTGAATCACCAGGGACAGGCCCACCAGCACCGCAATGATCGGCACGATCCACACCAGCGACACCGACCAGCGGCGGCTGGTGACGTGGGCGCGACCCGGTGCGGGTTGCTGTCTGTCAGTGGCTTGCGATTTCATCCATGGCCTCCTCCGAGGGTGGGGTGTCCCAGATCAGCCGTGGGTCGAAACTCATAGCCGACAGCATGGTGAGCAGCACGACGAGTCCGAAGAACAGGATCCCCGGCCGCGGTTCGATATCGCTCAGTGCCTGGAACTTCACCAGCGCTGCCACCAGGGCCACTACCAGCACATCGAGCATCGACCAGTAGCCGATGACCTCTACCAGCCGGTACAGCTTGGCCCGCTGGAGCTGGGCCCAATTGCTGCGGCGTTGCACGGTGACCAGCAGCAGCGTCAGTACCACGAACTTGGTGCCGGGCACGGCGATGCTGGCGATGAAGATGATCAGGGCGATGTCCCAGGCGCCGCTGCGCCAGAACTCGATCACGCCGCTGATGATCGTACTGTCGGCGCCATCCCCGAGCATCCGGGTATTCATCACCGGCAGCAGGTTGGCCGGGACATAGAACACCAGCGCGGCCAGCATGTAGGCCCAGGTGCGGGTGAGGGCATCGGGTTTGCGCCGGTGCAGGGCGGCGTCGCAGCGCGGGCAGGTCTGGGGCTCGTCGGTCATGTCGCAGGCCAGGCCGCAGCCGTGGCACAGGCACAGGTCCAGATCACTGGCCTGGGGCGGGGTATCCAGCGGTTCACCGTTCACAGGCTGCTCCACAGGTCGCGCACATCGCGCCCGGCAATCCGGATCATCAGCAGGCTCAAGGCCGCCAGGGCGAACAGACCGATGCCCGGCAATACGTCGAGCATTCCGGCAAGTTTGATGACCGCCACCAAAGCACCGAGCAGGCAGACCTCCAGCATGCTCCATGGTCGAAGGGTTTCCAGGCTGCGCATGCACAGGTTGAACCCCGGCGCACGGCGGTTGACGTAGGCATGACCGAGCACCCAGAGCAGGAGCGTCAATTGCAGGACCGGTGCGACGATGATCGCCACCGCTGCCACCAGGGCGATGAAGGTGATGGGCCCCTGACTCAGGGCTACGATGGAGTCCCACAGGGTGGCGCTGTTGCTCAGGCCCTGGAAATGGATACTCATCACCGGGTAGACGTTGGCGAAGGCCCACAACACCGCCGCCGTCACGCTCAAGGCCAGGCGTTTTTCGATGGTCAGGCCGTTATAGCGCTGAATCACCGCGCCACATCGCACGCACGAGGCTTTTTGATGCGGGACGAGCTCCACCGGCTCGTACACCGCATCGCAATGTTCGCAAATGATCAGTCGCTCGGTGTCGGCCATCAGGGTGCTCGGGCAGGGACAACCCCTTCAATATAGAAGTGGGTTGGGAATGAGCAACCTGGCGAGCCGATCATTCGCCGCGAATGTACTGCTCCAGTTGTTGGATCAGGTTCGCCTGTTCGGCAATGGCTTCCTTGACCAGGTCACCGATGGACAGCAGGCCGACGAGTTTACCGTCATCCACCACCGGCAAATGCCGCAGGTGCTTTTCGGTCATGATGCTCAGGCAGGTCTCGACGGTCTGGTGCGGATCGATGGTGATCACGGGGGATACCATGATGTCGCTGACCTTCGTGCCCACCGAGGAGCGGCCGTGCAAGACCATCTTGCGCGCATAGTCGCGCTCGCTGATGATCCCCAGTACTTCATCGTTCTTCACCACCAACAAGGCGCCGACGTTTTTCTCGGCCATGCGCATCAGGGCCTGCAACACCATGTCGTCCGGTGAGATGGTGTGCACATGCTGGTTCTTCTCGTCCTTCATCCGGAGCAACTGCGCGACGGTTTTCATTGGGAGGGGCCTCGGGGGTGTTTTTGCAGGTGTTGTTAAAGAATCGTAGACCCAGCGGCGCAGGGCAAGCGGTAAAACGGCGGCCAGTCGTCCAAAAACGCCATCGGCAGTGAATTTATCATTGTGGCGAAGGGATAAATCCCCTCGCCACACAGGTTCACTGCTTGCCTGAGAGATGGCGGTAGAATCACCCCCTTACCCAAGATTCGAGGTCACCGCGGTGGATTTACAGCAGGGCTTCGTCCTGACCCGGCATTGGCGCGACACCCCGGCGGGCACCGAAGTCGAGTTCTGGCTGGCGACAGACGCCGGGCCCCGGCGTGTGCGGCTGGCGGTGCAGCCGTCGGTGGCGTTCGTGCCGCAGCTCCAGCGTGGCCAGGTCGAAGCCCTGCTGCAAGGGGAGAAGGACATCGAACTGCGCCCCCTTGACCTGCTGGATTTCGAGCATCGACCGGTACTGGGCCTGTATTGCCGCCAGCACGCCCAACTGATGCGCCTGGACACGACCCTGCGGCGCGCCGGCGTGGAGGTGTTCGAGGCCGATATCCGGCCGCCGGAGCGCTACCTGATGGAGCGATTCATCACCGCGCCGGTCTGGTTCAGCGGTACGCCGGGCGCCAACGGTCTGTTGCTGGACGCCCAGATGAAACCGGCGCCTGATTACCGCCCGGCGTTGCGCCTGGTGTCCCTGGATATCGAGACCACGGCCCAGGGTGAACTGTATTCCATTGCCTTGGAGGGTTGCGGCGAGCGTCAGGTGTACATGCTTGGCCCGCCTAACGGCGACGACAGCGATGTGGATTTTCAGCTTGAATACTGTGATTCCCGCACGGTGCTGCTGAAGAAACTCAACGACTGGTTCGCCCGGTTCGACCCCGACGCGATCATCGGCTGGAACCTGGTGCAGTTCGATCTGCGCGTGCTGCACGAGCATGCCCGGCGGCTGGCCGTGCCGTTGCGCCTGGGGCGAGGTGGGGAGGAGATGCAGTGGCGCGAACATGGTGCGCGCAACAACCACTTTTTTGCTTCGGCGGCCGGTCGATTGATCATCGACGGCATCGAGTCCCTGCGCTCGGCCACCTGGAGCTTCCCTTCGTTCAGCCTGGAAAATGTCGCCCAGACGCTGTTGGGGGAGGGCAAGGCCATCGGCACCCCTTACCAGCGCATGGATGAGATCAACCGCATGTTCGCCGAGGACAAGCCGGCCCTGGCTCGCTACAACCTCAAAGACTGCGAGTTGGTGACGCGGATCTTCGCCAAGACCGAGCTGCTCAAGTTCCTGCTGGAACGGGCCAGTGTGACCGGCCTGCCGGCGGACCGCAGCGGCGGTTCGGTGGCGGCCTTCACGCACCTGTACATGCCGCTGATGCACCGCCAGGGGTTCGTCGCACCGAATCTTGGCCAGCGCCCGCCCCAGGCCAGCCCGGGCGGTTTCGTCATGGACTCCCAGCCCGGACTCTACGAATCGGTCCTGGTGCTGGACTACAAGAGCCTGTATCCGTCGATCATTCGCACGTTCCTCATCGACCCGGTGGGCTTGATCGAAGGCCTGCGCCACCCCGACGACCGCGAGTCGGTGCCGGGCTTTCGTGGCGCACGGTTCTCGCGTACCCGGCATTGCCTGCCGTCCATCGTCGCGCGCGTGGCCGGAGGCCGGGAGACCGCCAAGCGCGAACACAACGCGCCGCTGTCCCAGGCCTTGAAGATCATCATGAACGCCTTCTACGGTGTCCTCGGCTCCAGCGGCTGCCGTTTCTTCGACCCACGGTTGGCGTCATCCATTACCTTGCGCGGCCACCAGATCATGCAGCAGACCCGGCAGTTGATCGAAGCCCGGGGGCATGTGGTGATCTACGGTGACACCGACTCCACCTTCGTCTGGCTGCGCCGGGCCCACGGCCAGGACGAGGCCGCCAGCATCGGTCGTGAGCTGGTGGCGTACGTCAACCAGTGGTGGCGCGAATACGTGCATGAGACGTTCGGGTTGCAGAGTGCGTTGGAGCTGCAGTTCGAAACCCACTTCAAGCGTTTCCTGATGCCGACGATCCGTGGCGCCGAGGAGGGCAGCAAGAAACGCTACGCCGGGCTGGTCACCCGTGCCGACGGCAGCGACGAAATCGTCTACAAGGGGCTGGAGGCTGTACGCACCGACTGGTCGCCGCTGGCCCGGCAATTCCAGCAGGAACTGTACGAGCGGATCTTCCATCGCAAGCCTTACCAGGATTACGTGCGCGATTACGTTCACCAGACTCTCGCCGGAGCGTTCGATGAGCGATTGGTCTACCGCAAGCGCCTGCGTCGACCGCTGGATGACTACGAACGCAATGTCCCGCCCCACGTGCGAGCGGCGCGGATTGCCGACGAGTTCAACCACCGCCAGGGCCGCCCGCGGCAATACCAGAACGGTGGCTGGATCAGCTACGTCATCACCGTCGCCGGCCCCGAGCCCTTGGAAACCCGCAGCGCCGCCATCGACTATGACCACTACGTGAGCAAACAGCTGCAACCGGTGGCGGATGCGATCCTGCCGTTCGTGGGGGATGATTTCCTGACCTTGGTGGGCGGGCAGATGGGGTTGTTCTGAGGATGGCCCCGCCAGGCATGATTCCTCGACCCGGCGGGTAGTTCGTCACACCATTGCCAAGCGCTGCTTGCCCTGGGGTTGCGGAAAGATCAGATCCAGGGTGGCCAGATCCTGGGGCGCCAATTGCAGGTTCGCTGCTTCGGCGTTCAAGCGCACATGTTCCGGTTGCACGGCCTTGGGAATGGCGATGACATTGTCCTGGCGCAACAACCAGGCCAGTGCAATCTGTGCCGGCGTCGCACCGTGGCGCTCGGCGATCTCCCGCAGGGTGTGGTCCTTGAGCAGATGCCCACCCTGGCCGACCGGGCAGTAGGCCATGATTGGCATGGAGCGCTGCCGACACCAAGGCAGCAGGTCGAATTCGATACCCCGCTCCTGCAGGTTGTACAGCACCTGGTTGGTAGCGCAGGTCGGTGAAGCCAGTTCTTCAAGATCCTCCACATCAAAGTTCGATACACCCCAGCGGCCAATCTTGCCTTCTTCGCGCAGGCGTTCGAAGGCTTCGACGGTTTCTTCAAGCGGGTATTGGCCGCGCCAGTGCAGCAGGTACAAGTCGATGTAGTCGGTGTCGAGTCGCCGCAGACTGCGTTCGCAGGCCAGTGGAATGCCTTTGCGGCTGGCGTTATGGGGGTAGACCTTGCTGACCAGGAACACCTGGTCCCGCAGGCCGGTGATCGCCTCGCCCACGACGGTTTCGGCACCGCCTTCAGCGTACATTTCCGCCGTGTCGATCAGGGTCATGCCCAGTTCGATGCCCTGGCGCAGGGCGGCAACTTCTTTCTTGTGGTCGGACGGTTCCTCACCCATGTGCCAGGTGCCCTGGCCGATCAGGGGGACGGATACGCCGGCCAACTCCAGAGTCCTCATGCCTGTCTCCTATGTGCTTGAACGTCAGACGTGTGGCAGCAGGATAGACCAAGTGTTCAGCTCGATCGACGAGAAGCCTGCGCCGTTCCCTGTGGGAGCGAGCAGGCTCGCTCCCACACTCCTGGCGGCTAATGTGGGAGCGATCAGAGGGTTATTTCGCAGAGAACTTCAGCACCATGGTCTGGGTGTAGGTCTGGCCCGGATCAAGCCGCGTGGATGGGAATTTCGGCTGGTTTGGAGAGTCGGGGAAATGCTGGGTCTCCAGGGTAAATGCACCCCAGTGCGGATAGACCTTGCCCTGTTTGCCCTTGACGGTGCCATCGAGGAAGTTGCTGGTGTAGAGCTGCACACCGGGCTCGGTGGTGTAGAGCTGCAAGCGGCGCCCCGACTGCGGGTCGTAGACATCGGCGGCCGGTTTGCTCACGTCACCCTGAGTATCCAGTACCCAGTTGAAATCGAAGCCACCCTGTTTCGGTTCGGCGAACTTGAGTTGTGGGTGGTCAGCCTTGATGTGGGTACCGAAGGCGGTGGGCTTGGTGAAGTCCATGGGCGTGCCGGCCACGGGCGCCAGTTCGCCGGTGGGGATGAGTTTGGCGGTCACAGGGGTGTAGTGGGAGGCGTACAGGGTGGCGACCTGTTTCAGGATGTCGCCGTTACCGGCACCGGCGAGGTTGAAATAGCTGTGGTTGGTCAGGTTCAGCACCGTGGGTTTGTCGGTGGTGGCCTTGTAGTCGATGCGCAGCTCGTTCTGTTCGGTGAGACTGTAGGTGACATCGGTCGTCAGGGCACCTGGGAAGCCCATCTCGCCATCCGCCGACAGGTAGGTCAGAGTCACGCCCACCGAGTCCTTGCCGTTATGCGGCACGGCTTTCCAGACGCGTTTGTCGAACCCTTGCGGTCCACCGTGCAGGGAGTTGCCATGGTCATTCTGGGGGACCTGATAGCGCTTGCCGTCCAGTTCGAATGCGCCGTCGGCCAGACGGTTGCCGAAGCGGCCGATGGTCGCGCCGAAATACACGTTGCCGTTCTTCTGGTAGCCCTGGACATCATCGAAACCGAGCACCACGTCAGCAGCCTTGCCGTGTTTGTCCGGCACGATCAACGACTGGAGGATCCCGCCGTAAGTAATGACGGTGGCCTCCATGCCATGGCTGTTGCGCAGTACATATTTTTCCACCGCGGTGCCATCGTCGGTCTTGCCGAACGCGGCGCGTTCGTTGGTCAGGCCGGCGGCCTGGGAGGCAGAAGTGGCGATCATCAGAGACACTCCGAGGGCCGTGAGCAGATGTCTGGATTCAAGCATGGTAGACCTTCCTTCTTGTGGTTTTGTTGTTGTTTTGAACGCGGGTCGAGTCGGTTACTTGGTCGGACAGCGGTGAGGGTTTTTCTGTTCAGTAGTCTATCTATTTAAGGGTTGATAAGGGATTTATAGCCAAAAATCGAAATTTATCAATTAAAAAGTAATACTAATTAAGCGAGGCGAGTCTTGCCCAAACGTCAGGCCCGGCAGGCAGGACTGCACTTTTAGGTTTTTTGCCGCTCTATCCATGGCCAGGAAGCGGCGACTCCCCACCGCTTCCCCATGCCCAGATCGAGATTCAATGGCCGGTGTTTCCTACTGTCTGATGATGTTGCGACGTCGCTGTCCCGTGCTGCTGGGTGGGGCGTTGATATTGCTCAGTGGTGGTTGCAGCCACCAGCAGGGCCAGGACATGGTCACTCAGTTCAGTAACGCCCGGCCCCAGGAGTTCTTGCAGACCAGCGTCGACCGCATGGCCACGTTGTCGATGCACGACAATCTGCAAAGCCTCTACCTGTTGATGAACAAGCTTTACCTGCGCAATCCCCAAGAGTTGCGCAAATCCGGTTTCCTCGACGCCCGCACCGCGGAAAAACAAGTGCGCATGGCCATCGAGCAGCAGCAACCCTTGCCGACCTTGGGCGGCAAGAAGGACCTGGCGGCCCTGAGCTACGCCATGAGCCCTGAGTTCCTCGGCGATCGGGTCGGGGCCTTCATCTATGCCATCGGCAGCATGCTGGTGACGGCCCATGGCAACCGGCTCGAGTTCTACATGACCGACACCATCGACCCGCGCTTTGTCAGCAACGCGGCACGCAATATCGAAAAAGCCACCTGGATACTGAGCCAGCGACAGGACAAGGACGGCAATCTACTGCTGTTTTCCAACGAGATCTCGGAGGAGGGCAGCAACCTGAGTTTCGCCGTGGAGTTCGGCAAAATCGTCGCGCGACTGGACTTGCTCACGCAGATGCTGGATGAGCGTTACCGGCGGATCGGGCTGAACTACGCCCAGAGCCTGCTGTTCCTCAACTTCTTGCCGGTTCAGTAGGTTTTTAGGAAAAGGCATAAAGATAGATCACAACGTTATAGGGCGGTTATAAGAAAAATCGCTATGCTCGCGGCGAGATTTTCCACGCGGTTATGCTGAGACGGGTTTGATGGATTTCGGTAATGTCGGTTTAGTCGTAGCGGGCCTGGTGGTCGGCTTCATCGTCGGAATGACCGGTGTCGGCGGCGGTTCGCTGATGACTCCCATTCTGTTGTGGTTCGGTATCAACCCTGCGACTGCCGTGGGTACGGATTTGCTGTACGCGGCCATTACCAAATCCGGCGGCGTGCTGGTGCATGCCAGAAATCGCAATATCGATTGGGCGATCACCGGTTGGCTGACCTTGGGCAGTGTGCCGGCGGTCGGGCTGACGCTGTGGTTTCTCAGTACCCTGCACAGTTCGCCGGACGCCATGAACGCTGTCATCAAGCAGGCCCTGGGCTTCGTGCTGTTCGCGACTGCCCTGGCGATCCTGTTCAAGAAGCGCCTGCTGCAATTCGCCCATGATCGTGCGGGCGGTCACTACAACCCCTCCGGTGCGCGGCTCAATGTGCTCACGGTCATCACCGGCCTGGTGCTGGGTACGATGGTCGCGTTGACCTCCATTGGTGCCGGCGCCCTGGGTACCGTCGCGTTGTTCATTCTCTACCCGTTCCTGGTCACCAAGCGCCTGGTGGGCACCGAAATCGCCCACGCCGTGCCACTGACCCTGGTGGCCGGTCTGGGCCATGCGAGCATGGGCAACATGGACTGGCACATCCTCGGTTATTTGCTGGTTGGCTCCTTACCGGGTATCTACCTGGGCAGTCATCTGTCGGGACGCATCTCTGACGAACTGCTGCGCCCGTGCCTGGCGGTGATGCTGGCGATGATCGGGTTCAAGTTGGCGTTCTGATAAGTCTGCAAGGTTTCGATGATCAATGTGGGAGCGGGCTTGCTCGCGAAAGCGGTGTATCAGTGGATATTTTATTGACTGACACGCCGCCTTCGCGAGCAAGCCCGCTCCCACCAGAGTTCGTGTCAGGCCCTTGCATCGCAATTGCCCTCCCGCACCACGGTTGCGCAATGACCCCGCTGACCTAAGCTTCATGGCAGGCCGGCGCAATATTGGGCGACTCTCTCGCGGAACAATTGCCGCCCTGTGCAATCAGTACAGCGTAAATATCAAAAGGAGAGGCGCATGCTCATTCGGTCGTTGACCTTGGCAACCTTGCTGGCCATCGCCGGCCCTCTGTTCGCCGCTGATGGTGACTCACCCCTGGTGGCGGAGGTGGGCAGGTCCCGGTCCCTGATTGTCATCGCGCCCAGCACCGTGGACCCTGCGTGGGTCAGCCTGAAAAAAGCCCTGGACGAACCAGCGGGCAAGAAGGGTTTTTCCGAGCGCAACATGGTGCTCTATACCGTGCTCAATACCATTGGGCAGCGCGACGGTAAGGATCTGGACCCCCAAAGCACCATGGCGTTGATCCGATCACTCAAGCTGGGGGCCGGAGCCCAGACCAAGATCATCCTGGTGGGCAAGGATGGAGAAAAGAAGCTTGAACATTCCGGGGCGATCGAACTGAAGGAGCTGTTCGACACCGTCGACAAGTTGCCCGCAGCAGAAAAAGAAGCAACGCCTCCAGCACCACCTCCAGCCCCCGAAGCTGCACCGGCCAAGGACACGAAGGGCGCGAAACCCGGCAAGACAACCAAGCCTACGGCTGTAAAGCCGTTGGATGATTGACTCTCAAGGAGATGATGGCAGCTGTTGGAGCAAAGCTTGCTCCGGCAGTTACCTCTTGCCTTATCGCTCCTCCAACGCCGTCAGGATCCGGTGCGCCGCCTTCACCCGTTCCTCGTTGGGATAGTTCCTGTTCGCCAACAGTACGATGCCCATGTTCTTGCCAGGCACGAAAGCCGCATAGGCGCCGAAACCGCCAGTTGATCCGGTCTTGTTGATCCATGCGTTGTCCGGGGCAGGGCGGGGCGGGTCGAGAGGTTCGACCTTGTTCGGCTGCATGGCCATTTCCACCGAATTACCCGCCAACAGCTGGCTGACCGTCACCGGATAAGGGTAGAACTCCCAGCCCAACCCCTGGGTCATGCCGCCGACCTGGTAGAACCCGGTGTGGGTGGTGGCGATGGCTTGTTGCAGGTCAGGGGCCAGTGTTTCCGGTCGCAGGTTGGCTTCAAGGAAACGGATCAGGTCCGAGGTGCTGGTCTTCACGCCATAGGCCTCGGAGTCCATTGCCCCGGGACCGACCCGGACTGGCTTGCCGTCTTTCGCGTAGCCTTGGGCGTATCGGCTCGACTCTGACGCCGGCACCCGCAGATAGCTGTGCTTGAGGCCCAGGCCCGGCATCAACGTCTGTTCCATTGCATCATCGAAAGGGCGATCCAGGCTGCGAGCGGCCAGATAGCCGAACAGGCCGATGCTCGGGTTCGAATAGAGCCGTTGGGTACCGGCCGGGTAAAGCGGTTTCCAGGTCTTGTAGTAGCCGAACATCCGGTCCGGGTGGTCCGCGCTGTCGGGAAACTGCAACGGCAATCCACCGGCGGTGTAGGTGGCGAGGTTGAGCAGACTGAAGTTCTCCAGGACGCTACCCTGTAACTCGGGGGCGTAGCGGCCGGCCGGGTCCGACAGGGACAGTTTGTCCTGGGCCTGGGCATAGGCGCCGAGGGTCGCGGTAAAGGTCTTGCTGACCGAGCCTATTTCGAACAGGGTCTGTTCGGTGACCGGCTGTTTCGTTTCCCTGGAGGCCACGCCGTAGTTGAAATAGTGAGGTTGGCCGTCCAGCGTGATCGCCACGGCCATGCCGGCTATGTCCTGCCGTTTCATCAAGGGTTCGATCACTGCATTGACGGTGTCTTCGAGGCGATCCTGGGCAAAGCCCGGCATCATTCCACAGCCCAGCAGAAAGGTGCCCGCGAGTATCGATCGGGTCATGCGCATGTTGACCGGTCTCCATGAATGGCGAGAGTTCAAGCCGCTCTGCATCCGGCAGCCTTGAGCGGCTCAATGCACCGTTGGGGTGCAAGCTTTGGAGCGCACTCTAGGAAGTTTTCGGCGGTCAGGCAACCCGAGGTCTTTCGCTTCGGGACAGGTTCCGAGCCATCCGACGGAGGCGAAAGAGAAATCCTACAAAAAGCCTGGGTTGCATAGGCAGGTTCCCCGTTGGCAAATCACCACAAATCCACGGCCGCCGGGTAGACTTGCGCTCTTTCTAGAGGAGTTCACATGAGTTACTACCAGCCCGGCATTCTCGCCACCCCTGTTCCGCCTCAGGCTCGTCATTTGTTTTTCGCCCTGGAATCGGTCGAGGCGTTGCCGGCTGCGATCGACAGGTTGGTGCTGCAACTGGACGGTCGTGGCGTGATCGGTTTCGGCGAGTCGCTGGTCCAGGCGCTGGGCGCGCAGATCGAAGGCCTGCGGGCATTTCCTGCGCTGGCGGGTGTGGGCGTGGACAATCCTTCGACCCAGCACGCGCTGTGGTGTTGGCTGCACGGCGAAGACCGTGGCGAACTGCTGCACCGCAGCCGCGCCATCGAGGCGGCGCTGGCACCGGCGTTGCGCCTGGTGCAAATGAACGAAACCTTCCGTCACATGACCGGCCATGACCTGACAGGTTACGAAGACGGCACCGAGAACCCCCACGATGAAGCCGCCATCGCCGCAGCCCTGGCCCAAGGCACCGACGGTCTGCGCGGTGGCAGTTTCGCGGCGATCCAGCAGTGGCAACACGACCTGGACGGTTTCGCCGCCCTGCAACCCCACGAGCGTGACAACATCATGGGCCGGCGGCTGAGCGACAACGAAGAGCTCGACGATGCGCCGGAGTCGGCCCACGTCAAACGCACCGCCCAGGAAAGCTTCGCGCCGCAAGCCTTCCTCGTGCGCCGCTCCATGCCGTGGATCGAAGGCGATCGCGCCGGCCTGATGTTCCTCGCGTTCGGTTTCTCCCTGGACGCTTTCGAGGCGCAACTGCGACGCATGAGTGGCCTTGAAGATGGCATTACCGATGGCTTGTACCGCATGAGCCGGCCGATCACCGGCGGCTACTACTGGTGCCCACCGTTGCTGGACGGGCGCCTGGACCTGCGGATCCTGGCCGGGGGTTGTGCAAAAGCGTGACGTGAACGCTATTCTTGGCCCCTGGCGTCTACCGTGAAACAGGGGAAGCAGCGTGGATAAAGTCATCGTGATCACTGGTGGTGGCCGTGGTATCGGCGCGGCCACGGCGTTATTGGCTGCCGAGCTGGGGTATCGGATCTGCATCAACTACCATTCCGATGAAAACGCCGCGCAGGACGTGCTGGCGCAGATCCGCGCCAAGGGCGCACAGGCCATTGCCGTGCGCGCTGATGTGAGCATCGAGGATGAGGTGATCGGCCTGTTCGACCGGGTGGACGCGGAGCTGGGGCGCGTTACGGCGCTGGTGAACAATGCCGGTACCGTCGCTCACAAGTCCCGGCTCGATGAGATGTCCGAGTTCCGCATCCTCAAAGTCATGAAGACCAACGTGCTGGGGCCGATTCTCTGCGCCAAGCACGCCGTGCTGCGCATGTCTCCCCGGCATGGCGGGCAGGGCGGCAGTATCGTCAACGTGTCATCGGTGGCCGCCCGCCTGGGCTCGCCGAACGAATACGTCGACTATGCCGCTTCCAAGGGCGCGCTGGACACCTTCACCATCGGCCTGTCCAAGGAAGTGGCTGGTGAGGGCATCCGCGTCAATGCGGTTCGCCCGGGTTACATCTACACCGATTTCCATGCCCTCAGCGGCGATCCCGAGCGGGTCAGCAAGCTGGAATCGGCAATCCCTATGGCCCGGGGCGGTCGTCCGGATGAAGTGGCCGAAGCGATTATCTGGCTGCTGTCGGACAAGGCTTCGTATGCGACCGGGACGTTCGTGGACCTGGGGGGCGGGCGCTGAGTTTCGCCGGTACTGGCCCCATCGCGAGCAGGCTCGCTCCCACATTTGAATACAGTCCGCCTATGGGAGCGGGTTTGCCTTTGATGCTATCGGTGTGCAGAACGCCTGCATTGAAATGGCCGGATGGGGTTATTCCTGGATGACGTAAATGTTATCGAACCCTACGCCGTATGGAGGCTTTTCAACTTCTTGGAATGCTGTAATACGAACGGTAGGTAATCCGGACGATTGAGGTGGAGGAGGGGGAAATGTCACTTTGCAGGAATGCCATTGGTCATCGCCTGCAGGGACGTCCAGTAGCTGAACATTATCATTGACTCTGCAAGCCAACTCTTTCAGCGTCACCCCATCGGGGACTTTAATGTCGAACTTTACGATGACTGGAAGATTGTCCGCGAATGGCAATTTGAATATCTTGGCCAAGCTGTAATCAGTCACATACTCGTCACCGGTGATGTAATGATTGCCACGTGGCTCCCTCACTATTTCTCCTTCACTTTGGGTAAATCTCCAGCCGTCTGGACCGTTCTCGAAATCGTGAAAATATTTCATGATCTTCTCCTTAGGATAGATTGTTGCCAACGCGGGGTGCTCATTTCGGTTGGCGATCTCTACGCTAAGTCGTTCTCCACAGGCCTGCTACTGTCAGAGCTGACAGGTATCTTGGTTGGTCATCAGTGAGCGAATAATCCTCCCCAACGTCTCCATGGCCTTTTCCGACGCCTCGGTCCAAGGGCTGCCGTAGTTCAAGCGAATGCAGTTCCTGAACCGCCGGGTCGCTGAAAAGATCGGACCCGGGGCGATGCTGATGCCTTGGGCCAGGGCCATCTGGAACAGTTTCAGCGAGTCCATCTGTTCTGGCAGCTCCAGCCACAGGAAATACCCGCCGGCCGGGTGGCTGACGCGGGTCTGGGCCGGGAAATGACGAGCGATGGCGGCAAGCATGGCGCTTTGCTGTTCTTCCAGGGCGTAGCGCAGTTTGCGCAGGTGACGGTCGTAGCCGCCGTGTTGCAGATAGTCGGCGATGGCGGCCTGGGCTGGCATCGAGGCACACAATGAGGTCATGAGTTTAAGGCGCTCGATTTTCTGCGCGTAGCGGCCGGCGGCAACCCAGCCGATGCGGTAACCCGGTGCCAGGCTCTTGGCGAATGATCCGCAGTGCATCACCCACCCTTCGGTGTCGAACGCCTTGGCCGGTTTCGGAGCTTGTTGGCCGTAATAGAGTTCGGCGTAGACGTCATCCTCGATCAATGGCACCTGATGGCGGCGCAACAACGCCACCAGTGCCTGTTTCCGTTCCTCGGGCATGGTTGCGCCGATGGGGTTCTGGAAACTGGTCATGCACCAGCATGCCTTGATCGGATGGCGTTCCAGGGTTTGTTCCAGTACATCCAGGTCAATGCCGTCGCGCGGATGCACGGGGATTTCCACGGCCTTGAGCTTGAGCCGTTCCAGCACCTGCAGGCTGGCATAGAAGGCCGGTGCCTCGATGGCCACCAGGTCGCCGGGCTCGGTCACGGCCTGCAAGCACAGGTTCAAGGCTTCCAGGGCGCCGTTGGTGACCAGCAGTTCCTCCATAGGCAGCATCAGCCCGCCGACCATGTAGCGCAGGGCGATCTGGCGGCGCAACTGCGGATTGCCCGGCGACATGTCGGTGACCACCACCCGTGGGTCCATATCCCGCGTGGCGCTGGACAGTGAGCGGGATAGCCGTTGCAGCGGGAACAGCGTCGGGCTGGGGAATGCCGAGCCGAAGGGTACGGTGCCTGGATCCTTGATGGAATTGAGCACCGAGAACACCAGTTCGCTGACGTCGACTTCGGTGGATTCGTGCACCTGGCTACTGATGACCGGCTCGGAAAAGGGCTTTGGCGCATGGTTGTTGACGAAGTAGCCGGAACGCGGCCGGGCCCGGATCAAACCGCGGCGTTCCAGCAGGTAATACGCCTGGAAAACCGTGGACGGGCTGACGCCGTAGGTCTGGCTGGCATAGCGCACCGACGGCACGCGCTGTCCCGGCCCCAGCATGCCGGAGCGGATCAGCTCTGCGATGTCGTCGGCGAATTTCTCGTAGCGTTTCATGTACGGTCCAGTCATCCACGGTTCAGGTTGCGCATCAACTGTGGGAGCGAGCCTGCTCGCGATAGCGGAGTGTCAGGCACATCAAGGTTGACTGTGCTGACCTCATCGCGAGCAGGCTCGCTCCCACAGGAAAACAGCTCTGCATCTTAAGGCTTCAGCGATTCATCGGCGCGACAAAACGGCTTTTGGCCTCGCTATGAATGTTGGGCTCGTCACTGTCGGCTACCTTGAATGTCAGTGCCTGTGAGCCGCTGCGGGAGCGTTCGCTGAGCATCGCCACCGACACCGGTACGTCGACTATTTCTCCCGGGGCCAGGCTCAGTCGGGTCTTGCCTTGCAGGACGAAGTCGTTGCCGTCCACCAGGGAGAGCTGATAGTCCTGGCGTTGCTGGGTCTTGTTGATGATCTTCAGGCTGTAGATATTCTCGATCAGTCCCTGGCTGTTTTCGCGGAACAGGCCGCGGTCCTTGCTCACGTCCAGGGAAACCATCGGCCGCTCCACCAATGCCACCACCAGTGCGCCGATCATCACCAGCAGCACGGCGGTATAACCGATCAGCCGCGGTCGTAGCAGGTGGGTCTTGCCGCCCTGCAACTGACGCTCGGAGGTGTATTTGACCAGCCCGCGGGCGTAACCCATCTTGTCCATGATCGAATCGCAGGCGTCGATGCAGGCCGCGCAGCCGATGCATTCCATTTGCAGGCCGTCGCGGATATCGATGCCGGTCGGGCAGACCTGCACGCACATCTGGCAGTCGATGCAATCCCCCAGGCCGAGATTGGCCGGGTTCGCGTCGCGCTTGCGTGGGCCGCGGATTTCGCCACGGGCCGCGTCGTAGGAAATGGTCAGGGTGTCTTTGTCGAACATCACGCTCTGGAACCGTGCGTAGGGGCACATGTGCATGCACACCGCTTCACGTAGCCAGCCGGCATTGAGGTAGGTGGCGCCGGTGAAGAACAGCACCCAGAACAGGCTTACGCCGGCCATCTGCAGGGTCAGCAGCTCTTCGGCCAGTGGGCGGATCGGCGTGAAGTAGCCGACGAAGGTCAGGCCGGTGAGCAGGCTGATGGCCAGCCACAACGTGTGCTTGGCCGAGCGGCGCAGGAGCTTGTCCAGGCTCCAGGGCGCGCTTTGCAGCTTGATCCGTTGGTTGCGATCGCCTTCGGTGATCTTCTCGCACCACATGAAGATCCAGGTCCAGGAACTCTGTGGGCATGTGTAGCCGCACCACACCCGGCCGGCGAACACGGTGATCGCAAACAGGCCGAAGGCGGCGATGATCAGCAGCGCCGACAGCAGGATGAAATCCTGGGGCCAGAAGGTGGCGCCGAAAATGTGGAATTTGCTTTCGGCGAGGTCCCAGAGCACCGCCTGGCGGCCGCCCCAGTCCAGCCACACCGTGCCGAAGAACAGCAGGAACAGCAGGCCCGCGCCGCTCATGCGCAAGGTGCGGAACAGGCCGCTGAAGCTGCGGGTGTGGATCAGGTTGTCAGTGGTCCTGGCCCTGATCTTCGCGGGCGCGGGTTCAAAGGTCTGTATCAACTGGACGGGGATTCTATCGCTCATGGTCGGTCGCTCATCAGCCTTATCTGGCCCGCGCACTATGACCATCGCGCTGTTTGCATAACAGACTCAGGTGTTTCGATAAAAACCGGATCAGATGGGCTGGAGGCCAGGGCCTGCGACAGGTTGAAGCACCCAGGGATAGACAAACACCCCCATGTAGCAAGGGAGCTTGTGTGGCGAGGGAGCTTGCTCCCTCGCCACAGATTGCCCACTTGCCGACAAGGTGGTGCTCAGATCGCCGAGCCGCTGTCGCTGGCCTTGAGATGTCTGCGTCCATCGGTTGCGCCGGCCTGGATCAAGGCGTCGGCTTCGGCCTCGGTGAAGTGGACGAGGTCGCCGTTGAGCTTCACGGCCGACATGGCTTTATCCGCGTCGGTGATAATCGTCAACTCGCTGGCGGGGCGCTGTTGCGGACCGTTTCTGGTGTCGAAATAGCAGATCCGGTGGTCATCGATACGCAGGGTCATGGTGTGCTCCTTCTTGATGTCCTGAGCGTTAGGCTCCCCATGACCACCAGGGTTCGTCGCGCCGGATCAGCGGTCGGAGCACCTCTGGCATCCGTTGCGGTCCATCGTTTATCGACGGCATGAGGAGGATTGTATGGAAGCGTGGTGGCATCAGGTCTGGATCACTCTGCAATCGGAATTCGCCGACATCGGCGATACCCAGCAAATGACGCGGGTCACGGTGCGCCTGCTAATGGCCGCGCTGCTCGGCGGCATCCTGGGGTTCGAGCGTGAGCACAAGGGCAAGGCGGCGGGGGTGCGCACGCATATGCTCGTGGCGCTGGGCGCGGCGTTGTTCGTGCTGGTGCCGCAGATGTCCGGTTCCCAGGCCGACGCCATGAGCCGAGTGGTGCAGGGCGTGATCGCCGGCATCGGTTTCCTGGGGGCGGGCACGATCCTGAAGAACAATCATGGGGACGAAAGCCACGTAAAAGGCCTGACCACTGCCGCCGGCCTGTGGATGACGGCGGCCATCGGCGTCGCGGCCGGGTTGGGCCGGGAAGCGACGGCGGTGTTGAGCACGTTGTTGGCGTTGGCGGTTTTCAGTGTGATGCCGGTGATCGTCCGGGCGCTGGATAAGGATGACAAACCGTGATCTAACACACCGGTGCAATACCTGTGGGAGCGGGCTTGCTCGCGAAGACGGTGTGTCAGTCACTTATAAGCTGGATGATCCAACGCCTTCGCGAGCAAGCCCGCTCCCACAGGTTCTCCACTACGCTTGTTTTTCACACCCGCTCCGGCGGCGCCTCGTTCGGTGGATCGCCCACGGGCTGCTGCGGGGCGAGGGGAGGATCTTTCTCCGGTACAGGTTCCGGGTCAGGTCCTGGAGGCGGCAGGGTGGGGTCATCGATATTGGGATCGGGGGTTTCGGCCGGGATGGGAATATTCATCGGGACGGGTCTCCGTGACGCACATGGCTTGAGTCGTGCTTACTGCTGTTGACCACCCTGGGCCGGGTTTGATCCCGCTCGCCACCGGGCAAATCCCGCTGAACTTTTCCCTGCCGGTCCGGTTCGGAGTTTAAGTGAGTTCTTTCAGGGACCCGTTTTCCAAGACCAGTGGGCCTTACCGCCATAACGTCCATGGGGCGTAAAAGGAGCGATGCTCGATGATTGCCGAACACCCGACCGACTTGGCGTACAACCCGAATCTACCGCTGTCCCACGCCTTGTTGCTGCCACGTATTGCCATTGAAAACACCATGCCGGTGATCGATGGCGGCCAGTTCGCCGCCAAGGCCGTGGCGGGACAAGATGTCACGGTGACCAGCAAGGTCTTCACCGATGGTCATGACAAGCTGGCCGTGCGAATCCGCTGGCGGGCACTGGACGATGAGGTGTGGAACAGCGAGGTGATGACCGACCTGGGCAATAATGGCTGGCGGGGCCAGTTCAATGTGCCGGCCCAGGGGCGCTATGTATTTTGCATCGAGGCCTGGTTCGACCAGTACGCCAGCTTCTGCTACGAACTGGAAAAGAAATACGCTGCCGGCGTGCCCATCAGCCTGGAGTTGCAGGAAGGCCGCAATCATGTGCTACAAGCCTCCGAGCGCAGCGATGGCGAGTTGAGCGAACAACTGGCCGCCTTGCACCACGAGCTTTCGGGGTTGTTGCCGGCTGAACAGGTCGCTTTGTTCCTGGCGCCGCACAGTGCCGACTTGATGTCCCTGGCCGATCACCGGCCATACCTGAGCATCAGTCCCGAATATCCACTGGATGTCGAGCGCGAACGGGCCGAGTTCGCCAGCTGGTATGAACTGTTTCCGCGCTCGATTACCGATGATCCCACCCGTCACGGCACGTTCAACGACGTCCATTCGCGCCTGGCGATGATCCAGGACATGGGCTTCGACGTCCTGTATTTTCCGCCGATTCATCCCATCGGCCGCAGCTTCCGAAAAGGCCCGAACAATTCCCTCACCGCCGGTCCCGACGATCCGGGCAGCCCGTATGCCATTGGCAGCGAAGACGGAGGGCATGAGGCGATCCATCCGCAACTGGGCACCCGGGAAGACTTCCGTCGCCTGGTGGCGGCTGCCGAGGCCCATGGCCTGGAGATCGCCCTCGATTTCGCCATCCAGTGTTCCCAGGACCACCCCTGGCTGAAGCAGCATCCGGGCTGGTTCAGTTGGCGGCCGGACGGCACGATCAAATACGCGGAAAACCCGCCGAAGAAGTACCAGGACATCGTCAATGTCGATTTCTACGCGGCGGAGGCGATTCCCAGTCTATGGACGGAGCTGCGGGACATTGTGCTGGGCTGGGTCAACGAGGGCGTGAAGATGTTCCGCGTCGACAACCCTCATACCAAGCCGCTGCCGTTCTGGCAGTGGTTGATCGCCGATGTGCGGGCCCAACATCCCGAGGTGATCTTCCTCGCCGAAGCCTTCACCACACCGGCGATGATGGCCCGGTTGGGCAAGGTCGGCTATTCCCAGAGCTACACCTATTTCACCTGGCGCAACACCAAGGCCGAGCTGGCGACCTACTTCAGCGAACTCAATCAGTCACCGTGGCGCGAGTGTTATCGACCGAATTTCTTCGTCAATACCCCTGACATCAACCCGGCCTTCCTCCATGAGTCGGGACGCGCCGGTTTTCTCATTCGCGCAGCGCTGGCGACCATGGGCTCGGGCCTGTGGGGGATGTATTCGGGCTTCGAACTCTGCGAGTCGGCACCGGTGCCGGGCAAGGAGGAATACCTCGATTCGGAGAAATACGAAATCCGGCCGAGGGACTTCACCGCACCAGGCAACATCATTGCCGAAATCGCCCAGCTCAACCGCATCCGCCGCCAGAACCCGGCGCTGCAGACGCACCTGGGGCTGAAAATCTACAACGCCTGGAACGACAACATTCTGTTTTTCGGCAAGCGCACACCTGACGGCAGTAACTTCGTCCTGGTCGCGGTCAGCCTCGATCCGCACAACCCCCAGGAAGCCAATTTCGAGTTGCCGTTATGGGAAATGGGCTTGCCCGACGATGCCCAGACCCAGGGCGAGGACTTGATGAACGGCCACCGCTGGACCTGGTATGGCAAGTATCAGTTCATGCGCATCGACCCGGGGTACCAGCCGTTCGGGATCTGGCGGATCAGCGCGTCTTGAAGACTGGGGGGAAGGGATTTCTGTGGCGAGGGGATAAATCCCCTCGCCACAAATAGATCTCATCAGTCTCCAGAGGCTTTATTGAATTCATCAGGAGTTGCAAATGGCGAAGAAACCGCGGTCAGCCACCTTCATCAAGGACCCGCTCTGGTACAAGGATGCGGTGATCTATCAGGTACACGTCAAATCCTATTTCGACTCCAACAACGACGGTATCGGCGACTTTCCCGGCCTGATCGCCAAGCTCGACTACATTGCCGACCTGGGCGTCAACACTATCTGGCTGCTGCCGTTCTATCCGTCGCCCCGGCGCGACGACGGTTATGACATCGCCGAATACCGGGGCGTCAGTCCCGACTACGGCACCATGGCCGACGCGCGGCGCTTCATCGCCGAAGCCCACAAGCGCAACCTGCGGGTCATCACCGAACTGGTCATCAACCACACCTCCGACCAGCACCCGTGGTTCCAGCGGGCACGCAAGGCCAAGCGCGGTTCGAGTGCGCGGGATTTCTACGTCTGGTCCGACGACGACCACAAGTACGACGGCACCCGGATCATTTTCCTCGACACCGAAAAGTCCAACTGGACCTGGGACCCGGTGGCCGGCCAGTACTTCTGGCACCGGTTCTATTCCCACCAGCCCGACCTCAACTTCGACAACCCGCAAGTCATCAAGGCCGTGCTGTCGGTGATGCGCTACTGGCTGGACATGGGCATCGACGGCCTGCGCCTGGACGCGATTCCTTACCTCATCGAGCGCGATGGCACCAATAACGAAAACTTGCCTGAGACCCACGATGTCCTCAAGCTGATCCGTGTCGAGATCGACGCCAACTACCCCGACCGAATGCTGCTGGCCGAAGCCAACCAATGGCCGGAAGACACTCAACTGTATTTCGGCGATGTCGATGCCCAAGGTCTGAACGGTGACGAATGCCACATGGCGTTCCACTTCCCGCTGATGCCGCGCATGTACATGGCGCTGGCCCAGGAAGACCGCTTTCCCATCACCGACATCCTGCGTCAGACGCCCGAGATCCCGGCCAACTGCCAATGGGCGATTTTCCTGCGCAACCATGATGAGCTGACCCTGGAGATGGTCACCGACAAGGAGCGCGACTACCTGTGGAATTACTACGCGGCCGACCGTCGGGCGCGCATCAACTTAGGGATTCGTCGACGCCTGGCGCCGCTGGTGGAGCGTGACCGTCGTCGGGTGGAACTGCTCAACAGTCTGCTGCTGTCGATGCCCGGTACGCCGACGTTGTACTACGGTGACGAAATCGGCATGGGCGACAACATTTACCTGGGGGACCGCGATGGGGTGCGCACGCCGATGCAGTGGTCCATCGACCGCAACGGCGGTTTTTCCCGGGCCGACCCGGCCAGCCTGGTGCTGCCACCGATCATGGACCCGCAGTACGGCTACCAGTCGGTCAACGTCGAGACCCAGGCTGGCGACCCCCATTCGCTGCTCAACTGGACGCGGCGGATGCTGGCGGTGCGCAAGCAGTCCAAGGCCTTCGGCCGCGGTACCCTGAAAATGCTGTCGCCGAGCAACCGGCGGATCCTGGCCTATACCCGTGAATACACCGGGCCGGATGGCAAGCATGAAATCATTCTCTGTGTGGCCAACGTGTCCCGCAGTGCCCAGGCCGCCGAGCTGGACCTGTCGACTTACGCGGGCATGGTGCCGGTGGAGATGCTGGGGGGCAATGCCTTCCCGCCCATCGGCCAATTGAATTTCCTCCTGACCCTGGCGCCTTATGGCTTCTATTGGTTCGCCCTGGCGGCGGAAAACCAGATGCCGAGCTGGCACGTGGAGCCGGCCCAGAGCCTGCCGGACTTCACCACCCTGGTCTTGAAAAAACGCCTGGAAGAATTGCTCGAAGCGCCATCGCGCACCACCCTGGAGCAAACCATCCTGCCGAGCTGGCTGCAGAACCGGCGCTGGTTCGCTGGCAAGGACAGCGCCATCGAGAAGGTCGATATCGTTTATGGCGTGCGCTTCGGCGATCCGCAGCATCCGGTGCTGCTCAGCGAAATCGACGTCACCAGTGGTGGCCAGACGCTGCGTTATCAACTGCCCTTCGGTCTGCTGGCCGAGGATCAGGTCGGCGCGGCGCTACCGCAACAACTGGCGCTGTCCCGGGTCCGCCGGGTGCGCCAGGTGGGGTTGATCACCGATGCGTTCAGCCTGGAAAGCTTCATCCGGGCCGTGCTGAACAGTATGCAGGCGGCCACCGTGCTGCCGTACGCCGATGGCGAGTTGCGGTTCGAACCCACCGAGGGGCTGGCGGCGTTGAACCTGGGTGCCGAGCCGGAGGTGCGTTACCTGTCCGCTGAGCAGTCCAACAGTTCGGTGGTGGTGGGCGGCAGCCTGGTGCTCAAGCTGATCCGCAAGGTCGCTTCCGGCGTGCACCCGGAACTGGAAATGAGCGCCTACCTGACTGCCGCGGGCTTCAGCAATATCTCGCCGCTGCTGGGTTCGGTGATCCGCCGCGATGCCGAGGGCGAGGATGCGCTGCTGATGATCGCCCAAGGCTACCTGAGCAACCAGGGCGACGCCTGGGAATGGACTCAGAACAACCTTGAGCGAGCTTTGCGTGATGAGCTGGCCGATGCAGTGTCCGAGCAGGAACAGCACTACAACGCCTTGGGCGAACTGAAGGATTTCGCCGGCATGCTCGGTCAGCGCCTGGGCGAAATGCATCAGGTGCTGGCCCAGGCCACCGACGACCCGGACTTCACGCCGCAGAAAACCACCGCCAAGGACGCCCAGGCCATCGGCCGGGACGTGGCTGCCCAGGTGGAAAATGCTTTGCGTCTGCTTAAGCAACACCAGAGCCAATTGAACCCGGCGGACCAAGCCATGGTCGCACGCTTGCTGGAGCAGAAAAAAACCATCCTGGCACACGTCCAGGAATTGGCCGGCAAGGCCGTCGGTGGCTTGCGCATCCGGGTTCATGGCGATTTGCATCTGGGGCAAGTGCTGGTGATCAAGGGCGACGCCTATCTGATCGACTTCGAGGGCGAACCGGCGCGGCCGTTGCATGAACGTCGGGGCAAGCACAGCCCGTACAAGGATGTCAGCGGTGTGCTGCGCTCCTTCGATTACGCGGCGGCCATGGCGATTCACTTGCACACCGTCGACAGCACGGCCGACGCCGATGCGGCGCGGCAACGGGTCGCAGATCGTTATTTGGCCGAGGCACGCCAGGCATTTGTCCAGGCATATCGACTGGCGGCAGCTAATCTTGCCCATGAGTGGAAGGATGCTGAAGGCGAAGACGCCGCGCTGGCGTTGTTCGGCCTGGAGAAGGCGGCCTATGAAGTGGCCTATGAAGCCGAGAATCGCCCTGCCTGGCTGCCCGTGCCGTTGCACGGGCTGTACGGGTTATTGAGTGGGCTTGAACCCTTTTCCGATTTTTAGTGGAGAGCATCATGAGCGTCTCGAACAAGGAACCACAGGGACAGGCCAAAGAGTCTTTGCTGCCGTCCCCTCGTGATATCGACGCGCTGGTGCGTGCCGAGCATCACGATCCGTTTTCCATTCTGGGCCCCCACGGCGACGGCGCCGGCGGGCAGTTCATCCGGGCGTACCTGCCCGGTGCGCTGAGCGTCCACGTGCTCGCCCGTGACAGCGGCGAGGAGTTGGGTGAGCTGCATCTGGGCGACACGCCGGGTCTGTTTGTCGGCCATTTCGAGCATGCCCAGCCTTATCTGCTGCGCACCCGTTGGGCCGGTGGCGAGCAGGTGGCCGAAGACCCCTACAGTTTCGGGCCGTTGCTGGGGGAAATGGATCTTTACCTGTTTGCCGAAGGTAATCATCGCGATCTCAGTTCCTGCCTGGGGGCGCAGCTGACCACCGTCGATGGTGTCGATGGCGTGCGGTTCGCCGTCTGGGCGCCGAATGCCCGACGGGTGTCGGTGGTCGGTGACTTCAACGTCTGGGACGGACGCCGGCACCCGATGCGCATCCGTTATCCATCGGGCGTATGGGAGCTGTTTATTCCGCGTTTGGGGGCGGGAGAAGCCTACAAGTATGAAATCCTCGGCGCCCACGGCATCCTGCCGCTCAAGGCCGACCCGGTGGCGCTGGCCAGCCAGATGCCCCCGGACACCGCGTCGAAAGTCGCCTCACCGCTGAACATCGAATGGCAGGACGGTGAATGGATGCAGCACCGTCGCGAACGCCAGGTCCCCAGTGCACCGTTGTCGATCTACGAACTGCACGCCGGTTCCTGGCAATGCGAAATCGACGAGGCTGGGGAAGTGGCCCGGCAATACAACTGGCATGAACTGGCCGAGCGGCTGATTCCCTACGTCAAGGAGTTGGGCTTTACCCACATCGAACTGATGCCGATCATGGAGCACCCGTTCGGCGGCTCGTGGGGTTACCAGCCATTGTCTCAGTTCGCGCCGACGGCGCGCTTCGGCTCGCCGGACGATTTTGCCGCCTTCGTCAACGCCTGTCACCAGGCCGACCTCGGCGTGATCCTCGACTGGGTACCGGCGCATTTTCCCACCGACACCCATGGCCTGGCCCAGTTTGACGGCACGGCGCTGTATGAGTACGGCAACCCGCTGGAAGGCTTCCACCAGGACTGGGACACCCTGATCTATAACCTGGGACGCACCGAGGTCCACGGCTTCATGCTGGCTTCGGCCTTGCATTGGTTGAAGCATTTCCATGTCGACGGCCTGCGTGTGGATGCCGTGGCGTCGATGTTGTATCGCGACTATTCGCGCAAGGCCGGGGAGTGGGTGCCCAACCGTCACGGTGGACGCGAGAACCTGGAGGCCATCGATTTCCTCCGGCACCTCAACGATGTGGTCGCCCTGGAAGCCCCAGGGGCACTGGTCATCGCCGAGGAGTCCACCGCCTGGCCTGGCGTCAGCCAGAGCACGCAACAGGGCGGCCTGGGCTTCGCCTACAAGTGGAACATGGGCTGGATGCACGATTCGCTGCATTACATCCAGCAGGATCCGGTGTATCGCGCCCATCATCACAACGAACTGAGCTTTGGCCTGGTGTATGCCTGGTCCGAGCGGTTCGTCCTGCCGATTTCCCATGACGAAGTGGTCCATGGCAAACGCTCGCTGATCGACAAGATGCCCGGCGACCGCTGGCAGAAATTCGCCAACCTGCGCGCCTACCTCAGTTTCATGTGGGGTCATCCGGGCAAGAAGCTGTTGTTCATGGGCTGCGAGTTCGGCCAATGGCGCGAGTGGAACCATGACCAGCAATTGGATTGGTACCTGACGCAATACGCCGAGCACCGTGGGGTGCAGAAGCTGGTGAGCGATTTGAACCGGCTCTATCGCGAGGAGCCCGCGCTGCACGATCAGGATGACGCGCCCCAAGGGTTCCAGTGGTTGATCGGCGACGATGCACTGAACAGCGTCTACGCCTGGTTGCGCTGGAGCAAGGAGGGGCGGCCGGTACTGGTGGTGGCCAACTTCACACCGGTGCCACGCGAGGCCTATCGGGTCGGCGTGCCTTTCGCCGGGCGTTGGGTGGAGTTGCTCAACAGCGATGCCGACACCTATGCCGGCTCCAACTACGGCAACGGCGGCGGCGCCTCCACCGAGGCCGTGCCCAGCCATGGGCAGGCCCTGTCCCTTGAACTCAACCTGCCGCCGTTGGCAGTGTTGATCTTGCGGCCGGAGGGGTAGCCTCCGGCGTGATCCGTTAAGTTTGCCCTAGCCAAATGTGGGAGCGGGCTTGCTCGCGAAGGGGGCTGACAGTCAGCAAAGATGTCGACTGTCAGACCGCTTTCGCGAGCAAGCCCGCTCCCACACTGTATAAGGCTTGGTAAACAGGTCTTCCTGGGGATCACAGGAAGATCAACGCACCAGACACGGCTGCTTGTTATTGAACGTCCAGCCTGGAATCAGATACTGCATCGCCACCGCATCGTCCCGCGCGCCCAGCCCCATGCCTTTGTAAAGCTCATGGGCTTTGGCAAGTTGATCCATGTCCAGCTCGATCCCCAGCCCCGGCTTCTTCGGCACCTGCACGCAGCCGCCCTGGATCTGCAAGGGCGCCTTGGTCAGTCGTTGACCGTCCTGCCAGATCCAGTGAGTGTCGATGGCCGTGATGTCACCCGGTGCGGCCGCTGCCACGTGGGTGAACATCGCCAGGGAAATATCGAAGTGATTGTTGGAGTGCGAGCCCCAGGTCAAGCCCCACTCATTGCACATCTGCGCCACCCGCACCGAACCCTGCATGGTCCAGAAGTGCGGATCGGCCAAGGGAATGTCCACTGACTGCAAGGTGATCGCGTGGCCCATCTCGCGCCAGTCGGTGGCAATCATGTTGGTGGCGGTTTTCAGGCCGGTGGCACGGCGAAACTCCGCCATGACCTCGCGGCCCGAATAACCGTTCTCGGCGCCGCAAGGGTCTTCGGCATAGGCCAGTACCCGGTGCTGGTCACGGCACAGGCGGATGGCTTCCTTGAGCGACCAGGCGCCGTTCGGGTCCAGGGTGATGCGCGCCTGGGGAAAGCGTTCGGCCAAAGCGGTGACCGCTTCGATCTCTTCGTCGCCCTTGAGTACGCCACCCTTGAGCTTGAAGTCCTGGAAGCCGTAGCGCGCATGTGCGGCTTCGGCCAGGCGCACCACGGCGGCGGCGTCCAGGGCTTTGTCGTGGCGTACGCGGAACCAGTCATTGTCGGCATCCGGCTCGCTGCGATAGGGCAGGTCGGTCTGCTGGCGATCACCAACATAAAAGAGATACCCCAGCATCTTCACTTCATCGCGCTGCTGGCCTTCGCCGAGCAGGGCGGCGACCGGTACGTCCAGGTGCTGGCCGAGCAGGTCCAGCAAGGCCGCTTCCAGGCCGGTGACCGCATGGATGGTGATGCGCAGGTCGAAGGTCTGCAGGCCACGGCCACCGGCATCGCGGTCGGCGAACGCCTGGCGCACGCTGTTGAGGATCTTCTGATAGGTGCCGATGGGGTAGCCGACCACCAGCGCCCGGGCGTCCTCGAGAGTCTGGCGAATGCGCTCGCCACCGGGCACTTCGCCGACACCGGTGCGGCCGGCGTTGTCCTTGAGAATGACCACGTTGCGGGTGAAGAATGGGCCATGGGCGCCGCTGAGGTTCAGCAGCATGCCGTCATGGCCGGCCACGGGCACGATCTGCATGCTGGTGATGATCGGGGCTTTACTGGCTTCTTGTGAATTCATTGTACTTATCCTTGAACGAGTCGAATGATCAGACGTGGCTGGCCGTCGGATTGGCTGGTGTCGCTGCGGCTTTGGGCTTGGGCACATTGCGCGCGGCAAAGACGATGATCGCAGCAATGATGGACGTGCCCGCCAAGCCGTAGAGGCCGCCCTGGATCGAGCCGGTGTGCTGCTCCAGCAGGCCGAACGTCGTCGGGGCGACGAACCCGCCGAGGTTGCCCACCGAGTTGATCAGCGCGATGACGCCGGCCGCCACCCGAGCATCCAGGTACGCCTGGGGGATCGGCCAGAACAGCGACGATGCCGACTTGAAACCCAGGGCCGCGAAGCAGATGGCGACGAAAGCGAAAATCGGCCCGCCGACGGTGGACATGAACATCCCTGCCGCCGCAATCAGCAGCGCAGCCGCCACCCAGGCTTGCTGGAACTTCCATTTGGCCGACATCGAGGCGAAGGCGTACATGCCGACGATCGACAACAGCCAGGGAATCGAGTTGAACATCCCGACCTGGAAGTCACTGAGGTCGCCCATCTTCTTGATGATGCTCGGCAGCCAGAACGTGGCGGCGTAGATCGTCAGCTGAATGAAGAAGTAGATCAGGCAGAACAGGATGATCTGGCGATCCTTGAGCAACTGGCCGATGGACAACTTGACGGGGGTGGCCGCTTCGCGGGCCCGTTGTTCGTCATCGATGGTTTTTACCAGTGCATCCTGTTCTTCACGGTTAAGCCACTTGGCGTCGTGGGGCTTGGAGTCCAGCCAGAACCAGACGAAGACGCACAGACCGACAGAGAACATCCCTTCGATGAAGTACATCCATTGCCAGCCGTGCATGCCCAGGCCGTTGATCTGCAGCAGCAACCCGGACAATGGGCCGGAGATCAGCGAAGCAATGGCCGAGCCGCTAAGGAAGATGGCGATGGCTTTGCCACGCTCGACGGCTGGGAGCCAGCGGGTGAAGTAATAGATCACGCCGGGAAAGAAACCGGCCTCGGCCACACCCAGCAGAAAGCGCAGGATGTAGAAGTGGGTTTCGTTCTGGATGAAGGCCATGCCAGCGGCCACCAGGCCCCAGGTGAGCATGATGCGGGTCAGCCAGATACGTGCGCCGATTCTTTGCAGCAGGATGTTGGAAGGGACTTCGAACAGCGCGTAACCGATGAAGAACAGGCCGGCACCGAAGCCATAGGCCGCCGCACCGATGCCCAGGTCGTGCTCCATATGGGCACGCACGAAGCCGATGTTCACACGGTCGATGTAGTTGACGATAAACATGATGACGAACAGCGGCAGAATGTGGCGCTTGACCTTGGATATGGCCGACAACAGCACCGGATCCGCGTCGGCATTCGCCTTGAGGCTGGATGTGTTCACTGGTTTTTCTCCCACTCATTGTTTTTATGCGGGGCATCGAGCAGGCGTCGATGTTGATAGACATCATACAACTTGATTTTTTTCGATGACAAGCTGTTTTTGATGAGATTTGGAAAGTGTGGTGAGGCTGCTTATGCCGTATTTATTGGTTTGTGTGGCTGTTTGGAGTCATTTCGCCGTGTGGTTGGTTGCCATAAAGGAAGTCTGTCAACTGAATGGATAGTCGGGGAGAGGTTGATATTTGGTGTGTTGTCATACAAGTTAAGCCTCGTCATGGTGAACACGCTCAAGCCCGTGGGTGGTAGGATCAGTCAGCCTGTATTCGAGGAACCCCGGCGATGCAAGACACCGACGCGCCCCAGCGCAAACGTACTCACAACCTGGCCCATGATCTGGTGGCGAAGCTCAGCCAGAGCATCCTGTTGGGACAGTTGAAACCGGGGCAGAAGCTGCCTTCCGAAGGCGCCATCGTGCTCGAGCATGGCGTCAGCCGCACGGTGGTACGCGAGGCCATTTCCAAGTTGCAGGCTTCGGGGCTGGTGGAGACGCGCCATGGCATCGGCACCTTCGTGTTGGAGCAAACCGGCGAGCCGGGGTTACGCCTCAATGTCGATACCGCGGCAGGGGTGCGCGGCATCCTGGAGCTGCGCCTGGGCCTGGAAACCCAGGCGGCTGCCCTGGCGGCCCAACGTCGCAGCGAACAGCACTTGCAGCAGATGCGCCAGGCGCTGGATGACTACCAGCGGTTGCTCAGCAACAACGACAGTTGCGTCGAGGCCGACCGGCGTTTCCACCTGCTTATCGCCGAGGCCACGGCCAACACCTGTTTTGTCGAAGTCATGCAGCACCTGGGCAGCGCGATGATCCCCAGGACCCGGGTGAACGTGGCCGAAAGGGGTCAGGTTGATCTGGGGAAGCTGGCACAGTTGGCCAACCTCGAACACGAGGCCATCTTCAATGCCATCAAACGCCAGGACTCCGACGCCGCCCGCGCCGCCATGTGGCTGCATTTGACCAACAGCCGTGACCGGTTTGGCGCGGGGGCCTGATCGGCCGCTATCGCGAGCAGGCTCGCTCCCACAAGGGATTTGCACCGGTCACAGAATGCGTGCTCACTGAAGACTCATTGTGGGAGCGAGCCTGCTCGCGATAGCGTCATCACAGCCAACATCACCCCGACAGTCAGCAGGCAAAAAAAAACCGGCGCAACCGAGGTTGTGCCGGTGGTGTTGCCGGTGGCTGTGCGGATATTCGTGGGTCCGCTCAGCCGCCGTTGAGCCCGTTGCCGATTACGGCCGTTCCAGGGCCAGGGCCACGCCCTGGCCGCCGCCGATGCACAATGTTGCAAGGCCTTTCCTGGCATCGCGCTTGATCATCTCATGCAACAACGACACCAGTACCCGGCAACCCGACGCGCCGATCGGGTGGCCCAGGGCAATGGCGCCGCCATTGACGTTGACCTTGTCCATGTCCCACTTCAGCTCCCTGGCCACCGCCAGCGACTGGGCGGCAAAGGCTTCGTTGGCTTCGATCAGGTCCAGTTGCTCCAGGGACCAGCCGGCTTTGTCCAGGCAGCGGCGGGTGGCCGAGACCGGGCCGATGCCCATGATGGCCGGGTCGACGCCGGCGTTGGCGTAGGCACTGATTTTCGCCAGTACCGGCAAGCCCAGGGCCTTGGCCTTTTCAGCGCTCATCAGCAGCACCGCCGCCGCACCGTCGTTGAGCGACGAAGCGTTGCCCGCGGTGACACTGCCGTCCTTCTTGAAGGCGGGCTTGAGTTTGCCCAGGGATTCGGCGGTGGTGCCGGCCCGTGGTTGCTCGTCGGTGGCAAAAGTCAGCGGATCGCCCTTGCGCTGGGGAATCTGGATCGGCGTGATCTCATCGGCGAAACGGCCACCTTCAATCGCGGCCACGGCCTTCTGCTGGGACGCGGCGGCGAAGGCATCCTGTTCTTCGCGACTGATGCCGTACTTGTCCACCAGGTTCTCGGCAGTGATGCCCATGTGGTAATCGTTGAAAGCATCCCACAAGCCATCGGTGATCATGCTGTCGATCATCTGCGCGTGGCCCATGCGCAGGCCCGTGCGGGCGGCGGGCAGCACGTAGGGGGCCAGGCTCATGTTCTCCATGCCGCCGGCGATGATGACGTCGGCATCCCCACAGCGGATGGCCTGGGCACCGAGATGCAGCGCCTTGAGGCCGGAGCCGCAGACCTTGTTCAGGGTCATCGCCGGCACGGCGTGGGGCAGCCCGGCCAGGATCGACGCCTGGCGCGCCGGGTTCTGCCCGGAGCCTGCGGTCAGTACCTGGCCAAGAATCACTTCATCGACCTGCTCGCCGGAAATCCCGGTCTGCTCCAGCAGGCGGCGGATCACCGCTGCGCCGAGTTCCGGTGCAGCAATGGAAGCCAGCGAACCCTGGAAGCTGCCGATGGCGGTACGGGTGGCGGCGACAATCACGACTTCTTGCATCGAATCTCTCCTCACTGGGCAGCGAACTGCATTTCAGGCACATGGTCCGGCACGATCAATTTGCCGGCGGTCTTGGCGACGATTTCCTCGACGCTGACACCCGGGGCCCGTTCTTTCAGGATGAAGGCGCCGTCCTGGATTTCCAGGTAGGCCAGGTCGGTCAGAACGCGCTTGATGCAACCGGCACCGGTCAGCGGCAGGCTGCAACGGGGCAGCAGTTTCGATTCGCCATCCTTGGACGCGTGGGTCATGGTCACAATGATGTTCTCGGCGCCGGCCACCAGGTCCATCGCACCGCCCATGCCCTTGACCAGCTTGCCGGGGATCATCCACGAGGCAATGTTGCCTTCGACATCCACCTCGAACGCGCCGAGCACGGTCAGGTCGATGTGACCGCCGCGGATCATGGCGAACGATTCGGCTGAAGAAAAGATCGATGCGCCGATGCGCGCGGTGACGGTCTGCTTGCCGGCATTGATCATGTCGGCGTCGACTTCGTCCTCGGTGGGGAACGCGCCCATACCGAGCAAGCCGTTTTCCGATTGCAGCATGACTTCCATGCCTTCGGGAATGTAGTTGGCAACCAGGGTGGGGATGCCGATACCCAGGTTCACGTAATAGCCGTCCTGCATTTCGCGGGCGACGCGTTGAGCCATTTGTTCGCGGGAAAGTGCCATGTTGTTATTCCTTCATTCGGGCCGAGGGGCAGGGGATCACTTGCGCACGGTGCGCTGTTCGATGCGCTTCTCGAACGTGCCACAGATGATCCGGTCGACGTAGATGCCTGGGGTATGGATCTGCGTCGGGTCCAGTTCGCCGGGTTCGACGATCTCTTCGACTTCGACCACGGTGATCTTGCCTGCCGTGGCGGCCAGCGGATTGAAGTTCTGCGCGGTGTGGCGATAGACCACGTTGCCGAAATGGTCGGCTTTCCAGCCTTTGACAATGGCGAAGTCGCCGGTGATGGATTCTTCCATCAGGTACTGGCGGCCGTGGAATTCACGCACTTCCTTGCCTTCGGCCACCGGGGTACCGACGCCGGTGGCCGTGAAGAATGCGGGGATACCAGCACCGCCGGCACGCATTTTTTCCGCGAGGGTGCCCTGGGGGGTGAGTTGGACTTCGATTTCGCCGCTCAACAATTGCTGCTCGAAGAGGGCGTTCTCGCCCACATAGGAGGCAATCACCTTGCGGATCTGCCGGTCTTCCAGGAGCACACCGAGGCCGAAGCCGTCGACGCCGCAGTTGTTGGACACGACGGTGAGGTCGCGGATGCCCTTGCGCTTGATCTCGGCGATCAGGTTTTCCGGAATGCCGCACAGGCCGAAGCCACCGGCGATGACGGTCATGCCATCCTTCAAGCCCGCCAGCGCTTCTTCATAGGAACTCACGCGTTTGTCGAAACCTGCCATAGACACCTCTTTTATTCTTGATGGGGTCGCAATGGAATGCAGTGTTGCGCCAAGTCATATATTTGTTAAGTTGATTTTTAGATTGGATTAATTGATAAAGCTCAATAATCGCCGCCGGTTACTTGCGGCTCGAAACTTACGGCTTGCCGCTGGAGCGAAGCGACCCCCATGACCCTCAAGCAGATCCGTGCCTTTCTTGCCGTGGCCCAGAGCCTGAGTTTCGCCGTGGCCTGCGAGCGACTGCATCTGTCGCAGTCGGCCCTGAGCCTGACCATCAAGGCCCTGGAAGAGGGTCTGGGTGGGCGCCTGTTCAGCCGCAACACCCGCAACGTGGCACTGACGCCCGAGGGTGAATCCCTGTTGCCCCTGGCCCGGCGGCTGATTGCCGACTGGGACAACGCCGAGGATGAGATGCGCCAGCGCTTCACCTTGCAACGCGGACGGGTGACCCTGGCGGCGATGCCGTCGTTTGCCGGCAACCTGCTGCCACCGATCCTCAAGACCTTCCGCGCCCGCTATCCGAATGTCAACGTTACAGTCAACGATGTGATCAACGAACAGGTGCTGGAGATGGTGCGTGACCGTCACGTCGAACTGGGCGTTGCGTTCGAGCCGCTGCAGGGTTCGTCCCTGGCGTTCACGCCGTTGTACCTGGATCGCTTCGTCGCGGTGGTGCCGCTGGATTCGCCGTTGGCCCAACGCAATGAAATCCAGTGGCAGACATTGTTGGAACAGCCATTCATCACCCTGCAAAGGCCCTCTACCGTGCGGGTGATGCTGGAGGAGCATCTCCAGGTCCGGGGCATGAAGCTGCCAGTGGAGTTCGAAAGCCATCAGTTGGCGACGGTCGGACGCATGGTCGCCAGCGGCCTGGGGGTGAGCGCGGTGCCGGCGCTGTGCATCGGGCAGATGCATGAGCTGGGGGCCCGTTGCATCACCTTGCGCGATCCGGTGGTGGAGCGCGCCATCGGCGTGCTGACCAAACCGGGACACGAACTCTCGGCGGCGGCGCAGGCGCTGTTCGATACCCTCAAGGATCAGGGCTTGGGTGCTCGATTGGGCATGCACTGAGCCCAAGACCTGTGGGAGCGGGCTTGCTCGCGAATGCTATTTGTCAGTGATATCAATGTCGACGGATAACCGCTTTCGCGAGCAAGCCGCTCCCACAGGAAGTGGTGGTGGACTCACGCCTGTCGTAACACCTTTCGTCGTCCCGCATCGCGGTTCCTTCAAACTTTCCCACTGCCTGGAACATCCACTTTTATGTGCGGTATTTCAGAATCGTCGCGCTGCGGTGCAGTCTCGACCACGGAAAAGGAGAAGGAAATGGCAACGCCTAAAGAGAACCTGCTGGATTGGCTCAACGACGCCCATGCCATGGAGCAGCAAGCGGAAAAAATGCTCAAGGCCCAGGCCGAGCGGCTGAAGCATTACCCGGTGCTCAAGGCCCGCATCGAAGAGCATCTGCAGGAAACCCTCGGGCAACAGAAGCTGGTGGAGGAATGCATCCAGCGCCTGGGCGGGAGCACGTCGATGATCAAGGACATGGCCGGCAAGCTCATGGCTTTCGGCCAGGCGGTGGGTGGCATGACCATGAGCGATGAAGTGGTCAAGGGCGCGATGAGTGGCTACGTATTCGAGAACCTGGAAATCGCTTCCTACACCGTGCTGATCGCGGCGGCGAAAGCGGCCGGCGACGTCGATACCCAGCGGGCCTGCGAACAGATCCTGCCACAGGAGATCGCCATGGCCGACTGGCTGCGCGACCACTTGCCGGAGATCACCCAGGCGTTCCTGGAACGCTCCGACAATCCCCATACCGAAGCCAAGCGCTGAACGTGAAGGGCGGCCGACCCCAGGGCCGGCCGTTCGCCCGGCGCATAGAGGAGGTGTATGAATCAGACCAGTGGTGAGGTACGCGCCATCAACCGACAGAGCGCAATGGTGGGTGTGTATGTGGCGCAGGATGACGGCCATACCGTGCTCGAACTGCGTTCTGCCAACGATATCGACGTCGGTGACGTCATGGAATGGAGCAGCGGCACGGCCCTTGGCATCCAGTCCTACCGCAACCTGACCAAAGGCTGGGACGCCGAGGTGTATGTGGTCAAGCACGGTATCGCGGCAGCCAATCTGGAGGTCCAGTTGCTGGTGGGCTCCTAGGAGAAGAAGCATGAGCGAGTCGAAGATGAAATGCGGTTGCCCCGATTGCCAATGCGAGGTGGATCCGCAGCGGATGTTCAACCACGACGGCGAGGCGTATTGCAGCCAGGCCTGCGCGGAGCAGCATCCCAACGGCGAACCCTGTCCGGCCCCCGATTGCCATTGCGAGCGCAGCGGCAAGGTCGGGGAGCGGGACGTGACCAATAAACAACTGGACGACGCGCTGGAGGAAACCTTTCCGGCCAGTGACCCGATTTCCCCTTGATTAACGGCACGTCTTTATCCGGACAGCGGCGACAGGGTGTCCGGACGCCGCAAGCCGGACAGTGCGGTGGTGCAGGATAACGCCGGCAGCCCGCGAGTTTTGGCTTCCTGGAACGGCGCGAGGCATGGGTGACGAGACCGGTGCAGTGGGGTGCCGGCGTCATCCGGCCTTTGGCGGACGGCGTGGAAAGACACGCACTGTTATTAAATGCCGGGGCTATATATGAGGTCCGTCGACAGCTTTGCGCTTATTTGAATAAATTTATCGGCTGGCGCTTGTTCGATAGGGTTTGATTGTACTTTCCAATGAACTTTGAAGTGCTGACCGTTCGTCGCTGACTGCCGAACTTTGTTCAAACCTTATCGCCCCCGGGTTCTCCGAATACTACGAGCCGAGAGGTTCGCTAACAGTAACTGACGAGGTGAATGAAATGGCTAATACAGGCAATAACAACCCTGGCAATTTCGCTAACGATCGTGAGAAGGCATCGGAAGCCGGGAAAAAAGGCGGGCAAGCGTCCGGGGGCAATTTTGCCAACAATCCTGAACGCGCTTCGGAAGCCGGCCGCAAAGGTGGCCAGGCGTCCGGCGGCAATTTCGCCAATGACCCTCAACGCGCAGCAGAGGCTGGGCGCAAGGGCGGGCAAGCGTCTGGTGGCAATTTTGCCAACGACCCCGAACGTGCTTCGGAAGCCGGCCGCAAAGGTGGCCAGGCATCGGGTGGCAATTTCGCCAACGACCGGGAAAAAGCTTCGGAAGCCGGCAAGAAGGGTGGCGAAAGCAGCCACGGCGGCGGCCGTAAGTCGTAATACGCCATGACAGGCAGGCCCTTGGCGCCAAGCCGGGGCCTGCACTGTTGAAATATAAAAAACAGCTCGTGGGCCATTGCCCGCTTATTCAATGATTGAAGGTTGGAAGGTTGCGTATTTACCGCCTGTCTTCATTATTGGATAAAAAGTAAATTTAATTCCCTTTATATATTCAGACTCTTGTCAGTCTGCCGTTTATCGGTAGGCCCATAAGTTGTGCCTGATCGAGGAGTTCAAACCATGTTTCTACATAACAAGCGACTGCAGTACACCGTGCGTGTGGCAGAGCCGAATCCAGGTCTTGCCAACCTGCTGCTGGAACAGTTCGGTGGGGCCCAGGGGGAGCTGGCGGCGGCATCCCGTTATTTCACCCAGGCGCTGGCCGAGGATGATCCGGGCCGCAAGGATCTGCTCATGGATATCGCTACTGAAGAGCTCAGCCACCTGGAGATCATCGGTTCGATCATCGTGATGCTGAACAAGGGCGCAAAAGGCCAGATGGCCGAAGGGGTGGAAAAGGAAGGGCAGTTGTACCGGGACATCAACGGTGCCGGCAACGATTCCCATATCACCAGCCTTCTGTATGGTGCCGGTTCACCGCTGACCAACTCCGCGGGTGTACCTTGGACCGCTGCCTATATCGACACCATTGGCGAGCCGACCGCAGACATGCGCTCCAACATCGCCGCCGAGGCCCGGGCGAAAATCGTCTATGAACGGCTGATGAACGTCACTGACGATCCGGGCGTAAAAGAGGCGCTGGGTTTCCTGATGACCCGGGAAATCGCTCACCAGATGTCTTTTGAAAAAGCCTTGCATTCCATCCAGCCCAATTTCCCTCAGGGTAAATTGCCGGGCATGCCGGAGTTCACCAATGTGTATTTCAACATGTCCCAGGGCGAGCCGGCTGTACGCGGCCCATGGAACCAGGGCGACGATTGGGAGTTCGTCGAAGACCCCACACCGGCGGTGGATGGCGGCGATGGCTTGGCCAGCGTACAACTGAGTAAAAAAGACGAAGCCCTGCTGATGGACATGAAGGCGCGGACGATGTCCAACCCCGAGAGCGATCCCACCACAGGTGCCGACTTGGGTTCGGGGATGCAAGGTGACAAACTGTAGGAAAGTGGCGAGGGAGCCGGGCTCCCTCGCTTCCTCGCTGAACCTTCCATTGGCCCTGACTAAAGCCTGTAAGGATATTTGATGGACCAGCCGACTTCCCGGATCCGATCGCCCTGGCGTACCTGGCTGGATCCCCTGCAAGGCAACCTGCTGCTGGGTGCGAGCTTCTGGCTCGGGCTGGCGGCGGTCGCCGTGCTGTTGCTCTACAGCGGCTATAACGCATTGGTGGGCGCCGACCCTCGCCATCTGGGCTATGCGGTGCTGGGCGGGACCTCCGGGTTTGCCGCCACAGCCTTGGGGGCAATCATGGCCGTGGTGTTGCGGGACATCTCCTCGCGCACCCAGGACATCATGTTGGGCTTCGCCGCCGGCATGATGTTGGCGGCCAGTTCTTTTTCGCTGATATTGCCGGGTATCGAAGCCGCCCAGGTGATTTGCGGCAATCAGTTGCTCGCCGCGTTTGTCGTGGTGCTCGGCCTGGGGTTGGGCGTTGCGCTGATGATCGGTCTCGACCGGTTTATTCCCCATGAACATGAATTGAGCGGACGGCGCGGACCCCAAGCCGAGCGTATCAATCGCGTCTGGTTGTTCGTGCTCGCGATTACCTTGCACAACCTGCCGGAAGGCATGGCCATCGGCGTCAGTTTTGCCGACGGAGATTTCAAGGTCGGCCTGCCTCTCACCACGGCGATCGCCATTCAGGACATTCCCGAAGGACTCGCCATTGCCATGGCATTGCGAGTCACCGGCATCAGCACCCTGCGTGCCGCATTGATCGCAGTCGGTTCAGGGTTGATGGAGCCGCTGGGTGCGGTGATCGGCCTGGGCATGTCGTCGGGCGTGGCCGTGGCCTACCCCATCAGCCTGGGCCTGGCGGCCGGAGCGATGATTTTCGTGGTGTCCCACGAGGTGATTCCCGAAACCCACCGCAACGGCCATGAAACCCCGGCCACCCTGGGCTTGATGATGGGGTTCGCGGTGATGATGTTTCTCGATACAGCGCTGGGCTGAGGTTAGCTTGCTGACTGCACCGCCGCCATCGCGAGCAGGCTCGCTCCCACAGGTTTTTGTGAGAGCGACCCTGCTCGCGAGAGCGGTGGGTCAGCTTGGTTGTTTCCTGCCACCTATACTCAATGCCATGGATGAGATGAATCCGGAGTGGCGCGATCGTGCTGCGTTCGCTGATGCTGGCCGTGTTGATCGCTCTGGCGGGGTGCGCCACGACAGAGCGCGGCCGGTCGGCGAATGCGGTGACGGTCTCTCAGGACACCTGGCGGCAGGTCGACCAGCAGATCATCGCTGCGTCCAAAAGCGCTGTCGGGCAAGCCGAAGTCTATGCCCGAGGGTCGATGGAGCATTGGCGGGGGCTGGTGTACGAACGGACCGAGGCTGAATTCATCCCGTGGTTCAGCAGCTATTGGACCCAGGAATGGATGGCGGTGAGGGTCAGTTGGTATGCCGCCAGTGCCAAGGGCGAAGCGGATTCTGCTTCCAACCGCCTGGCGCTCTATCTTCAAGAGCAATACCGCGAGCAGGTGCTGGAACCGGTGGCCGTGGAGATCGATCCCGAAGCCATCAGGGCCGCCGCGACCAGCTATTACGTGCGCCTGCTCGATCAGCAGGTGCGGGTGATCGCACAGCGGCAGCAAATTCCGAATGAACTGATGAACCGGCGTCTGCACGGCATTCCCGCGATCAATCTGGGCCCGCCGGCGGCGCGCAATGCTTCGTTGTATGAGATGGTCCACACTGAGCCGCTGAATACCCTGCCGGCCTACGCCGCGTTGATTGACCACATCAACAAAGCCGCCACCACGGGGGCGGGCCCGTCGGATGCGGTGATCGCCACGGTGGCGCAACGCACCAGCGAGAAAATCGAAGCCCAATTCGCCACTCGAGGCGCGGCCGGAGCGGCTGCAGCCGTGGCCGGAAAGGCCGCGGGGGCATTGATTTCGGTGGGTGTGGCAGGCGTTCGGGCGATCATCCACGAAGGCGAGCGGCCGGAAATGGAAGCGCAGATTCGCAAAAGCCTGAGTGCCGCCTTCGATGAGGCGTGGTTCAAGTCGCTCAAGCATCCCCTGAGCGGAGTGCTGGCACCGGTGTATTACCTGGACGAAGAAATCGAAGGCAACCTGGTGGAGGCGCAGCTGGCGAATCGGGCAGTGGCGTTGCCGGATATCAAGCCGTGACGGGCGGGCTCATCCCGCACCGAGCGTGACGCGACAACCCTTGCGGTGGCGGATCTGTTCGTCCGAAGGGCGTTCCCTGACGAACTCGAAGCGTGGCTCGCCTTCGCTGTAGATCACCAGCCAGCCCCATTCCAGCTCGCTCTCGTGCTGCCCCGGCTTGGGCGGCGATGCCCGCCAGGGTTCTTTTTGCATGATCTGACGCATCGTGTCCTCCTGCGGGCTCATCCTTTGAACTATAGACCGTTGGATTTTCGCGCAAGCATCGCACAACGCTCACGAAGCGCTCGGGCCTCGCCACAGGAGCTTGTTTGAGGCTCAGTGTGCTCTGATCCCGCCTACCAGCGTCTAGGGTCTGTATCCCCGCACTCGAACGGGGAATGACTGGACCCCCGCACATGCAAGCACTGTTGAACGAGATCCTCGATGCGGTTCGCCCCCTGATCGGTCAGGGCAAGGTGGCCAACTACATTCCGGCCCTGGGCAGCGTGCCTGGCAATCAGTTGGGCATTGCCGTGTATGGCAACGATGGCGAGCTGTATTGCGCAGGTGACGCCGAAACGCCGTTTTCAGTACAGAGTATTTCCAAAGTATTCAGCCTGGTGCAGGCCATCGAGCATTCCGGCGAAGCCATCTGGGAGCGCCTGGGCCATGAGCCGTCCGGCCAGCCCTTCAACTCCCTGGTGCAACTGGAGTTCGAGCGCGGTCGCCCACGCAACCCGTTCATCAATGCCGGTGCCTTGGTGATCTGCGATATCAACCAGTCGCGTTTCGCCGCCCCGGCGTTGTCGATGCGTGATTTCGTGCGACGCCTGTCGGGCAATCCCCAAGTGATGGTGGATGGCAAGGTCGCTGAGTCGGAGTACCAGCACCGCGCCCGGAACGCGGCGATGGCTTACCTGATGCAATCGTTCGGTAATTTCCATAACGACGTGGAAGCGGTGTTGCGCAGTTATTTCAGTCACTGTGCGCTGCGAATGAGCTGCATCGACCTGGCCCGGGCATTCTGCTTCCTGGCCAACGACGGCTTCTGCAAGCACAGCGGCGAACAGATCCTGAGCGCCCGCCAGACCCAGCAGGTCAACTCCATCATGGCGACCAGCGGGCTTTACGACGAGGCCGGCAATTTTGCCTATCGCGTTGGCCTGCCAGGCAAGAGCGGTGTGGGCGGCGGAATTGTCGCTGTGGTGCCGGGGCGCTTCACGGTGTGTGTCTGGTCGCCGGAGCTCAACGCCGCCGGCAACTCCCTGGCCGGCATGGCGGCGCTGGAGTTGCTCAGCCAGCGGATTGGCTGGTCGGTGTTCTGATAAAAGCAAAGGGCCCGTCCTTGTTCAGGAACGGGCCCTTTGTCTTGAGTGCACTCAGCAGAAGCGGTCGATGACCCGGACTTCAGAGGTGGTTTGCATCGACTGCCAGGCGTGGGTCAGCGTCTGCAGCACACTACCGATGAAGTCTTTGTCGGCCGCAGCCTTTTTGCCCACGTAGCCTTGGCCGCGACGGTACATCTTCAGTCGGGCGCACAGGTCTTGCTGGTTCCGTTCGAACTCGTCTTCGTGGGTGTAGGGCGACAGGCAGTCCATATGGACCTGGCCTGTCTTGCTGATCCACAGGATATGGCTGTCGAGTGTGTCCTTGTGTGCTGCGAACATGCGAGCCAGTTCATCAATAGATGGTTGATTGTTCAGATTCATGTGTAAGCCCCTTGACCATTTGGTTGATCTGTCTGGTGGTTCGCAAAGATTTCGCTTCTCGGTAAGTGCCTGCCTGCTACCGAAACCAGGCCGTCAGCGTTCGTCCGTCAGACTTCGACGGGGTCGTGCATCGGTTGTGTAGTGCTATCGAAGGGCTGCTACGCAAATGCGCTACAACGAAGAGAAACAGCGAAGAACCTTAAGGCAGTGTCAACTTTCGAGGGTCGACCACGCGCGTCATGAGGACCTTCGCCGACGTTTCTCGTCCTTGTTACCGGACGGTCATGCCAGGTCAGCACCTTCAATCTGCCTTGTGGGCAGTCCCTTATCCAAAAAACAGCTCGGCGGTCAGACGAGCTTGCTCAAACGGTTACCTGTACTCCCGATCGGGGAGACGTCTGCATCATGCAAGGGCAAATCGACGTCGTCAACGGTTTTGTAGTGATTATTTTTGGTCACTACATATTGTCGGACAAAATGTTTTGGGTATGAGAAATCTCGGCGCGAGTGACTCGGTCTGTCAGAACAGGAGGCCCATGGGTATTGGCTTTGCTCAGGTTGTCTTGGCTTTTGTCGCTTTGCGCGGCGCGCCGGCAGCCTTGCGCTTGGCCGGCTTGCGTTTGTTTTTCCACGGGGTTGCGCCACGTCCGGCGGGGCCGGCCGTGCCGTTGATGGTCAGGCTCATGCCCTGGCAGCGGGCGATGTGCTTACTCATCCAGGCGGCTTGTCGAGTGACGAATTCCTCCAGGCTCATCTCACCGCTTTGCACCATGTCCAGCGCCTGCTCCCAGATCGCGGTGGTGCCCGGGTCGGCGATGGCGCGGGGAACGGCGTCGATCAGGCTGAAGGCCGCCGGGGTGGCGGACAAGGCCTTGCCGTTTTTCACCAGGTAGCCGCGATCGAGCAAGCCCTGGATGATCGACGCCCGGGTCGCTTCGGTGCCGATGCCGGTGGTGTCCTTGAGCTTCTGCTTGAGCAGTGGATCTTCCACCAGTCTGGCGACGTTCTTCATTGCCTTGATCAGGTCGCCTTCGGTGAACGGCTTGGGAGGCTGGGTCCACAGGTCCTTGAGTGTCACGTCGTCCACGCCACACTCGTGACCTTCGGCCAGTGCCGGCAAGGTTTGCGGTTGCACGGCTTCCCGGCCCTTGGCCGGAGCCAAGGCTTCGGGCAAGGCGCGTTTCCAGCCGGGCTCGACAATCTGTTTGCCCACGGCCCGCAGCGCCTGGCCGGCGCAGTCGAAGTCGGCCTGGGTCCGGTCGTATTCATGGTTGGGCAGGAACTGCGCCAGGTAGCGTGCGCGAATCAGTGTGTAGACCGCCCGTTGTTTGCCGGCGAGCTTGTCGAGGTTCTTCGCCGCGGCGGTGGGGATGATGCCGTGGTGGGCGCTGACCTTGGCGTCGTTCCAGGCCCGGGACTTGCGTTGCGGTTGCAGGTGTTCACGTAGCGGTGCGAGGCCCGGATCGGCCTGGGCAAGGGCAGCCAGGATGGCGGGGGCTTCGCTGTGCTGGCTCAAGGGCAGGTAGCCGCAATCGCTGCGGGGATAGGTGATGACTTTGTAGGTTTCGTAGAGCGACTGGGCGATGTCCAGGGTTTCCTGGGCGCCGAGGCCGAGCTTCTTCGAGCAGATTTCCTGCAGGGTGCCGAGGTCGAAGGGCAACGGCGCTGCTTCGCGCAGGCGCTCGGTGCGCACTTTGGTCACCAAGGCGGTATCGGTGTTGCCCATGGCCTGGGCGGCATCGCGCGCCAGGGCCTGGTTCAGGCAGCGCTCCTGGTCGTCGCAGGCGTCCGGATCGGCGCGCCACTGGGCGGTGAAGACGGTGCCGTCGTGGCGCAGTTGCACATCGATGGCCCAGTAGGCGACCGGCACGAAGTCGGTGATGCTGCGGTCACGGTCCACCACCAGCCGCAGGGTGGGTGTCTGCACCCGGCCTACCGGCAGCACGCCCTGGTAACCGGACTGACGCCCCAGCAAGGTGAACAGGCGACTCATGTTCATGCCGATCAACCAGTCGGCCCGGGAGCGACCCAGGGCCGAGTGATACAGGTTGAAGGTTTCGGCGCCCGGCTTGAGGGCGGCCAGGGCCTTGCGGATCGAGGCTTCGTCGAGGGCCGACAGCCATAGCCGCTGGATCGGCCCGCGATAGCGGCAGTGCTCCACCAGTTCCCGGGCGATCATTTCGCCTTCCCGGTCGGCGTCGGTGGCGATCACCAGTTCCTTCGCTTCCCCCAGCAGGCGCTTGACCGCCTTGTACTGGCCGGCGGTTTTTGGCTTGACGGTCATTTTCCATTGCGCCGGCACGATGGGCAGGTCGGCCAGTACCCAGCGCTTGTAGCGGGCATCGTAGGCATCGGGCGGGGCGGTCTCCAGCAGATGGCCGATGCACCAGGTCACCGTGACGTTCGCGCCCAGCCAGCAGCCGTCGCCGCGCCGCGTGGCGCCGAGCACGGCGGCGATGTCCTTGGCCTGGGACGGTTTCTCACACAGGTACAACCGCATAACGCCCTTTCCCTGACAGGTTTCATGGGGCGATAGCATGGTCAGGGATTGGCTTGGGGGCAAGCTTTATCTGTATGGATATACAGATAAAGCGTTGCGCTGCGTTGCAACGGAGTGTCTGGAATGACGTTCGGCGGCCGGTTTGTACTCGGAATGAATTTCTCGCAAGGGCGTCGCTCATAACTTGCAGAGCGGCTGAAACCGCGAAACCAATTGCCGGGATCAAGGAGAGTCACTTTATGAGTTCGATGCCGAAGGGCGACGGACAGGCCACCACGCGTCTGATTCTCGTTGTTGAGGATGACCCGACGATTCTGGAATTCCTGTGTGAAATCCTGGAAGACGAAGGGTTTGTCGTGGAGCCTCGGGAAAGCGCCGATTCGGCGCTGACATTCCTCGAGCAGAATGCGGATTTTGTCGATCTGTTGCTGACCGATATCACCATGCCGGGTAACCTGGATGGTGCGGATCTGGCGAACCTGACCGGGGATCGCTGGCCGCAGATACCGCTGCTGATCATGTCCGGCTACGAAACGCCGGAAAGCGCCGGGATCAAGCACCACGCGTCGTTCATCGCCAAGCCCTGGGCGTTGGGGCAAATGTTGGATCTGGTGGAAAGTACGGTCAAAAGCCATCAGGTGCACTGATGGCTTGGTCTGGAACCAGACCTTGTGGCGAGGGAGCTTGCTCCCGCTCGGTTGCGTAGCAACCGTCAAAACGGGACTGCTTCGCAGTCCAGCGGGGATAAATCCCTCGCCACAGATGTTGCTGAAGCAGCCGTTTCTCAGTTCTTGTCCAGGTCCACGTTCCTGGTTTCCCGCAGGCAGAGCATGCCCACCACCAGGCTCACACCGGTGATCACCACCGGGTACCACAGCCCATAGAAAATATCCCCGGTATAGACCACCAGGGCGAACGACACGGTGGGCAGGAAGCCGCCGAACCAGCCGTTGCCGATGTGATAGGGCAGGGACATGGAGGTGTAGCGGATGCGGGTCGGGAACAGTTCGACCATCAGTGCCGCCAGCGGGCCGTAGCACATCGCCGAGATGATGATCAGCGCCACGATCAAGGCGACGATCATCGGTCGGTTGATCTGCTGGGTATCGGCCTTTTGCGGGTAGCCCGCCAGGGTCGTTGCGCCGCGCAGGGCGGCTTCGTCATACCCCTCGATCTTCACATCACCGACGTTGACCTGCACCGGGCTGCCCGCCGGTGCCGCGACGCTGCTGTAGGGCAGCCCTTGCTTGACCAGGAACGTCTTGACCTTGTCGCATGGGCTGTCGAAGCGCGCCTTGCCCACCGGGTCGAACTGGAAGGTGCAGGTGGCCGGATCAGCGATCACGCTGATCGGTGCCTGGCGACTTGCCTGGTCGATGGCCGGGTTGGCGTAGTGGGCCAGGGTCTTGAAGATCGGGAAATACAACGCCGTCGCCAGCAGCAGGACAACCCTGCAACATAGGCTTCGGCTGGTATTCGTCCTGATTTTTCATCAGGGCAAATGCCACTCGGCAAAGCTTGCGGGCGAGCACCACCAACGCTTGGGTTTTTGAAAATCCTCTGGTCAGGTACGACTCGTAAAAGGGTTTCCAGTGAGGCGAGCGAGACGCGGTCATGGCGGCAATGTGTGCTAATCGCCGTATCTCTGGATCGCCTTTTT